>CAZQQP010000174.1:0-9607 GCA_964595475.1 uncultured Planctomycetaceae bacterium | reverse complement strand
TCCCGCTCCTCGCTTTGGCGTATAGGCTCAACTTATTCTTTTCCGCCTCCTTAACAAAACGGCACAGGCGAGAGGCCTGTGCCAACGGGCCCTACGCGAGTCACGAAACCTACGCGATGATGTCCTTGACGACGCTGCCGTGGACGTCGGTGAGCCGGAAGTCCCGCCCCGCATATCGATAGGTCAGCCTCTCGTGGTCGAGGCCGAGGAGGTGGAGCATGGTCGCGTGGAGATCGTGGAGGTGGACCGGCTTCTCCACGGCCTTGTTGCCGTACGCGTCGGTTCCGCCGTGGGCGATTCCGCCCTTGGTCCCGCCGCCGGCCATCCACATGGTGTAGCCGCCGGCGTTGTGGTTTCGTCCGCTGTCGTTCTGGAGCTCCGGCTGGCGGCCGAACTCGCCGCCCCAGACCACCAGCGTGTCCTCGAGGAGGCCGCGCCTCTTGAGATCCTTCAGCAGGCCCGCGATGGGCTTGTCCGTCTCGCGACAGCGGGCCTTCAGCCCCTTCTCGAGGTTGTTGTGGTGGTCCCAGCCACCGTGGCCGAGCTCGATGAACCGCACGCCCGCCTCGGCGAAGCGGCGGGCGAGGATGCACTGTCGGCCGAAGTTGTCGGTGGGCTTCTGGTTGATGCCGTAGGACGCGAGCGTCGTCTCCGCCTCGTCGCTCAGGTCCATCACGTTCGGCACGGCCCGTTCCATCCGGGCGCCGAGCTCGAAGGAGTTGATCACCCCGTCGATCTCCGCTTCCTGCGGCTGTCGCTCCGCGAGCCGCTGGTTCATGGACCGGATGTAGCCGAGCTGGTGCTTCTCCAGCTCCGCGGTCCACTTGTCGTTGCGGAGATTCTCGATCTTGGCGTTCTTCAGCGACTGACCCTCCCACCCGATGCGTGTGCCCTGGTAGGCGGTGGGGAGGAAGGCGCTGCCGTAATTGCCCGGCCCGCCGAAGACGCGGCTGGGGTTGATGGTGATGAACCCGGGGAGGTCCCGGTTCTCCGAGCCCAGGCCGTACAGCGTCCACGCCCCCATCGACGGACGGACGAACTGGAAGCTGCCGGTGTGGAGGAAGGGGATGGCCTGGGGGTGGGCGGAGCTGTCCGTCTGCATGCTTCGGAGCACGCAGAGGTCGTCGGCGCAGCCGGCGACGTGCGGGAACAGCTCCGAGACCCAGAGGCCGCTGTCCCCGCGGCGGTGGAACTTCCACGGCGAGCCGTAGAGCTCCTTGTCGTTGTGGACGGACTTGCCGTCGTCCCGCTGGAGCTGCGGCTTGTAGTCGAAGGTATCCATCTGCGAGGGACCGCCCCGCATGAACAGGAAGATCACCCGCTTCGCCCGCGGCGGGAAGTGCGGCACCTTCGGCGCCAGCGGGTTGTCCCGGCCGGCGCTCGCCTCCGCGGCGAGGCTGGCGAACGCGAGGTAGCCGAAGCCGCAGGAGCTCGCCTGGAGCACACGCCGGCGGGAGATCGGGCTCTGAAGGGGCTCGCTCATTGCTGTGTCCTTCTCTCGGACGGTGTTTTCGAGTCAGCCGCCGTTCTCGCCCGCGTCGGCCGCTCCTCGGCCTCGCGGGCTCCGCCGGCGTCCACAAGGTAGCGAAACTCGGCGCTGGCCATCAACGCCTGGCACAGGCTCGCCCACGCCTGCACGCGCCGCTCCTGCTCGTCGGAGGCGTCGATCGCTTCTCTCGCCCGCTGGAGATAGCGTCGGGCCTCCTCTTTCTCCTCGGCCGACGGCGGCCGGGCGAACGCCAGCCGGTAGGCCCGCGCCACCCGCGTGCCGACGCTCCCGTCCGCCTCGCGAAGCACCCGCTCGGCCATGTGGGTCGCCTGCTCGAGGACGAAGGCGTCGTTGAGCATGTACAGCGCCTGGGCGGGCACGGTGGTCACGTTCCGCTCGCCCACGACGAGGCTGGGCGCCGGGAAGTCGAAGAGCTGGAGCATCTCCGACGGGTAGAAGCGGACCACGGGCAGGTAGACGGTTCGCCGGTGGCTCTTCGGGTTCAGCTTCTTCTCGGCGACCCGCCGCGCCAACGGACGGCCCACCTTGGTGATCAGCGAACCCTCCAGCGGCCGCCCGTCGAGCTGGCCGCTCACCGCGAGCATGGCGTCGCGGAGGGGCTCCACCTCGAGGCGTCGCGGGCTGTGGCGCCAGAGGAGCGTGTTCTGCGGGTCCACCTTCGCGTTCGCGTCGTCCGGCCGGCAGCTCAGCTGATACGTCCGGCTGAGCATGATCCGGCGGATCAGCCCCTTGACGGACCAGCCGTCGCGGACGAAGCGGCTCGCGAGGTAGTCGAGGAGCTTCGGGTGAGTCGGCGGCTTGCCCAGCGCCCCGAAGTTGTCCACGGTGGGGACGATGCCGCGGCCGAAGAGGTGGTGCCACACCCGGTTGACCATCACCCGCGAGGTCAGCGGGTGGTCCGGCCGGGTCAGCCACTCGGCGAGCGCCCGCCGCCCGCTGCGGTCGGGGTTCACGGTCGGCGGGTTCTCCACCTTCACCGCGCTGACGAAGCCGCGGGGCACCGTCTTCCCCCGGTCGCCGGGATCGCCGTTGATGGCCACCTTAGCGTCGCTCGGGTCCTTCCCCTCCTCGACACCCATCGCGTACTTGGGCGGCGTGGGTGGGTTCTCCTTTAGCGACTTCTTCCGCTGCTCGAGCTTCTCGACGTTCTTCTTGGCCGCGTCGAGCTTCTTCTTGATCGGCTTGGTTGTGTCCCCTTCACCCTCTTTCTTGCCTTTATCCTTCTTCGCTTTCTTCTCGGCCTGCTTCAGCTTCTTCTCGAGCTTCTTTCGCTTCTTCTTCGCCTTCTCGAGCTGCTTCTTCGTCTCCTCGAGCTTCTTCCGGTGCTCCTTGACGGCCTTGTACCGCTTTTCCGCGTCGGGGCCGTAGGCGAGGTAGTCGGCGGGATGGTTGGAGTACTGGCTGCTTTCCATCCCGTAGAGGTTCTTGGTGCTCGAGAAGATGCCCGCGAGCGCGTAGTAGTCCTCGGTGGGGATCGGGTCGAACTTGTGGTCGTGACAGCGGGCGCAGCCGAGGGTGAGCCCGAGGATGCCGCGTCCGACGGTGCTGATCTGATCGTCGACGATGTCGGCGCGGAACGTGCGTCCGCTCGCGTTGTGCCGCTTCGGCCCGATGGCGAGAAAGCCCGTGGCGATCCGCTGCTCGTCGCGCTCCGCCCGGCTGTCGGCGGGGAGGAGATCCCCGGCGATCTGCTCGCGGAGGAAGCGGTCGTACGGCTTGTCCTCGTTGAATGCCTCGATGACGTAGTCGCGGTAGGGCCACGCGTAGGGGTAGATGAAGTTGAACTCCTTCCCGCTCGACTCCGCGTAGCGGGCCACGTCCAACCAGTGCCGCCCCCACCGCTCGCCGAAGCGGGGCGAGGCGAGGAGGCGGTCCACGAGCTCCTCGAACGCCTGCGGCGTCGGGTCGGGATCGTCGACGAAGGCCTTCACGGCACGGGGTGTGGGCGGGAGGCCGAGCAGGTCGAAATACGCCCGCCGGATCAGCGTCCGCCGGTCCGCGTCGCGCACCGGAGATAGACCCTTCTCCGCCCGCTTCTTCGCCACGAAGCGGTCGACCGGTGTCCGAGCCCACTCCCCCTTCGTCTCCGGAACCGCGGGCCTCCGCAGCGGCCGGTAGCCCCAGAACTTCCCCTCCGAGCCGCCCGCCTCCCCCGTCGGCATGGGCGCTCCCGCTCCCACCCACTTGTTCAGCCGCCAGACGAGCCGACCGTCGACGTGGTGCGGACTCTTCTCGCCGTCGCCACCCGTCTGGAGGACCTGGATCAGCGCGCTTTTCCCGGGCTCACCCGGCTCGACGAGCGGGGCGCCCGACACCGTGGCCTCGCGAAGCCGCTGAACACTGTCCAGCCGCAGATCCCCCTTCGCGCTCCCCTCGCTGTGACACTGGTAGCATTGCTCCGCGAGCGCGGGGCGGACGGCGCGCTCGAAGAAGGCGATCCCCTTCGCGTCGCGGCTCGCCTCGGACGCCGGCGCCGCGCTGACCGCCCCGGCGACCCCGACGGTGAGCCCCGCCGTCGCCACGACGACGCCGCGACAAAACCGCTCTGCCGTGACGCGGACCGGAGCCGACGTGCGGTGTGGCCGATGCATACGAGACCCCTCGTCCGTGGGATTGGGCAGTGGCCGACCTCGCGGTCGCGGGTGGAACAGGACCATGAAGACACCGCCGCGTTGCTACCCGCGAGCCGTCCGCGCAGTATACACAGACACCCGGCCTTCCGGGCGATCGCTTCCTCCTGGCCGGTTCGCCCCGGGGGGGAATCCGCAAAGCCTCCGTGCGTGGCGGGAGGGGACCGCGAGCCGCCGTCGACACCCGGCCGATCCGTCCATTGTCCCTCCGGCGCTCGCGTCTCGGGGATAGCCCCTTCCGGCTCCGCTCCGTCGGAGCGGAGCCCGTCAGGGGCATCATCGGCCCTTCTTCAGGTCCTTCTTGTGCTTGTGCTTCCTCATCTTCCTCCGGCGCTTCTTCAGGTCGTTCGGCATCGAGAACCTCCTTTCAGACGAAAACCCTCAAACCTTGCCACATCAACCGTGCCTCCGCCTCTCGGGTGAAGGCCAGCGAAACACCTTCTTCCGCAGCCGCGAAGGCAGCGGTCCCACGTTGCCGCCGCGTGGATTGGCTGAGCCGAATCCCCCATATTTTTTCCGCGGATGCCGCGACGGCAACGGGTGCTCTGTGTGGCCCACCCGAGGGGCGGCTCGGCCGGAGCTTCGGCGGCTCAACGAGCTCCTCCGCCGGATCTCCTGGCGCTCGAGAGCGTGCGCCGCCGGGGACGGCCCCTGTCGACGCTTCTCGCCCGCACCGGTCGGGGTGCATTTTCGCGTCCTTGGGGCACTCGCAGACGAGCTGCCAATGGCACCCTGCGCCGTCCACTCGCGATCGCTTCCGCGAGTGTCGATGGCTCGACGGGCGTGTCTTGCAGCGCGGAGCGAGCCCGCCACCACGGGCAGGCCCGCGGACGGGCTTGTCCGTGTCCCCCACGCAAACACGCCGCCGGCGTGACCGAGGGGGTTCGCGGCGTGGAACCCCGCGCGGAGTCAAGGAGACTTCGGCTGCGCTTCGGAGCGGACTGTCGTCTACGAAGGTGACGGCGGTAAGCCTCGAGCGCCGAGTGTCTCCGGCGCGTCGTCTCGCTCAGCGGAAGAGGTTGTGCCGCACGATGCACCGGAGGGCGCTGACGCCGTCCCGCCAGCTCACCTTCTTCCCCTCCTCGTACTCGCGGCCGTAGTAGCCGACGGGCGTCTCGTAGACGCGGACGCCGAGCTTCGCGACCTTCGCGACGAGCTCGGGCTCGATGCCGAAGCGGTTCTCCTTCAGCGTCAGTTGCTCGACCACCGTCTTCTGGAAGGCCTTGTAGCAGCACTCCATGTCCGTCAGGTTGAGGTTGGTGAACATGTTGGAGAGCGTGGTGAGCACCTTGTTCCCCACGTAGTGCCAGTAGTAGAGCACGCGGTGGGTCTCCCCGATGAATCGCGAGCCGAACACCGCGTCCGCCCGACCGTCGAGGATGGGCCGGAGGAGCGTGGCGAGCTCCTCCGGGTCGTACTCGAGGTCCGCGTCCTGCACGACGACGATGTCGCCCGTCGCCCGCTCGAGGCCGCTCCGCAGCGCCGCGCCCTTGCCGTGGTTCCTCTCGTGGTAGACCCCCGTGAGGTGGGGCCGCTCCCGCTGAAGCGTGACGAGGTCGCTGCGTGTGCCGTCCGTGGAGTGGTCGTCGACCACGATGATCTGTCGCTGGAGGCCGCCGGGGAGGTCCACCTCCTCCACGCGGTCGACGGCGCGCCGGAGATAGGCGCGCTCGTTGTAGACCGGCATGATCACCGAGAGCAGGCGGGCGTCGGGCATCGGGCGTCGTCCGGGGGTCCTAAGCAGGCGACGGCGAGCCGTCGGAGGGGCCGACTGTAGGCGGACCGTCGCTCCGCCGCGCCCGTCTCGCGGTCTCCCGGCCGGCTACAGCTCCCACGGCGACCGCATGGGCCGGCCGAGCAGCCGCGAGGCGGTCGCGTCGCCCTGGATGCGCTCCGTCGAGGGGTCCCATCGGATCTTGCGGCCGAGGACCATCGAGATGTGGCCGAGGTGGCCCGGCGTGATGGACCGATGGCCGACCTCCGCGGGCGCCACGGTCGCGCCCCGGGACTTCACCGCGTCGAGGAAGTCACGGTGGTGGCCCGGCGAAGCGTGGAGCTTGATCTTCCCCACGTCCATCTCCGGGTCCCGCCACTTCTTCTCCGGCGCCTCGAAGGTGTCCCCGCGGTTCACGTAGATGGAGCCCTTCTCCCCGATCCACTCCGTCCCCATTCGCACGCCGTCGTGGTCGTTGGACGCGATGACCACCTCGACGTCGTCGGGATACTTGCAGCGGATGCGGAAGGACGTGGCGGTGTTCCAGACCGCGTCGACGGGTGGAAACTCACCCTCGCCCTGGACCTCCAGCGGGCCGATCGCGGCGTCGTCGCCGAGGCCCCAGTGGGCGATGTCGCAGTGGTGGCCGATCCAGTCCATGAGCTGGCCGCCACCGATGTTGTAGTCCCACCGCCAATTGCGGTGGTGGCGTGCCTTGATGTACGGCTTGCGGGAGGCGGGGCCGAGCCACCGCTCGTAGTGGACGTGGTCGGGCGGCTCCGTGGGCTTCCGCTGGTCCTTGGTTCCCGCGAAGTCGTTGTGGCCCGAGGGAAGGCCCACCTTCACCTTCTTGATCTTGCCGAGGTATCCGTTCCGGACGAGCTCGGCGCCCCGGCGAAAGTGGAAGCGGGAGCGTTGCTGCGAGCCCGTCTGCCAGATGCGATCGTTGGCCTTCACCGCATCGACGATCGCCCGCCCCTCGTGGACCGTCTGAGCGAGCGGCTTCTCCCCGTAGATGTCCTTGCCCGCCTCCGCCGCGGCGACCGCCACCAGCGCGTGCCAGTTGTCGGGGAGGGCGGTCATCACGGCGTCCACGTCGGCGCGGGAAACCAGGTCACGATAGTCGTAGACGCTGTCGCAGCTCTTGTCGCCGTAGTGGTCGTCCACCGTCTTCACGCCCTTCTGCCGGTGCTTGTCGTCGATGTCGCAGACCGCGACCACCTGGCAGTCCTTCTCCCGGAGGAAGGAGCGGGTGTTGTTCGGCCCGCGCATGCCGAAGCCGATGGAGGCGAGGTGGATGCGCTCGCTCGGCGCCGGGCGGTCCTTCTTCCCGAGGGCGTGGTCGGGGACGAAGGCGGGAGCGGCCAGCGACGCGGCCGCGGCCTTGACGAACTGACGGCGGGTCGCTCCGGGGCTGTGCATGGGGATCTCCATCTCGGGGACCGTCGGTCGACCCACGGGTGCGCTCGGCTCCGGGGAGAACCGCGGAATATCCCGGTTGCGTCCGCTCGTGTCAAGCGAGCGGATCGACGGCGTCCCGAGGTGAGGTCCGTGGGTCGCCACGCTACGGCTCGATCCGGTGGTCGGGCTCGCGGAACGCGAAGCCGAACAGACACGCCGAGAGGACGCAGAGCCCGCCGCCGAAGCCCATCACCGCGAGGAGGGAGACGTCGGCGATCTTCCCGCCGACCGCTCCGCCGAGGATGCGGCCCACCCCGACGACCGCCATCATGTAGAGGCCCTGGACGGAGTGGCGGTAGGCCTCCCCCGCGTGGCGGTTCAGGTAGATCGGCGGCGCCACGAAGATGGCGAGGACCACCATGCCGTGGAGGGCCTGCACCGCGACGGCGGTCGCGACGGTCGGCACGGCCGCGAGCAGCGCCATCCGCCCGCCCATGCACAGCACGCCGAGAAGCATCAGCCAGCGCAGGCCCAGCCGGCGGAAGAGCCACCCGAACGCGAGCATGAAGAAGATCTCCACCGTCACCCCGAGGTTGGCGATCAGGCCGATCCACTGCTTGTCGACGCCGACGGCCTCGGTGAGGTAGAGGGGGAAGAAGACGCCGTAGGCGCTCGACCCCGTGTGCATGAGGAGCACCGCGAGGCAGAAGACCGCGACGTGGGGCTCCGTCATCAGCCGCGCCGCGGCCCGTGTCGGGAGGACGTCCTTGTCCACGCTCTCGTCCCGCTTGGGGTCGGGGAGGAACAACGTATTGATCAGCGCCAGCCCCTCCGCCACCAACGCCGCGATGAGGATGATCCAAAGGTCCAGGCCCAGCGCCTCGCGATAGCGGAGAAACGCGAACAGCCCGAGGCTCGGGAGGATGAAGCCGACCGTCCCCCAGACGCGGACGAGGTGGTAGCCCGGCGGGTCGCGGTCCGCGAGCCGCTGCCATCGCTGCTCGCTGAAGAACAGCCCGTCCTGAAGCGGCTTGATGGGGATGAAGGCGAGGGCGTGGACGGCGTAGGCGCCGAGGACGGCGGGGAAGGGCCGGACAAGCCCGAAGACCACGAGGGCGGCGGCGCTGACCGTGAAGGCGAGGGCGATGAGCCGTCGCGGCGCCACCCGCGTGTCCGCGATCAGCGCGAGGACGGCGGGGGTCAGCACCGTCGCCGTCTGCGCGGTCGCCTGGAGCAGGCCGATCTCCGGCCGGGCGAGGCCGCGGCCCTCGAGGTAGACGGAAAGATACGGCATGAGGCTGCCGAGGACCGCGAAAAACAGGACGTATTGGACGCGTAGGGTCTGCAAGCGCTCGCTTTCCGCTGCTTGTTGGCGTCGCCGCCCTCTCTGAGGACAATCGAGCGTCTGGGCCGCCCCCGGCGGACGGCGGGCGAGGCCCCGAGTTTTTTCACGATTGGAGGCTCGTTCTCATGTCCAAGCCGCTCACCCGCCGCGCTTTCTGTGCCGCCGCGACGGCGGCGACCGTCAGCCCTCGCCTCCTGTCGGCGGGGGAGGGCCCGAGCTTCAAGGGCCGGATCTACAAGGCCGTGAAGGTCTCCATGGTCGAGGGCAGCTCGTCGCTGCTCGATACGTTCAAGATGTCGAGGGACGCGGGCTTCGAGGGGATCAGCCTGTTCGCGCCGGACCGCTTCGACCTGACGAAGGCCCGCCGGGCGGCGGAGAAGACCGGCGTCATGGTCCACAACGTGAACAACGCGGTCCACTGGCAGACCCGGCTCTCCGACCCCGACCCGGAGGTCCGCAAGAAAGCCCTCGCCGCCATGGAAGGCGCCATCCAGTTCGCCCACGACGCGGGCGGCTCGTCGATCCTGCAGGTCGTCGGCAAGGTGACCGACCCGAAGAAGGAGAACCACCGCCAGGTCTGGGACCGGTCCATCGAGCAGATCCGGAAGGCGCTGCCGCTCGCCTCGCGTCTCGGCGTGCGGATCCTTTGCGAGAATGTCCGCAACGGCTTCTGCAAGCGGGCGGAGCGGTGGCGGGCGTATCTCGACACCATCGGCGACCCGTGGGTGGGGGCCTTCTACGACATCGGCAACCACCAGAGCTTCGGTGGCTCTCCCCACTGGGTTCGGACGCTCGGCGACCGCATCGTGAAGCTGGACGTGAAGGGCCACAAGGAGGAGGCCGACGAGAACTGCGACATCTTCCAGGGCGACGTGGACTGGGCGGGTGTCCGTCGGGAGCTCGCGAGCCTGAGGTTCACCGGCTGGGCGACCGCGGAGGTCAGCGGCGGCGGGCCCAAGCGGCTCGAGGAGGTCTCCCGCCGCATGTCGCGGGCGCTGGGGCTGTAG
>CAZQQP010000173.1:8280-9628 GCA_964595475.1 uncultured Planctomycetaceae bacterium | reverse complement strand
CGCCGTCTCATCGGTGCCAAGGCGGAAGCCGACTTCCGCCTTGGCACCGATGAAAACGCGGAGCGTCCGGTGCCGACACCGGACGCCTCTCTTGCGAATCGAGAGGATCCCTGAACGGCATGCTTCGGGCGGCCAGAGCCGCTTGGCACAGGTCCGTTCGGGACCTGTGCCACGAGGATGGACTTCTGTTGGTCTCTTCCTCCGGAGCGTTTATCCTGGACTCCACTTGTCGAACCTCGCCAACGAGTGATCAACGGAGGCTTCTGCGATGACTCGACTGATCGGGCTAACCGCATGCGCAGGGCTCGCCGCGACCGCCGTGGTCTCGGCGGCCCCGCCGGTACCGGACTTCAAGGCCGAGGAGATCGACAGCGACGTGAAGATCGGCTACGGCGTCGCCATCGGCGACGTGAACGGCGACGACAAGCCGGACATCCTCCTCGCGGACAAGCGACAGTACGTCTGGTATCGAAACCCCGACTGGAAGCGGTTCGTGATCGTGGAGAACCTGACGCCGAAGGACAACGTCTGTCTGGCGGCGCGGGACACCAACGGGGACGGACAGGTGGAGCTGGCGGTCGGCGCCAACTGGGACCCCGGCGAGACGGCCGACCCGGCGAAGAGCGGCAGCGTGCACGTCCTCATCCGCCCGGACGATCCAACCAAGAAGTGGAAGGCCGTCGAGCAGTACCACGAGCCGACGGTCCACCGCATGCGGTGGTCGCGAACCGCCAGCGGCGACTACGAGCTGATCGTGGTTCCCGCGAAGGCCCGCACCGGGCCGAAGGCGTCCAAGGGGAGCCGCGTGCTCGCTTACCACCCGCCCAACGGCCGTCGCGGCAAGTGGGAGTGGGATCTGGTGGACAACTCCATGCACCTGACCCACGGGTTCGACATCCTCAATTGGGACGGCGATCGAGCGGGGGATCTCCTCCTCGCGGGCAAGGAAGGCATCCTCTACCTCGACCGCCAGGACGACGGGTGGGCGAGGAGGCCGATCGCGGGCCGGCTCGCGGGGAACAAGGGGCACCCCGGCGCCAGCGACGTGCGGGAGGGGCGGCTGTCCGAGCACGTGCGGATGATCGCCGCCATCGAGCCGTTCCACGGGTCGAAGGTGGTGGCGTACACCCGCAACGACCGCGAGCGGCCGCTGGGGTGGACCCGCCACGTCCTCGACGCATCCATGAACGGCGGCCACGCGCTGGCGTGCGCCGACCTTCTCGGCGTCGGATACGACCAGATCGTCGCGGGCTGGCGACGACCGAACGACAAGGGCAACGTCGGGATCAACCTCTTCATCCCGATGAAGGGGGTCGGCCCCCGTTGGAAGAAGGTCCGCGTCGACGTG
>CAZQQP010000173.1:0-8270 GCA_964595475.1 uncultured Planctomycetaceae bacterium | reverse complement strand
GATGCGGGTCGCGGACCTCAACGGCGACGGGCGTCCGGAGATCGTCGCCTCCGGGCGGGCCACCCACAACCTGACCATCTTCTGGAACCGACCGCCGAAGTAGCCTAGTCCGACGCGGCCTCGATCAGTCGGGCGACCCGCGCTCGCTGCCGCAGCAGCGCCGACGGCTCGTCGGTGAACTCGAAGAAGCTCCGGACGACCTCGGGGGGAACCGCCAGGGCCCGCCGGGCCCGCTTCGCGAACGCGTCGTCGAGCTTCTTGTTCGCGAGGAGCTTCCGGAGCCGGCGGTGCATCTCGTAGTCCTCGATTCCGTCGCGGATGAGGTCCGCACGGATGGAGGGGAGGACGGCCTCCTTGCCGGGCCAGAAGAGGGTTCCGTTGCCCGTGCCCAGAAAGCCGGGGTCCACCCCGAAGCCGCGCTGGGCCTTCCACGTGTCGAAGCGGGAGCGCTTCCACAGACAGGTCGCCCACAGCGTGCACTGGGAGACGCCCCGCTTCCACATCTTCCAGAAGAACAGCCGGAGGTTCACGGCGGGCTCGGCCACCTTCATGTGGTGGTGGATGTACCACGAGACCTCGCGGTTCTCGAGGTAGTCGGCCACCTTCGGGTAGGGGAGGTAGACGGCGGGGTTGATGGACCAGATGTCCACGGCCGGATCGAACGCGCGGAGGGTCTTCAGCTTCTTGGTGGGCTCCGTGTCCTTGTAGTACAGCCCGTCGAACGTCATGTGGCGCTGGAGGTCCGGCTCCAGCTTCTTCCAGAGCTTGCCCGCTTGGAGGTTGGCCTTGGCGCCGTCGCCACCGAGGTAGAAGCCCTCGTCCGACGGAAGGCGGGCGTAGGCACGGTCGAGCCAGCCGCGTGACCGGAGCGCGTCGACATAGCGGTCGAAGCAGGCGGCCGCGTCGGCCCTCTTCCGGTTGCGGCAGGGGATGCGGCCGAGGAAGAGGCCGCGGTCCACCCACCATTCGGCCCACTTCATGTAGTAGGCCCGCCGCTTCTCCTTCGGCACCTCCTCGACGCGGCGGGGGGTGATGAACTCCGCGGAGATGCGTCGCTCGGCATACTCCTTGAACAGCGCCTTTTTCAGCGCCGGGCGGCGGTCCGCAGCGTACCAGTCGGTCAGCTCTCCCCCGCCGCCCTCGATGGTGAACAGCTGCGTCCAAACGTGGGTGCGGTCGGGGAGGGCAAAGTCCCAGACGTGGACCACGAAGGGAACCTCATAGGTCCGCTTCTCGGTTTTTTCGAGGATGTTGTTGCCGTGGCTGTAGCGCTTGACCCCGAGTGTGAGGCGGACGGTGCCGCGATAGTCGCCCGGCGGGATGTTCTTCGGGATGTGGACCGTCACCCACAGGTTGTAGTTCTCGCGGTCGGGGACGGCCGCTTGGCGGGTGAGAGGGAAGAGGACGTCCGGGTGGACCCCGTTGATGTACCCGACGGTGTGGAGGTCGATCCGATCCTTGGCGATCGTCGCGTCGTCGGGGCCTTCGAGCGTGGTCGGTTCGATCTGTTTCACCGGATACCGGATGGGGCTCTGGTTCATCCGGCGGTCCGCCCGCGGGCTGACGACGATCTGGAAGGAGACGCCCTCGTTCCTCGCCGCCGCGACCTCGGTCGCGTCGACCGTTTCCATGGATCGGAGCTCGTCGAGGTCGGGACGGCGGTCGACCTTCCGGAGGGCGTGCTCGGTCCAGACGAGAAAGGCCGAGTCCTTCGCCGCCATGCCTGTCCGGACCCCGCGGCCTTCCTTCGCCCCGGCGACGGAAACGGACGCGGCGTGGCTCCAGAGGACAGCGGATGCGACGGCGAGCACGCTGAGATGTATTCGGAACATCAGTGATCTCCGCTCGGCTCGGCTTGCTTCTTCCGGACGGCCTCCGCCGCCCGGTAGGACTGATGGCCGTAGGAGTCGTTGCCGGTCGACTTACCGCCGAGCACCGGGTGGGTCTGCTCGGGGATCCGCTCGCGGAGTCTTTTCACCACGTCGGCGTATTGCTCCTTGTCCGCGAGGTTGTGCCACTCGGCGGGGTCGTCGCTGTGGTCGTAGAGCTCCTCCGAGCCGTCCTTGTAGCGGATGTATCGCCACCGCTCCGAGCGGACCGCGTGGTTGCCCGGCCCGTAGGTGGTCACGACCGGCCGGTTCCACGTGGCGTCGGGGTTGTTCAGGAGCGGAACGAGACTGCGGCCCTCGTGGGCGTCGTTCGGGGGGAGGCCGCAAAGGTCGAGCAGCGTGGGGAAGATGTCGAGCAAGCCGACGGGCTTGTCGGTCCGCTGTCCCTTCGGAAAGCCCGGCGCGGTGACGACGAGGGGAACCTGTGTCGAGGTCTCCCAAAGCGACCGCTTCGCCCAGCGCTGCTTCTCCCCGAGGTGCCAGCCGTGGTCGGAGAACAGCACCACCACGGTGTTCTTCCACTGGCCGGTCGCCTCCAGCGCGTCGAGCACGCGGCCGATCTGGTGGTCGACGAAGGTGGAGGAAGCGAGGTAGGACCGCACGGCGTCCCGCCACGCGTCGTGCTCGACGAACCAATCGTGGGGCGGTGCCGGGTGGGGCCGTGTCAGCAGCTTCGCATAGCGGGAGAGGTCGTGTCGGTTGTCCTCGAGCACCTTCGGCCGCTTCACCCGGTCCGCGGGCGGGTGCTTCCGGAACCACTTCTCCGGGACGTACATCGGGACGTGGGGACGGAAGAAGCCCGCGGCGAGGAAGAAGGGACGGTCGTGATCCTCCCTGAGCCGGTCGATCGCCCAGTCCGCGATCTTCTTATCGGGCATCTTCGCGTCGCGGTCGGGGAAGGCACCCCAGTCCCAGAGCGGATGGCCCTTGGGATAGCTCAGCTTCTCGTCGGGACGAGGGCCGAAACCCCCTTTCTTGCCGCCGTAGCGCTCGAAATATCGGCCGTCGCCACCGCCGTAGATCTTGCCCACGCCGAGCGTGGCGTATCCCGCCTTCTCGAAGCGCTCCGCGAGCGTGGGGGCCCGCTTCGCACGGTCCGAAGCGGGGAGGTGGGGGCGGAGGAAGTACAGCCCCGTGGTGGACGGCGAGAGCCCCGTGACCAGCGCGGCGCGGGAGGGGGTGCAGACGGGCGCCGGGCAGTGGGCGTTGGCGAAGAGCGTGCCCTCGCGGGCGAGCCGGTCGATGTGTGGAGTTCTCGCCTGAGGATGGCCATCGAGAACACCCACCCAGTCGTTGAGGTCGTCGATGGAGAGGAGCAGCACGTTGGGCCTCTCCTCGGCCACGCCGGGCTCGGCGAGCGTCGCGAGGAGGCCGACGGCGACCAATACGAGCTTGAAACCGGTGCCAATCCGCCCCATGGTTGGCTCCTGTCCAAAACGAGAAGTCTTTCAAGATACAAGAAGCGCGGCGTCCGCGACAGGGCCTCGCCGCGGTGTGGAAGCGGAGACACACCACGGCGAGGCGGTCGATTCCCTCCGATCTCCCAGTCGGGAGGTCCGTCAGGCTCACGGGATTTGCCGGTGAAACTTTCCGCTTGCGGTTGGGTGGCACGGGCAAGCCCGTCCGCGGGCTTGCCCGTGCTGGCGGCTGGATGGCAGCCAACGCCGTCAACGGACCATTGTCTCCGCTCGCATCCGTCGTCGCGAGCGGAAGCCCGCGGACGACGGCCTCGAGTGTCACTCGAGGTCGGGAGGCCAGCAGTGTCGCGTTCGGCCAGAGTGGGCGGTGCCGAGAATGCGTTCAGGTCGTCCGCTTGGCAGGGCGGCCTCCTCACTCTTTCAGCTTTCCCTCCTCCAGCGTGAGCACGCGCTCCGCCCGCTTCGCCACGAAGTCCTCGTGGGAGACCATGAGGATGGTCTGGCCCTCCCCGTGGAGCTCCGTGAAGAGGTCGAGGAGGCGGTGGCCGGTCTCCTGGTCGAGGTTTCCGGTGGGCTCGTCCGCGAGGAGGACGGCCGGACGGTTGATCAACGCCCGTCCGATCGCGACCCGCTGTCGCTCGCCCCCGCTGAGCTGGTCGGGCCGATGCTTCAAGCGATCGCCGAGGCCGAGGCGGCCGAGGATGGCGGTCGCGTCGTCCCGAAGTCTCTTCTTGGTTCCCGGCCCTCGCACGACGGAGCGTCCGATCATCGCCGCGATCATCACGTTCTCGAGGACGTTCAGCTCGGGGAGGAGGTGGTAGAACTGAAAGACGAAGCCGACGTGCGCGTTGCGAAATTGATCCCGCTGCGAGCCCGGCATTCGGAACAGCTCTTCGCCACAGAACCGCACATCGCCCGCGTCCGGGCTGTCGAGGCCGCCGAGGAGGTGCAGCAGCGTGCTCTTCCCCGAGCCCGAAGCGCCGAGGACGCACTGCCAAGTGCCGCGGCCCACCGCGAGGCTCACGCCCTTGAGGACGTGGAGGGTCTCGTGGCCGATGCGGTACGACTTCTCCAGCGCCCTCGCCTCGAGCAGCGGCACGCCCGTGCCGCTCGCGGACAGGGCCTGGGCCTCCCGGGATGTGGGTGCTTCCGTCCTCGTCATCTGCCGCTCGGCTTGGAAGGTCGTCAGAGTCGCGACGCGCCGCGTCACGCTTACTCGTATCGGAGAGACCGCACCGGGTCGACACGGGCGGCGAGGATGGACGGGATCAGCGCCCCGACGACGCTCGCGACGATCGCCACGGCCACGATGACCGCCGCCTCCTGTCCCTCCACCTCGTTGGGAATCTTGGAGAAGAAGTAGACCTCTCGGTTCCAAAGCACGAACCCGAGCCACTCGTCGAGCCGATCCACCAGCTCGGGACGGGCGGCGAAGGTGCCCAGCGCCGCGACGAGCCCCAAGGCCGCCCCGACGACGCCGCCACACAGAAACCACCGGCCGCCCCGACCGCCTCGGGCCCACCCCACCAAGGCCGAAATGGTCGCCACAAGCAGTCCCCCCGCGACCGTGACGCCCCCCGCGGTCGCCGACGAGCCGAACCCGTCGCCGAGCCACGCGTGGATCTCGTTGATGTAGGTGACAAACAGGTACGCGAGTGCCAGACCGGCCGCCGCGCCGATCGTTCCGACCGCGGCGCCGTAGCCGAGGAAGATGGACGCGACACCGGTCTTGGAAGCGCCGAGGGCTCGGAGAATGCCGATGTCCCGCGTCTTCTCCAGGACGATCATGTAGAAGATCACCGCGATCATGACCACCGCGACCACGCTGATGATCGCGAATAGCCCCGTGAGCACGCCCTTTTCGTTCTCCACGGCTCGGATGAAATCCGCCTGACGCTGCTCCCATGTCTGGATCGACATGGTGAACGGCATGTCCGGGTGCTTCTGGCGGAAGCCGTTGTAGGCCGTCTTGACCGCCGCCTGCAGCCGCTTGGGGGTCACCCCCTTCGCGGCGCTGATGTGGAGCTCGGTGCAGCGGGCGGGCACGGTGTCGGCGACCACCGGCTTCCCCGATTCGTCCCGGACGATGGACCCGTCCTCCCGACGCTTGATCTTCTTGGCCTCCCCCATGCCCATCATTTCCTGGGCCACCTTGAAGGGGATGAACACCGACCGGCTGTCCACGTCGTAGAGGCCGCTGTGGAACTCGTTGACCACGGTGAACCGCTCCGTCACCGCTTCCGGAGTGCCGCTGACGCCCTCCCGAAGCCCGCCCTGCTCGGAGATGGGGAGGACGCTGAGGATCAGCTGCATCCGGATGGACGGGCGGCCCCGGACCTTGTAGGTCCCCTCCTCCGTCCGCTTGTAGTAAGGGCTGATCTCGATGCCGGGGACCATCGCGGGGTCGTCGCCCCACGGATTGGTCAGCTCGACACCGAGCTCCAACGCGTTCTGCTCTCCGTAGCCCTTGGCGACCAGCGGATAGTCCTCGAGGAGTCCGTAGGTTCGGCTGATCGCCCCCGGCTTCTCGGGCGGCGAGCTTCGCCAGAAGAGCGTCCGCCGGTATGCCGTGACGTCCGCCTGCTTGGGCCCCTTGATGCCCCGGACCTGGACCAGCCGGAGTGTGTCCTGGACGCGACCGGGGATCTTGAGAAGGCCGTAGGTCTGGATGACCGGCGCCACAGTGCTCGCCTCCGGAAGGGTCTCGATCCGTGCCGCGAGCGCTTCGTAGTGACGAAAGCCCTCGAGGCCAGCGGAGACGACCACGTCGCCGACCACGCTGTGGCCCGCGTTCCGGACCAGGTCGAGAAAGCCGCCCATCACGCTGATCTCGATGATGAGCAGCGCGGTGCACAGCGTGACGCTCATGACCGCGAAGGCCGCGATGAGCTTCCGGCGAAGGTAGCGGAGTGTGAGGAGGGTCTTGTACATGGAAGGCTCGTCGGGATGCCGCACGGGAGGTGACACCGGAGCCACCACCCGTGACCGCGTAACGGCTCGCGGAGCCGCTCGCAATGGTTACCCCCCGCCGGCTCATGTCGGCCGGAGAAGGGGGAAGAGGATGACGTCGCGGATGGATCGGCTGTTGGTCAACAGCATGATCAGGCGGTCGACGCCCACGCCGAGACCGCCGGCGGGGGGCATGCCCACCTTCAGCGCCTCGATGAAGTCCATGTCCATGGTTCGGAAGGTCGCCTCCTCCTCGCCGAGCCCGTCGATCTGCCGACGGAAGTTCGCCTCTTGGACGTCCGGGTCGTTGAGCTCCGTGTAGGCGTTCGCGAGCTCGAGGCCGCCGATGTACAGCTCGAACCGCTCGGCGAGGTCGGGGGTGTCCCGCTTCGGCCTCGTCAGGGGAGAGAGTGTCGCCGGGTAGTCCATCACGAAGGTGGGCCGGATGAGGTTCGGCTCCACCGTCTCCTCCCAGATATCTTGGAGGAGGACGTCGGTGTCCTTCCCCTCCGCCTCCACGCCGAGCTCGCGGGCCTTGCTCGTGACCTTCCGCCGGTCCGTCGCCGGAAACCCGTTGTGCTCCTCGAACAGCTCGTGGTAGGTCGCCCGCCGGAACGGGAGGGAGAAGTCGATCCAACGGTCGCCGTAAGGAAGGCGTGGGGCCCCGTCGTCCGGTGCCGTCTCCTCCTCGGACCCTGAACCGTCGCCCTCGCGCTCGCTCGCCGCGATGGACGCCATCCTCTGAACCAGCCGCTCGGTCAGGTCCATCATCGACCGGTAGTCGCCGAACGCCTGGTACAGCTCGAGCATGGTGAACTCGGGATTGTGGCGGGGAGAGACCCCCTCGTTCCGGAAGTTTCGGTTGATCTCGAAGACCCGCGGGAGGCCGCCCACGAGGAGCCGCTTCAGGTAGAGCTCGGGCGCGATCCGAAGGAACAGGTCGAGGTCCAGCGCGTTGTGATGGGTCACGAACGGTCGGGCCGCCGCACCCCCCGCCACGGGCTGCATCATCGGAGTCTCGACCTCGATGTAGCCCGGCGCAAGATCGTCCGGCGGCTCGGTAAGGAAGTCCCGGATGGCCTTGAGGAGACGGCTGCGGAGGAGAAACGTCCGCATGACCGACGGGTTGGCGTACAGATCCACGTAGCGGCGGCGGTATCGCAGCTCCGGGTCCTGCAGCCCCTTCCGCTTCTCCGGCGGCGGAGCGAGGCTCTTGGTCACGATGCGGCAGCCGCCCTCCCCGGTCGCCCAGACGGTGGTCTCCCCCGTCTTGGTCTTCCCCACTCGCCCGTCCACCATCACGATGTCGCCGAGGTCCGTCAGCTTGGCGAGCCGGAACGCGGTCGAGTCGACCTCCTTCTTGCTGACGGCCACCTGCAAATCCCCCGTCACGTCCCGGAGGGTGGCGAACACCAGCTTTCCGATGTCGCGGTGGAGGACGACCCTTCCGGCCACTCGGACATGGGGCCGGCCGTCGCCGGCGTCCGACGTCTCGCGAACCCGACGGTCCGCTTCCGGGTCGTACAATGCCGCGGCGTGGGCAAGGGGGACGAGGCCGTCCACACGCTCGCCGTAGGGGTCGACTCCCACCTCCTCGCGGAGCAGCCGGAGCGTCTCGCGCCGCTCGGCCTCCTGGTCGGGAACGTTCGCCGCTTGCTGCGTATCGTGCTCGGCTCCGGCCATAGGCAGCTCATCGTAGCCCCCGCCCCTCGGACCGTCTTTGGAGCTCGGGCCGCGACCAAGGCCGTCAAAAAAGCCTCCGGGTTTCTCCGGAGGCTCGATCCCGAGAGTCGGATGCGTCAGCCGGCCGCTTCTAGCCGATTACTGAGCCGGACTGACCGTTTCATCGTCGCCACCGCCGCCCCCGGTCGCGGCGATCGCGCCTCCTCCGGCCGCCGCGGCGGCGCCGGCCGCGACGATTCCAGTTGTTCCAAAGACGCTGGTCCCGGCCCCAGCTGCGGCGGCTCCGGTCGTCGGCCCCACAGCCGTCGGACCCACCGCTGCGGCGCTTGCG
>CAZQQP010000172.1:0-9669 GCA_964595475.1 uncultured Planctomycetaceae bacterium | reverse complement strand
GCAACGTCCGCAAATGCCGGGATCTGCGGCCGGCGGGGCATCGCAAATGGTTCGAAGCCCACGCCAAAGCAAGGAGGCTTCGCGCTCCTCGCTTTGGCGTATAGGCTCAACTTATTCTTTTCCGCCTCCTTATGCGGGCGGCGAAGCCAATAGAGGGCATTTGCCTGTTCATCCAACGCGAGCGACGTCGGCCTGAACGTGGGCCCGACATCCTCGGTCCGGCCACCGTCGAGCTTTTTCTTCCGAAGCCCATCGTCAAACCAATAGAGGACCGGCCCGGGGCCGACCGCGAAGCCCCCGACCGCTGTGTGGACGAGTTTCTCCTGGTTCGCTCCGTCTAGCTCGGCCCGGCAAACGGATCCGCTCAGTTGGTGACTCAAATTCCCGGGGAGTCTCACAGAGCTTTCCAGCCAGTAGATGCGTTCTTCGCGGACGACGAGACAATCGCAGTTAACCTTTCGCTCCGTCACTTTCTCCATACCCTTCCCGTCGCCGCCGACGGGCCGACTCCGGATGGGCGCTCCCTTCGCTGCCCAATAGAGACGCCTCCCCTCCTCCCCGAGGGACAGGGCCGTCACCGGCGAGTCGGTTTCCAAGACGGTCCGACGGTCACTCCCGTCCATTTCGGCGGAAACGACCTCGTCCTTTCCCTTCGTCCAGTACAAGCGGTCGTTGGCGGTGTCGATCGCGAGCGATGTTTTCGTCCCGGCGAATACGGAGCCGCTTTCGAGCCCGGAGAGATCGCTCGCAACGGTCTCCATTCCCCCGCCCGTCAAGGAAAGCGGCGGATCTCTTCGCCGCGCTTCTCCGACGATAAGAAGTCAGAAAGCGGGTGGGGCGGCGACTCTCGCTCTACCCAGTAGAGGTTCCTCTTTGTCGGGTCGAGAACAAGGTGGTGCGGCTCGTTCAGGTGCCGGGCCACCGTCTCGATTTTCTTCTCCCCTCCGAGGTTCATCTTCTGAAGCGTGCCGGCGTCGGAGTTCAACCAATACACGACGCCGCGATCCGCGTCGAGCGTCGGGTCGCTGGCCGCTCCGATTCCCTTCCGCATCACTTCACGCTCACCGCCGGGCACCCGCACGCCCCCGATCTCGCCGGCGGCCGGATCCGCCCAATAGACGGTGCCGTGCGGCTCCGCGCCCACCCACCACGGGCTCAGCGTGAGCGTTCCCAGCCCGAGGAGGACCAGACCTGTGATGATCCAACCGGACCGACCCAGGGTCTTTCTTCCTCGACGCTCGAGGCCCGACACGTCTTCCGTTCGCTCGCCCATAAATCACACTCGGAGAAATCTCACCGGGACGGCGTATACGCTAATTTTGTAACGACAATGGGTCAATCGCTGCACCGCCGACCCGGATGGTCGGGCGGTATGTCGGAACCGAAGCAGAAATGTCCCCTCTCCTGCGGTCGCTGGACCCGGCGGGGCGGAGGCGAGCGTCAGCGAGCCGGAGCGGAGCCGGGCCCAGCGAACGATCGCCGCCACGGGTGGGCCGCCACCAGGTCCGCCTCCTCCGGCGCCCGCCCGTGGGCGTCGGAGGCCTCCGTTCGGGCCCCCCACGAACCGCGCGTTGTGATCCGGCAGGAACTCCCGCTCCAGGTACGCGTTGGCCGCCTCAATCGTCGTGATCCCCTCCAACGTCCGCAGCTGCACCCGCTCCCCGAAGCATGACCGACGCTCCCGACGCCGATGCACCCGCCGCTTCCCTCCACCCGGCGCCCACAGCCCTTCCGCCCTGCAGCGTCTCGTGGTCCACCCCAACCCCGTCACGCGCCACCAGCAGCTCCGCCGCCAGTGTCGGGCCGAACCCCCTGTACTGCTCCCAGGACAACTGGAGCGCTCGCTCTCGCCGGCGTCCGCTGCCGGGCGATTGTTGCTCGAGCGCCCACGCAGCCGGTGCACCCGACCCGCGTCCCCGACCTCCCGGTCCCGATCCCACAGCCGCTTCGCTCGCCGGTAGCTCCCCTGCAGCCGCCGCGCCGCTTCCTTCCGCGTGATCCCGTCTTCTTCGACCCGGCTCAGAGCGCCAAGCCGGTCCCGCTCCTTCAGACCCATACGAAGTGTCTCCATAAGGGGGCACTTCTACTTCGGTTCCCACAGCGGCTCCGCGAGCGAATTGACATCGCGGAGTCGCGTTGGTAGAAGATACTTCCATTTCCCCGTCGTCAGGGCTTGGCTCGCACGGCGGCGGCCGACGGATCTCGGGCGGTGGAGACGCGATCCATGCGAGGTGACCTATGCGAAGCGTAAGCCTCTCTCTGCTCATCGCGGCGCTGCTCATCGGGTGCCAGAGCCAGCAGAACACCGCGGCGGACGGTCCCACGATGAGTCAGGCACCGACGCCGGAGCCCCAAGCGAACGCTCAGGACGCGAAGGGCCAAGGGTCGGACGCGAAGAGCGAGGACCAGTCCGACGGCCCGTTCGCGGCACTGGCCCCGTGGAACTGGTTCGGTGGGGGGAAGAAGAAAACGAGCAAGCCGGACGCCGCTTCCGACGCCGACACCGCGTCCGCGAAGCAGCAACAGAGCAAGGGGCAGGGGCTTGCGGCCCTCGCTCCGTGGAACTGGTTCGGCGGGGAGAAGAAGAAGCCGACGAACCCGGACGCCGTGCCCCGGCCGCGGTCGCAGGAAGCGAAGGGTGACGGCCTGGCGGCCCTGGCGCCGTGGAACTGGTTCAAGGAGGACGAGGAGGAGCCGCTGACCACGGACGAGGTCCTCGGCAATCTCTCCCCCGGCCGGGCGAACCTCAAGGAGACGCCGGGAGAGGCGCGGGCGACGGCCGCGAGAACGCTGGATACGAACCTGAGCAGCATGCGGCAGGACATCCGACGTTTCCTCCTCCTCGACCGACCGAGCCGAGCCGTTCCGGAGCCGGTGCCGTAGGAGCCACCCCCACGCCGCGGCGACGGGATGTCTTGCCGCTTTCGCCTCGCGGCGTCTCCGATCGCGAGAGAGCCGCTCGCCTCGGCTAAGCCTTTTCCGGCGAGGGGGTCCCTTCCTCATCGCGTCCGACGGACGCCCTCGCGGACCCGGACGATTGCGGTCCCTCTCTCGATCGCGGCCGTTCGCCGCCACCGAGCCCCGTGATCCGACGCCTCCTTTCCACCTTCTCGCCGGAGCAGGTTCCGTACCTCTCGCGGCCGAGCTATCGCCGCGAGGTGGTCTCCGCGGCGTGTCTCCCCACGGCGCTCGCCCTCGTCGAGGGCGGCGTCGCCGGCGTCGTGGCGAAGAAGGTCTTCGACGCCCACCCGGCTCACCTCGCGGTGATCACAGGGGCGCGGATGTTCGCGAACCTCACGAGCTTCCTCTGGGCGCGTCTCGGCGCGGGGCGGAGGAAACCGCCCTGGATCGCCGGCCTCCAGGGGAGCGTGGCGACCGTGGTCGCGGCCGTGGCCCTGCTCCCGGTGAGCCCGCTCGGAGCGTGGCTGCTCACCGGGCTGGTGGTGGTCGCCCGGTGCCTGATGGCGGGCGTGGTCACGCTGCGGTCGACCGTCTGGCGGATGAACTACCCGAGGGAGCTCCGGGCGCGGATCACGGGGCGGTTCGCGATGCTGACGTCCGCGGGGCTGTTTCTCTGGCCCGCGTTGGCGTCGGTTTGCTTCGACGCGAGCCCGACGAGCTTTCGTCTGGTCTATCCCGTAGGCGGGGCGGTGGCGATCGTGGCGGCGGTCGCCTTCGCGGGCGTTCGCCTACGCGGCGAGCGGTCGCTGCTCCGGGCGGAGCGAGAAGCGCCCGCGGCGAGCGGAGGGGCGGGCCGCTCCGTGCTCCGCGGCGATCCCCACTTCCGCTCGTATCTCGGGTGGCAGTTTCTCGCGGGGATGAGCAACATGATGGTGGAGCCGGCCGTGATCGACCTGGTCTCGGTCCGGACGGAGCCGCTCCGCCGCGACTTCCTCGTCAGCATCGCGGTGACGCAGGCGGTTCCCATGCTCCTCATGCTCCTGAGCATCGGGATCTGGGCCCGCCACCTCGACCGTGTCCACGTGAGCCGCTTCCGGGTGAGCCAGGGAGCGTGCTGGGTCGGCTCGCAGCTCCTGTTGTTCCTCGGCGCCGTGGGAACCGGGTCGCTCACGCTCTCTCTCCTCGTCCTCGGCCTCTCGCGGGCGGTCCTCGGCGTGGCAAGGGGCGGCGGCGTGCTCGCGTGGAACCTCGGCCACAACGACTTCGCGGCACGCAGCGCCGTGCCGGCGTACATGGGGACCCACGTCACCCTGACGGGCATTCGCGGCTGCTTCGCCCCCTTCCTCGGCATGTTTCTGTACAAGGGGTGGCCCGCGGCGAGCGTGGGATTCGTCGCTCTGCCCGCCTTCGAGGGGATGGGCGGCCACGTCTTCCTCGTCGCCGCGACGCTCAGCACCACCGCCACGGTCGGCTTCTTCACGCTGCAGCGGTCGCTCGCCCGCGAGGGAGCGTTTCCCGCGAAGCCGCGAGCGGGGAGCTAGCCCTCCGGCGGGGGCGGGTCCGCCTCCACTGTTTGGCCGTCCACGCAGAACATCGCCTTGAAGCCCCGTCGCGTCGCCGCGGCCGCGTGGTCGCCGTCGGCGCGGACCGCGATCACGCCCGCCATCGCCTCGGCGGTCCTCTGTCGCCGACGGGTCGCTCGACGCACGACCCCTTCCACCGCTTCCTCGGCCGGGGCGCCGCCCGCCATCGCGTCCACCACGCGGATCGCCATCGCGGAGCGCCAGATCTCCTCCCCCACGCCCGTGCAGACGGCGGCGCCCGCTTCGTCGTCGGCGTAGAGGCCGCCGCCGACCACGGGCGAGTCGCCCACGCGGCCCGGCCGTTTCCACGCCAGCCCGCTCGTCGCGCAGCCGACGACCAGATGACCCTCGTGCCACCCGATGAGGCCCACGGTGTCCGAACCACGATCGCGTGGCCGCTCGCCGCCCGTCTCCCGCCGGCGGCGGTATCGCTCCGCGGCGGGCGCGGTGAGGAGCTCCCGCCGTCGCATCCCGCGGGCCGCGGCGAACCGCTCGGCGCCCTCTCCCACGAGGAGAAGGTGGCGTCCGTCGTCGAGGACGTGGCGGGCGAGCTCGATGGCCGGGACGACGCCCCGCACGCCGCCGACGGCGCCCGCTTCCATCGACCTCCCCTCCATCAGCCCCGCGTCGAGCTCCACCACGCCCTCGTCGTTGGGAAGGCCGCCGACGCCCACCGAGTCCACGCGCTGGTCGAGCTCCACGGCCGCGGTGCCCTCCTCCACCGCACGGAGCAGCCGGCGATCCACCGTTACGCCCGCGTCGGCGGACCACGCCTCCCACGCTCGGTCCACCGCGATCCGGCCGAACCACCATGTTCCGGCGAAAAGCGTCATGACCGTCTCGGGTAAGCCGCTGACGGAGCCGCCGGCGTCTGTTGTAGGACCGGGCGTGTCCCAGGGAAACCGACCGATGGACAGGCTCGGCCGACCCCGGAGAATCCGCACGAGACGCGTGCGTGCCCGTTGCCGACCGGTTTCACGTGGGAGAGACCGCCATGGAGGTTCGGAAGGTGGGCATCATCCTCAACGGGGTGACCGGACGGATGGGGATGAACCAGCATCTGGTCCGGTCCATCCTCTCCATCCTCCGCGAGGGCGGCATCCGCGTCTCGGACGAGCTCACGCTCCTTCCCGACCCCGTCCTCACGGGCCGGAGCCCGGAGAAGCTCCGACGGATCGCCGAGGCGTACGGGCCGGATGCGACGGGCGAGGCCCTCCCCTGGACCACGGACCTCGACGCGGCGCTGGGCGACGAGCGCTACGCGATCTTCTTCGACGCCTCGAGCACGGCCCACCGTCCCCACTTCGTGGATCGGGCCGTGGACGCCGGGAAGGCCATCTATTGCGAGAAGCCCACCGCCACCTCCGCGGAGGAAGCGCTCCGTCTGGCCCGGCGGTGCGAGGCGGCGGGGCTGAGCAACGGCGTGGTCCAGGACAAGCTGTGGCTGCCCGGCATGCGGAAGCTGGCCATGCTCCGGGACATCGGCGTGTTCGGCCGCATCCTCTCCGTCCGCGCGGAGTTCGGCTACTGGGTCTTCACGGGCCACGCACCGGACCAGCCCGCCCAGCGGCCCGCGTGGAACTATCAGAAGGAGGCGGGCGGGGGCATCATGATCGACATGTTCTGCCACTGGCGCTACCTCATCGACCGCCTGTTCGGCCCGGTGCAGTCGCTGGTGGCCATCGGGGCGACCGACATCCCCGAGCGAGTCGACGAGCACGGGCGGGCGTACCGGGCGACCGCCGACGACTCCGCCTACGCCATCTTCCAACTCCAAGACGGCACCGTGTGTCAGTTCAACAGCTCGTGGTGCACGCGGGTGCGTCGCGACGATCTGCTCACGGTCCAGGTGGACGGGACGGAGGCGTCCGCGGTCGCCGGCCTTCGGGAGGCGTGGGTGCAAGACCTCGCCACGACGCCCAAGCCGGTGTGGAACCCCGACATCCCTCAGCCCATCGACTTCTTCGACACCTGGCAGCGCGTGCCCACGACCGTCTCCTACGCCAACGCGTTCAAGGCCCAGTGGACCTTGTTCCTCCGCCACGTCGCGCTGGGCGAGCACTGGCCCTACACGCTGCGGGAAGGCGCCAAGGGCGTGCAGCTCGGCGAGCTCGGCCTCGAGGCCTGGCGGAGCCGTCGCTGGGTGGACGTTCCCGCACTGGACTCGTGAGGACCCCATGGAGGATCTCTCCCGGCTCGCCATCCACACCATGACGAACAAGCCGTGGTCGCTGCGGGAGTGCGTCGACGCGTACGCCCGGGCCGGCATCGGCGGCGTCAGTGTCTGGCGCAACGTCCTCGCGCCTCACGGGCCGGAGGAGGCCGGGCGGATCATCCGGGACGCGGGGCTGTCCGTGCCCGCCCTCGTCCGCGGCGGCTTCTTCCCGGCGCGAGAGGAGGGCAAGCGACAGGAAGCCATCGACGAGAATCGACGCTGCGTGGACGAGGCGGCGGGCGTGGGCGCGGACATGGTGGTCCTGGTGGTCGGCGCCGTGCCGGGCATGCCGCTCGCGGAGGGGCGGAAGCAAGTCGCGGAGGGGCTGGCCGCGGTCGCCCCGCACGCGGCGGAGCGTGGGGTGCGGCTGGCGGTGGAGCCGCTCCACCCAATGTACGCGGCGGACCGCTCGTGCATCAACACCGTCGGGCAGGCCCGCGAGGTCTGCGTGCGGGTGGGACACCCGAGCGTGGGCATCGCGGTGGACGTCTATCACGTCTGGTGGGACCCGTCGCTGGAGGAGGAGATCCGGATCGCGGGGCGCGACGGACGGTTGCTCGGGTTCCACCTCTGCGACTGGCGTGTGGGCACACGCGACGTCCTCACGGACCGGGGTCTCATGGGCGACGGGTGCATCGACCTTCGGACCATTCGCCAGTGGGTGGACGAGAGCGGCTTTCGCGGCCTTCACGAGGTGGAGGTCTTCTCGGAGACGTACTGGAGCATGGATCAGCAAGCCTTCCTCGAGAAGATCCAAGCGGCGTATCGCGAGCACGTCTGACACTGGACTCGCCACCCTTGACGCGAGCCCCCGCTAGGAAATAGCTTCGTGATGGTGGTTTCGGTCACTGCGGGGGCAGACCAATGAGCACGGTCGTCCACTGTCCGGCGTGCGGCGCGCAGCTGTCCATTCCCCCTCAAACCAACGCCCAACGGGCCCGCTGTCCCAAGTGCCGCGAGGTCTTCGACCTGCGCCCCGCGGAGCCGGAGCCGCAGCCGCCGGCCGGGGAGGAGAGCGGCGTGGACCTCGACGACACGGTCGCGGGCTGGTTGAGCCCGACGGAGGAGGAAGCGGACGAGGAGGTCGCGGACGAGACGGGCGAGGGCGTCGCCGAGGACGACCCCGACGCGAACGAGGCCTTCGAGGAGGCGGCCCAGTTCCTCACCGGCGAGGCCGATGCGGGACCCTCTCCCCCGCCGGCGCCGCCGTCGAGCGCGTCTTCCGCGAGCGAGCCGGAGGGTCCCCCCGCTCCGGCTCCGCAGGAGGCGAAGAAGAAGCAAAGCCCGCGAAAAGAGCCGCAAGCTCCGGCGCGTGCGTCGGCCGAGGAAGCTCCGACGCGGCCGCGGACCTCGGAGCCTCCCGGAGATGCCCCCCGTCTGCGGGGGGCGAGCGTGGGCACCCACGGCGTGCAGCTGAGCTTCGACGCGAGACTTCTCGACAACGACCGGTTCCGGCCGTCCATGCCGTTCGCCTGTCACGTCTGCGGCGAGGGCGACATCAGGCGGCTCGGGGCGAGGCCGGTGATCTGGGCCGACCAGCTGCGGGAGTGGAGCGTGCCGCCGGGCGAGCTCGCGTCCCGCCACGAGGTGCGGGCGGAACCCAAGGAGACCCTCACCGCGCTCGCGGCGCGGGTTCCCCGGCTCGAGGGATTTCCCAAGCCGCTGGACAAGCCGCTCGTCGCCTTCGTCTGTCAGGCGTGCGGCGGCCACGGGACCCTCACCGGAGAGACGACCCCCGGGGCGGACGGCACGGTGTGCACGGTGGAGATCCCGAACCGGACCTACGCGTTGGCGTGGCTCGGGCGGGTCAACGGCATCTGCGGCTCCGACTACGCGGCGCTTGAGGACGAGATCCTCAAGATCGAGCAGGGCCCCTGGCGGCTGCTCTCCGAGCGGGTGCGTGACCGCGTCGCGGCGTGGTTCGACTTCCAGGCCGGGGAGCGATTCATGGCCTACTTCAACGAGGCGGACTTCGCCGCGAGCGGAAAGGACGAGGGGTTCGCCGGCCTCATCCTGACGGATCAGCGGCTGGTCTACAAGAAGTTCCACCACCACGGTGACAAGGCGCTGGACGAGGGGACCACGCTCGTGCTCCGGGACATCGGCAAGGCGATGGAGGTGCACTATCAGCAGGGGGAGCAGCGATCGAAGCTGCCGGTCCGCGTCCGCCACGACGACGCCAGCCACCTCACCGCGGTCCTCGACGCGATGAGCAAGCGGGTCGGGACGGCCTTCGAATGAGCCGTTGAGAATCATCGGAGTGCCTCCGACCATCGAGTCACCCCTGGCAGACAAGCGGCCGGGGGCACCCAACGACGTGGACCAACTGGGCGTCACCGGCGTCGTCTTCGCTTGGGTCGCATGCAACGCCGTGAACCCAGTCGTGTGGCACGGGCAAGGCCGTCCGCGGGCTTGCCCGTGCTGGGTTCGGGACCACGGACGAGGCCGCGGACGGCCTTGGCCATTCCACACAAGCTGGGGTCGCGCTTTTCGCCGTACGGAGAAGGTCCGACCCACCGCGTCGCCCGGACGCTCGTGACCCGTGAAAAGCTCTTCCTTCGTGCTCTTCGTGTGCTTCGGGGTCGGCTGGTTGCGCCCGGTGGCGAAATCGGGAGCCGCCCTGCCGCTGAAGCGACGGCGAGACGACGGCCCGCTCTACAATCGACGATGGGCCGAGAGAAGCCGGACGAGGACTTGGATATCACCCCGGAGATGGTGGTGGCGGGATACATGGAGGGCCTGTTCCCCATGGCCCCCTCCCGCCGCAGCCGACGCGTGGAGTGGTTTCGCCCGGAGCGGCGGGCCGTCCTTCCGCTCGACCGGTTTCATTGTCCGAGGACGCTTCGGCAGCGGGTGAAGCAGGAGCCGTTCGCCATCCGCCACGACACCGCCTTCCGGGCGGTCATCGAGGCGTGCGCCACGCCGCGGCCCAGCAGCCCGGGCACGTGGATCAACGATCGGATCATCGAG
>CAZQQP010000171.1:7624-9732 GCA_964595475.1 uncultured Planctomycetaceae bacterium | reverse complement strand
CGACGAGTGCCCGGTGAAGGCGATCTTCCCCGAAGAGGATCTGCCGCAGGAATGGCAGTCCTATATCGAGAAGAACGCCGCGTACTACTAGGACCAGGTCGCTTTGAAGGCGGGACAGCGAGCTCGGCCGCCGCGCGAGGCTTCGTATGGGTGAGCGGATCGAAGAACACCTGCCGCGGATCCGGCCCTCTCGGCCGAGCGATCGGGAGGCCCTCCGGCAGCTCGTCCGGAACGGGCGGGGTGCCGCACCCCGGCGGCAACAGCATCGGAGTGCCGTGGAGCCGACACGATGGTGGGTCGCCCACACGGGCAACCATCTCGTCGGTCTCCTCGGTGTCATCTGGCACTCGGAGGACATATTCGAGATGACCGACCTCTCCATCGCTCGGGCGTGGGCAGGGCGCGAGCTGTGCTGCTGCTTGATCGGAACCGTCCTGGGGCGGGCACGCCGAGCCGGCGCCCTGAAACTGATCGTCGGGAGCGGGGTCTGCTCGGACGCGGTGGCTCGGCGGGTTCGGTCGTCGGGGTTCATCCCTGACACCTCTCGCCCTTCCCGTTGGAATCACTGCGAGTACTACACGGACTTGTACACGCGGCTCGACCAGACCACGGAGTGCGTCCGGAGATCGGAGGCCCCCGATGTCGGCGGCCGGCGGACCCGCAAGGGCGAGCGGGCGCGACGTCTGCTGGCAAGGGCGCGGCGGCGCCAGGTCGCCCTCGCTCGAGAGGGCCGCATCCTGGACTCGGGCCGCTGGGCCTCCCGGGCCCGGCGTCTGCGGACATGCCTGGAAGACCGCCCCGGAGCGGGTGCCGTCGCGAGCTCCGAGGACCAGGGGGAGAAGTCGGGAAGACGATGCGACTTGTCCGGGGGAGGCCGGCGATGAGCGCGACTCGCCCCATCGCACCGCCCAAGACGCGCGTCGAGGAGCTCATCGACGCCGACGCCCGCCTCACGCGGCTGCTGTTCGGCTATCTGGCCAGCGCGACCGTCTGGCTGCTTTTCGGAACGCTCGTGGGCCTCTACGTCGCCGCCAAGTTCGTCTGGCCCGACCTCGGCGTGGCGCCGTGGCTGTCCTTCGGGCGGCTGCGGCCGGTTCACACCAACACCGTCTTCTGGGGATGGACCTCGCTGGCCATGATCGCCCTCGGGCTGTGGGTCGTGCCGCGAACGAGCCAGACACGGCTCTATAGCCCGAAGCTGGCCTGGGGGTCGCTCGGCCTGATGAACCTGGCCATCGGCGCCGGGGTCGTCCAGCTTCTGTACGGTGTGACGAACGGCGCCGGGGAGTTCCGGGAGTTTCTCTGGCCCGTGATGGGAATATTCGTCTCCGGCGTGGTTCTACTGCTGTTCAACCTGTACCGGACGGTCGCGGAGCGGGCCACGGAGGAGATCTACCTCTCGAACTGGTACATCCTCGGGGCGTTCATCGCGACCGGAGTGCTGATGCTTTTGGCTTACCTCCCCTGGTATCAGCATGGCCTCGGCGACACGGTGATCCAAGGCTACTACATGCATCAGGGTGTGGGGATGTGGTTCACGCCGTTCGCGCTGGGGCTGACCTACTACTTTCTGCCCAAGCTGCTCAACAAGCCGATCTACTCCTACTCCCTCGGCGTGCTGGCGTTCTGGACGCAGATGGGCTTCTACACGATGATCGGTACGCACCATTTCGTCTTCAGCCCCGTTCCGTGGTGGCTGCAGACCGTGGCGATCGTCTTCAGCGTGGGCATGCTCGTCCCCGTGGTCGGCGGGACGGGCAACTTCCTTCTGACGCTGCGCGGAAGCGGGTCGACGATCCGCCGCAGCTACGCGCTGCCGTTCCTCCTCGTCGGCGTGATCTGCTACTTCCTGGGGTCGACGCAGGGGACGTTCGAGGCGTTTCGCTCCCTGAACCGCGTCTGGCACTTCACGGACGTCACGGTCTCCCACGCCCACCTGACGATGTACGGCTTCGTGGTCTTCCTGCTCTGGGGCGGCATCTACGGGCTGATCCCGCGGCTCACGGGGAGGGAACCTCCGCACTTGGTCGTCGGGGCCCATTTCTGGTCGGCCTTGCTCGGGATGGGCGTCTACGTCGGCTCGCTGTGGATCGGGGGAACGCTCAAGG
>CAZQQP010000171.1:0-7614 GCA_964595475.1 uncultured Planctomycetaceae bacterium | reverse complement strand
AGCTGGATGTCCGAGGCCTCCTTCATCGAGTCGGTCAGGCTCATGGAGCCGTACTGGGTCGGGCGTGGTGTGGGCGGGACGCTCATGTTCCTTTCGCATGTCGCCTTCGCGTACAACGTCTGGGCGATGCGGCCGCTGTCGCGGTCCGCGGAAGCGGAGAGCCCCGCATGAGATGGGATCTTCACAGGAACCACCAGCTCTTGTTCGGGACGGTGCTCGTGGGCTTTGTCGGCCTGAGCCTCGTGGTGGCTGTGGGCCCGGCCCTATGGGTGCAGAGCCACGCCCGCCCGCTGCCGAGCTCCGAGCCGCTGACCGCCACCGAGCGACGGGGCCTCCGGGTGTACCTCGCCGAGGGATGCGTGTACTGCCATACGCAGCAGGTCCGTCCCATCCGCCAGGATACCAAACGCTACGGACGGCCGTCCGTGCCGGGCGACTACGCTCGTCTGAAGCCGGCCGGTCCCCTCCGGCAGACCCCGACGGTTCTGGGCACCGAGCGAACGGGGCCGGACCTCAGCGACGTCGGGGACCGTCAGCCGAGCGCCCAGTGGCACCACATCCACCTCTATCAGCCGCGGGCGGTGGTGAAGGACTCGATCATGCCCGCCTTCCCGTGGCTCTACAGGACGGTAGAGAAGCCCGCCCCGGAGGCCACGGTGGTCCCTGTGCCGTCGGAGCATGTTCCCGGGTCGCAGACGGTCGTCGCCACGGAGCGGGCCGAGGCGCTCGTCGCGTACCTCCTGTCCCGGAAACAACCTCCACTTCCGGGCCGGGAGGCACGGCCGAAGGCAAGAGCGAGCGCCGATCTGGGAGCCCAGCTGTTCAACAGCCGCTGCGCGGCATGCCATCAGCGGAACGGAGAAGGGCTCAGCGGAACGTTTCCGCCGCTCGCCGGCGATCCGGTGGTCACCGCGAAGGACCCGACGCGGCACATCGAGATTGTGCTCTTCGGGTTGGAGGGCAAGACGATCGAGGGTGTGTCGTATCGGGCGAAGATGCCGGCGTGGGGCGAGAAGCTCTCCAACGAGGAGGTCGCCGCCGTCATCAACCACGAGCGGACGAGCTGGGGCAACGAAGCGCCGACCGTGACGGCGGAAGACGTGGCGAAGGTCCGGAAGCAGGGTGAGGGCCCATGACCGAGGACGTGGACAGCGCGATGGGGGCCCCGAACCGCGTGGAGGTCTATCTGGACAGCGAGGCCGAACCGATCGGCCTCTATCGGCCGCCGGCGCGGTTCGAGCTGGATACGGCGAATCTGGAGGACGGCCCGCACGAGCTCCGGGTGGTGGCAACCGACGCCGGCGGGCGTCGTGGGGTTCGCCGGGTGCCGTTCGAGGTCCGCAACGGGCCCGGGATCGCGGTCGACGGCCTCCGCACCGGTGACGTGGTCGAAGGCCGAATTCCGGTTCTCGTCAACGCCTACGGCGGCGCGTACGAGGAGCAGTGGGAGCCCGCCCGGGCGGAAACCCCCGCACCGGTGCCCACGTGGGCGTGGGTGCTGTTTCTCGCGGTGGTGGCGTGGGCCATGTTTTACGCCGCCCGGCAGTGGACGCCGCCCGCGGAGTTCGCGAGCACGCCGACCTATCAGCGATGGGACGTCGCGGCCGGAGAGGCGGCGGCGGGCGGCGCGAAAAGCCAGACGACAGGGTCGGCCGGGATGGGCGCTCGCCTCTACCGGACGAGCTGCGCGAGCTGCCACCAGTCGAACGGCCAGGGACTTCCCAATACCTTCCCGCCGCTCGCGGGCGATCCGGTCGTCACGGATCAAGACCCGACGCGCCACATCGAGATCGTCCTGTACGGCCTGCAGGGGAAGACGATCGACGGCGTCAGCTATCAGACGAACATGCCCGCGTGGCGGAAGCAGCTGTCCAACGAGGAGGTGGCCGCGGTGATCAACCACGAGCGGACGAGCTGGGGCAACGACGCCCCCACCGTCACGGCGGCGGACGTCGCCGAGGTCCGCGCCGACGGACCGCCGGAGGGATCGTGATGACCGGGTGGCACTGCCTGTCCACCATGGCGGCGAGGGCGTTCTCCACCTCCGCCGAGGGGCGGGTCGCCGAGGCCGGCGGGCCCCTCGCCTACTTCCTGGTCGCTGCGTCGGTTGTCCTGGTTCTCGCGGTCGCTTGCCTCTGCGGGAAATACCTCCTGCGGCCCGGCGAACAGGACGCCCGGCATATCAAGCGACGCGCGCTGTGGGGGAGCTTCGACGAGGGTGGGTAAGAGAATGCGGCGCCTGCCAATCCTCACGTGATGCCAAGCCCCTGCCGGCTGTCCTGGAGCGTCGTCGAATCGAGCGCTCCGTCACGAACGAGCTCGACAAGCGCCGAGCAGGCGACGCGCCGGGTCCCCCCTCCCGCTGTCGGAGGTTCCAACGCGGGACGGTCGCGTCGCCGAGCTCGTCTTAGAACGTGTGTGAGAAGCGATTCGTCGGCCCGAGCCCGTCGCGAGGTCGTGGCTGGCAAGGAGGCCGAAGCAGGCGATGCCGGGCTGTGTCCCGTCGGGACAGGCCGACGCCGACCCTCCGCGACCGCAGCAGGGTAAAGCCAGAAACGGTTCTCACACACGTTCTTCCACAGCCTGTCCGGGATGGAGCGATCACAGAAATCGGGCGTCAGGACGCGAAGGGGATAAGTATGCGCAAAAGAATAAGTTGAGCCTATTCATCGGTGCCAAGGCGGAAGTCGGCCTCCGCCTTGGCACCGATGAGACGGCGAAGCCGATGATCGAGCAAGCACAACGTCCGCAAATGCCGGGATCTGCGGCCGGGGGGCATCGCAAATGGCTCGAGGCCCACGCCAAAGCAAGGAGGCTTCGCGCTCCTCGCTTTGGCGTGTAGGCTCAACTTATTCTTTTCCGCCTCCTTATCGGGTTTCCCCGTTGAACGGTGGGGCCGGAGCGTCCTGAAGCGCAGGGTCGCGATTACCGCTGCAGACGGCCGTCGCTCGCCCATTCATTCCCCGGCCTCGGGATGGCGGGTGTACGACGGGTCCCACGGCCACGGCAACGCGTGGAAGCGCTTGGCCATGGACTCCCACTTGGCCGCCATTCGGTTCACACGCTTGGGGTGCTCCTCGGCGAGGTCCGTGGTCTCGGTGCGGTCCGCCCGCATGTCGTAGAGCTCCCAGGGACCCGCCTCTCCCTTGGCGACGAGCTTCCACCGCCCGTCGCGGAGGGCGCGGTTGCCCTCGTGCTCGAAGAACAGGGGCTGTTGGCGATCGAGGGCCTTCCCGTGGAACGCGGGAACGAGGCTGGTTCCCTGCATCGGGCGGATCTTGTTGCCGTCGGAAGCATCCGGGTAGGCAGCGCCGGAAAGGGCGACGCACGTCGCCATGATGTCGACCAGGTGGCCGGGCTGGCGCTCCAGCTCGCCCTCGCGGTCGATCCCCGCGGGCCAATGGGCGATCAGCGGCGTGGCGATTCCCCCTTCGTGGACCCAGTGCTTGTACTCGCGGAACGGCGTGTTGGATGCGTTCGCCCACGGACGTCCGTAGGCGATGTAGGTATCGGGTGGGCCGGGCATGACGCCGGTTCCCTGTCGCACGGGATAGCCGTCGCGGGTGAACTTCGGCACCATCCGCGTCTGGAGCTCGTCCCGGCCCATCGGGTCGACCGGCTCGTCGGGACGTGGCGTGAACGAGCCGCCGCGGCCCATGCCCTCGGCACAGCCCCCGTTGTCCGCGAGGAAGAGAACGAGGGTGTCGCGGAGCTCGCCGGTCTTCTCCAGCGCTCCAACGATACGGCCGATGCCCTGGTCCATGCGGTCGATCATCGCGGCGTAGACGGCCATGCACCGCTGGTGCCACTTCTTACGGTCCGCCTCCTCCCACGCAGGCACGGCCGGGTCGCGCTCGGAGAGGGCCCAGTTGCCGCGGAGAATCCCCTTCTTCCGCATCCGCCGGTAGCGCCGCTTGCGAAGCTCATCCCAGCCGATGCTGTATCGCCCCTTGTACTTCTCGACGGTCTCCTCCGGCGCGTGGAGCGGCCAGTGAGGGGCCGTATAGGCGACGTACAGGAAGAACGGCCCGTCGCGCTTCTTCGCGTGGTCGGTCACGAAGCCCGCGGCGTGGTCGCTGATCGCGTCCGTGTAGTAGAAGTTGTCGTTGGTGTAGGCGGGGCCCGCCTCGTGGGGAGCGATCAGCTCGTTGCCGCGGGTGAGCGTGTTCGGGTCGTAGTAGCTGCCGGCGCCGTGGATCGTGCCGAAGAAGCGGTCGAAGCCGCGCTGGCGGGGCCAGTTGGACTTGGCCGCGTCGGGACCGCGGAAGGGTGTGACGTGCCACTTGCCCGCCATGTAGGTGGCGTAGCCCGCGTCCGAGAGGACCTCCGCGATCGTGAGGGAGTGGTCGTTCAGGTCGCCCTGGTAGCCCGGCAGATCCTTGTCGGACATCATCCACCCGACCCCGGCCTGATGGGGGTACAGCCCGGTCAGCAGCGACGCACGGGTCGGGCAGCACCGGGCCGTGTTGTAGAACTGGGTGAACCGGAGGCCGTCCTGCGCGAGCCGGTCGAGGGTGGGCGTATCGATCTCGCCGCCGTAGGGCCCGATGTCCGAATAGCCCATGTCGTCCGCCATGATCAGGACGATGTTGGGCCGGGGTGGCTCCTCGGCGGCGGCCGGGGCGGCGAGGCAGGCCGCGAGAAGACCGGCGAGGAGAGCTCGAAGACGGAGCGGACGGCGCTCATTGGCCCGGGCGAGGCGTCGGGGGATGTAGGCGATTGGCATTGGAGGCCTTTCGCAGAACGGATGTTCCAGGTGCCGACGGCACGAGGCCGTGCCGCTCGGCAGTATAAAAGCTTTCCCGGCGGTCGCGAGCGTGTGCGCGTTGTGGGAGTTCGGGTGGGACCGGCTTGGCGCGTCGCCGCGGACGGGCGGTCGCGTTCGGAGCGAGTCTTCCGGTCCAAACGGCGCTTCTCCTCCTCTCCCGGCGGGAGGGGTGCCGGAAACGGGCCGGTCCGCGAGACCCCTCCCTCCGGGCTGTCTCTTAGCCAAATCTCGCGTCGGTCGCCGTCGCTGTCGAGCCGATGGAATCTTGGGTCGCCCTCAGGAGCCGCGGCCCGTGATCGCGAGGCGCCCCACGGACAAGCGTCGGCGATGCTTTCCCGTGGCGAAGCGGGTGGGGCGGATCCAGATTTGGCTAAGAGACAGCCCTCCGGGAGGGGTGGGGGCCCTTTGCATCTCTGAATCTCAGGCGATGGGAGCCGTGAGCGTCCTCGAATCGCCGCGAGCCGACCGAAACACTCGCCGGACCCAACCCGGACACCGAGACGAGAGGCCACGGAGCAGGAAAGAGCCGGGTCACTTCCCTGACTTGGTTCACGGCGTTGCGTGGCACCCGTCGTCGCGTCTCCCGGCCCGGTTTCGCCCTTTGCCCTGGGGTGAACCGTTCCCGTCGCGGCCGATCGGGGACGGACCCGGGGCCCCTTTCATCGTCGCGGGCTCGCGGGCTCGCCGACGATTGTCCCCGATTTGGAAGGTCGGTACCGTGGGTCCGACCTATGCGGCTGTTCGTCACCGCCATCGTCCTGTTCGCACTCATCGTCGGCGGCTTCCTCCTATGGGGAGACCGCTTCGAGGCGCTGTTCGGCGGCCGCGAGGCGGCGGTGGAGTATCTCCGCGGCTTCGGCGCCTGGGCGTGGGCCGTCGCGATCGGCCTCCTCGTCGCCGACATCGTCTTGCCCGTGCCCGCCACGCCCATCTTCGTGGCGGTCGGGATCATCTACGGCCCGATGCTCGGCGGCGTCGTCGGGACCGTCGGCTCGTACTTGTCGGCGACCGTGGCCTACACGGTCTGCCGGGGCATCGGGACGCGCGCCGCGCTGTTTCTTCTCGGGAGGAAGGACTTCAAGCGCGGCCATCGGTTCTTCTCCCATAGCGGCGGGGGCTGGCTGGTCGCGCTGTCGCGGTGGATGATTATCTTTCCGGAGATGGTGGCGTGCTTCGCGGGGTTGACGCGTATGCCGGCTGTCCGCTTCTTCGTGGCGCTGGCGTGCGGGACGGTTCCGATGTGCTTCGCGTACGCGGCGCTGGGCGCCGCCGCGGATCACCACCCGTGGCTCGCGGTCGTGATCAGCGGCATCGTGCCCGCGACGCTTTGGCCGGTCGCCCAGGTGGCCCTCAGGGGTCGGTCGGCGAGCGGCGCTCGGGCGGCGGGGAACAGCACCGCGGCGTGAGGCGGACGGGCAACCTTTGGAAGGTGGTCTTCAAGAGGAGGGTCCGGGATGGCGAGCGATCTTCGCGAGCGATACGAGCGGGCGGTGGCGAGCCTTCGGGAGGTCGGCCAGGAGCACATCCTCCGCTTCTTCGACGAGCTCGAGGAGCCGGGCAAAGCCCGGCTCCTCGATCAGATCGAGCAACAGGACTGGGTTGAGGTCGCCCGGCTCGCCGACCGCCACGTCCTCCACCCCGCTGCGGAGCGGCCGCCGGAGTCGGTCGAGCCGGCGCCCTACTACCCCTTCGAGCCGACCGAGGACCACCGGACACACTACGCCCGGGCGCGGGCGGAAGGGGAGGAGCGATTGCGGGCCGGAAAGGTCGCGGCGCTGACGGTCGCGGGGGGACAGGGGACGCGGCTCGGGTGGGACGGGCCGAAGGGGACGTTCCCCACGACCCCGGTTCGCGGGAGGTCCGTCTTCTCGCTGTTCGCCGACTGGCTGAAGAAGGCGGAGGAGAAGTACGGCCGCCCCGTTCCGTGGTACATCATGACGAGCCCGTGGAACGACGGACAGACCCGCCGCTTCTTCGAGGACCACGGCTATTTCGGCCTGAGGCGGGAGGATGTCTTCTTCTTCCCACAGGGGACGGTACCGTCGTTCGGGGCGGACGGGCGGGTGCTCCTCGCGGAGAAGGGGGCGATCGCGCTCAACCCCGACGGCCACGGCGGGACGATCGAGGCGACCCAGCGGAGTGGCGCCCTCGCCGACATGAAGCGGCGGGGCATCGAGCACGTCAGCTACTTCCAGGTGGATAACCCCAACGCGAAGCTCGTCGACCCGCTGTTCATCGGGCTCCACGCCCTCGAGGGCGCGGGCATGTCGAGCAAGATGGTTCCGAAAGCGACGCCGACCGAGAAGGTCGGCCATCTCTGTCTCGTCGACGGACGCATCGGCGTCATCGAATACTCCGACCTTCCGTCGGAGCTCGCGGAGGCGACGGACGAGCACGGAAACCTTCGCTTCCGTGCCGGGTCGATCGCGATCCACATGATCGACGTCCCCTTTTTGGAGGCCCTCAACCGCGAAGGGGTGTCGCTCCCCTGGCACCGGGCCGTCAAGAAGGTTCCGCACGTCGACCCGGCGACGGGTGAGGCGGTGGACCCGGACCAGCCGAACGGGGTGAAGCTCGAGCGGTTCATCTTCGACGCGCTGCCGAGGTCCGACCGCAGCGTGGTTCTCGAGACGGACCGCACGGAGGAGTTCGCGCCCATCAAGAACGCCGAGGGAAGTGACTCACCGGAGACGAGCCGGGCGCTGCAGGTGGAGCGGGCGGCACGTTGGCTGGAGGCGACCGGCGTGGAGGTTCCGCGGACGGACGACGGGGCCGTCGACGCGACCCTCGAGCTCAGCCCGCGAACGGCCATCGAGCCGGCGGACCTCCACGGCCTGCCGGGCCTA
>CAZQQP010000170.1:6401-9776 GCA_964595475.1 uncultured Planctomycetaceae bacterium | reverse complement strand
GGACGGCCGACCGGACGTGGTCCGGCAGGTCCGGCCAAGCGGCCTCGATCTCGGCGAGATCCGGGTCTCGGATGACAGCGTGGGTGACAGCGGTGCCGCAGCTCCCAGCATTCACGGAAGAGACACCGGATTGTCGATCCGGAGGTTGCGGGTTCGAATCCCGTCGCCCTCGCTTGTCCATTTCCCGATTCCCTTCCCCCTGACCGGCGACTCCCTGCGTCTCTCGCGGGTCCGATCTCCACGCGAGAGGGTGGGTCGGTCACGTCGGCGTCGCGGCGATGGCTCGAGGAATCGCAGCAGCGGTCGAGCCATCGCCGGCCGGATCGAGCAGGCCGAGAGAGAAAGCTTGTTCCGTAGACGCCGCACACCGCGACATCGGTCGAGCGGTGGGGCGGGTGCCGACGGCCGGCGGTCAGCCGAGTGGTTGCCGCCCGACCCCGCCCCTGGACCTTCGGCGGGTTTTCCCCTTCACGCCGCGGCCTTGTCGTAGATCGCCCGCCGCAGCTGGTCCACGAGCTCCTGCATGGTGGTGGTCGGGAGGGAGGCCGGCAGGTGCACGGCCTCGGCGCTTTGGAGCGCTCGCTCCACCCGCTTCGCGGCGGTGACGATGGAGGAGTGATTCGACCGACCCATCTGTCCCGCGATCTCCGGGTAGCTCAGCGCGGTGCGAGGACGGGCCGCCGGTGGCGCGACCTTCCGAACGCCACGGACCGGTCGACCTGGATCTGTTCGCAAACCACGTTGGCGACGTGGTCGAACCGAATGGGCCGCCGCGGCGCCTGGGGAGCGGCCTCGAACAAGCGGTTGAGCAGCGCGTGGCCGACCGGCTTCTCCGGCGGGTCGGGCGGGTCGAGGCTCGTCAGCGCCGCGAGCTTGGTCATCATCCCCTCGAGGTCGCGGACGTTGCCGTCGCACCGGGCCGCGATGGCCCGCTCGACGGAGTCGAGGAGGTTGAGCCCGTGGCGCTTCGCGAGCGCTTTGACGATCCGCACCCGCGTCGCCTGCTCGGGCGGATGGATGCCCACCACCATGCCGCTGACGAAGCGGCTGGTCAGCGCTTCGGACAGCGCCTGGATGACCTTCGGGTGGGCGTCCGAGGCCATGACCACCTTGGAGCCCTTCAGATCGATGGCGTCGAAGGTGTGGAGGAACTCCGTCTGCGTGGCGGTCTTGTTGGACAGGAAGTGGACGTCGTCGACGACGAGCAGGTCCAGCTTCCTCAGCCGCTGACGAAACTCGTGCAGCGCGTTGTTTCGAACGGCGTGCACGTACTCGTTGGTGAACTGCTCGGCCGTGGTGTAGCGGCGCCGCCCCTGCGGCCGCCCCTCCGCGAAGCGACGGCAGAGGCCCTGCAGGAGATGGGTCTTCCCCACCCCGCAGCCGCCGTGCAGGAAGACGGGGTGATTCGCGGTCGCCGGCTGCTCCGCGAGCCGATGCACCGCCGCGAAGGCGAGCTCGTTGGACGGGCCGACCACGAAGTCCTCCAGGTCGTGGCGCAGCCCGCCTCCGGATCGCCGCCGCGTCGTCCCGTTCGTCCGGCCCGTCGTCGCCGGCTCGCTCGTTTTCGCCCGGCTGGTCTCCGCCTGGCCGTTCTCCGCCTGCTCGGGATCGATCCGCACCTTCACCTCGGCCTCCTCGCCGAGCTCGCTGCGGGCGACGTCCCGGAGCTGCTTGCCGAAGCGCCGGTCGATCCAGTCGGCCGCGAACCGGTTCGAGACGGTCAGCCAGACGATTCGATCGTCCACCTCCACTCCGGCGGATTGAAGCCAGAGGTTGTACTTGCCGGGCCCCACAGCCTCCGCCAAGCGGTTCGCAATGCGCGCAGCCATAGCGCGGCCCCCTGTGAAAGCGTCACCCCTCCACGCGAGCCTCGTCCGAGCGGTCCTGGAGAAGAGGTGGTTCCGTCCACTGCCAATCCGCCGAGCGATCGGCTGCCCTCCGTAGCGGCGAGTGACAAAATAGGTCCGGCCCCCACAGCGTCAATACGGGCTCAGCCGCCTCACTTTCTCCACATGGCGGTGAAGTTCCGTCTTCCAAAGGGCTTAGCGCCGCGCAAAAAATTTCATCCACGGGGATGCGGCGAGATGGGGAGATGGTGTGGAAAACCTGTTGGCCGATCCCGGCGGCGTCCCGGTCTCATCGGGCCAGCGGGAAGCACATGGCCTGCTTGTGGCGGGTCGGCCGGAAGCCGCTTCGCCGGTACAGACGCACCGCCGGCGTGTTGCGATCGTCCACCGCGAGCGTGACGCGTCGCTCGCCCCACCTTCCCGCTTGCCACAGCGCTCGGTCGAGGAGGAAGCGAGCGAGGCCCTTGCCCCGCAGGGCCGGGGCGAGGCCGAGGTAGACCACCTCGGCGCACTCCGTGGCCGGAACGGGATTCAACAGGAGGACGCCCGCCGGCTCGCCGTCGAGCCGGAGCAGCGTCCACAAGCGGGGATCGAAGGCGCCCGTTGCCATGTGGCCGGCGAGGATGTCCTCGGTTCGCCGCATTCCCTGGAGGCCGGGGCAATCGAGGGTTTGCTCGTAGCTCGCGTCGAGGGCCGCGAGGAAGGCGGCGTACCGGGCGGGGCCGTAACTCTCGACGGTGACGCCGGACGGCGGGGTCGGCGGTCGCGTTCGCCGGCTCACGGGCTTCTGCAGATAGCAGAGGTCGGCGAGGTGTCGAAAGCCCGCGTCGGCGAAGGCGGCGCGGCGACCGGCTTCCCCGTGGTGGAGGAGAACCTGGGCGAGGTGGGCTCGGTCGGGCGACAGCGCCTCGCAGGCGGCTCGGGCGGTCTCGGCGAGCGGCTGGATGTCGGTGCGTCGGTGGACCGGCGAGCTCAGGACGAGGGCGGTCCGGCCGGGCTGGGGCGTGGCGAGCACCACCGCGGTCGGCTTGCCGTCCGGGCCGTAGGCCGTTCGCAGCGCCTGCTCCGCCGGGTCGGCCCCTCCGATCGACCTCAGCGCCGTCGACGGGTCCGTTCCCGTTGGGATCGGCCCCTGGCCGCTGAGCCGCTTCAGCGCCTCACGGCAGCGGTCCGGCCGGATCGGCCGAACCGCGGAGCCTTTGCATCTCGCCGGCGACGCCCGATGCATTCAAGCCGCTCCGATCGTGCGTTGACGGGGTCCCCTCCCCATCTACAATACGTAGGTCCCTTCCGCGGGAGTATCCGATGAGAGCCCAACCGAATCTCCCGGCTCGACTTCTCGTCCTGGCAGCGCTCCTCTGGCCCGCCACGGCGGCGGCCTATCCGGAGCCGAGCGTTGTGCCGAAGACGTGGCAGCTGGACTTCCGCCACCGGACGCCACAGGTGGTCTCCATTCGGCTGCCGGGGGAGAGCGAGCGCTCCCTCTTCTATTACATGGTCTACACGGTCACGAACCGCACCGGCAAGG
>CAZQQP010000170.1:3518-6295 GCA_964595475.1 uncultured Planctomycetaceae bacterium | reverse complement strand
GTCGGGGGACATCGACGTTGTCCGCATCTTCGTGAGCGGCCTCAGCGGCGAGATCCGCAAGGTGGAGACGCCGAGCGGGGGGACGGTGAGGCTGCGGAAGACCCTCATGCTCAAGTACCGGACGCCCGGCGACGAGAGCCACACGGCGGACCAGGTGTTTCAGCTCGAGGAGGAGACCTGGATCATGCGGTAGGACGGTTCCCAGCCGCGCCGCTGTTGCTCCGCGCCGCACCGCGTAGCAAAAATCGAAGCGTTTCACGACTCGAACGGACGAGGAAGCCATGGCACACAAGAAAGGACAAGGCAGCACGCGGAACGGCCGCGACTCGAACCCGAAGTCGCGTGGCTTGAAGATCTCGGGCGGTGCCCTCGCGAAGCCGGGCTCGATCATCGTCCGCCAGTGCGGCACCCGCTTTAAGCCGGGCCATCGCGTAGGGGTGGGCGGCGACAATACCCTGTTCGCGTTGGAGCCGGGGCGGGTGAGGTTCGCCGGGCGTCGCGTCCACGTCGACCCTGTCGAGACGTAGCCGCTCGCACTCGCCGAATGGACGGCTCGGGGCCCCGACGGGGCCCTTTTTTCATGGGGTGGCCTATGCTCGTCGACCATGCCGTCATCGAGGTCGAAGGGGGGAAGGGCGGCAACGGGGCGGTCAGCTTCCGACGTGAGCTGCTCGTTCCGAAGGGAGGTCCCGACGGCGGCGACGGCGGCCGCGGCGGGTCGGTGTGGGTGAAGGCGGTCGACGACGTGGACACGCTCGTGGACATGGCCGAGCGGGCACACTGGCGAGCGGAAGCGGGACGGCCGGGCGGGCCCAAGGCGCAGACGGGACGACGCGGCCGGGACCGCATCGTCGCCGTGCCCCCGGGAACGGTGGTCTACGACGCGACCAGCGGCGAGCTCCTCGCGGACCTCGTCCGCGTGGGGGATGCCACTCGCGCCGCAAGCGGCGGTCGCGGCGGCCACGGCAACGAGCACTTCAAGTCGCCCACGGACCAGGCGCCCAAGCGGGCGACCCGTGGGGCCGCGGGGCAGCGACGCCGCGTTCGCCTGGAGCTGAAGCTGATCGCCGACGTGGGCATCGTCGGCAAGCCCAACGCGGGCAAGTCCACGCTCCTCGCCCGGCTCTCCGCCGCCCGGCCCAAGATCGCGTCCTACCCGTTCACCACGCTCGAGCCCCAGCTCGGCATCGCGGAGCTTCCCGGTTACCGCCGGCTGGTGCTCGCGGACCTTCCCGGCTTAATCGAGGGGGCCTCCTCCGGCTCCGGCTTAGGCCACGACTTCCTCCGCCACGTCGAGCGGACCCGCATCCTCGTCCACCTCCTCGAGGTGGACCCGACCGACGGCACGGATCCCGTGGACAACTACCATGTGATCCGGCGGGAGCTCGCCGGCCACGCCCCGGCGCTGGTGGAGAAGCCGGAGCGGATCGCGCTCAACAAGGTGGAGACGCTCGGCGGGGACGACCAGGTCGAGGCCGCCCAGGAGCTGCTTCAGCAGGCCCTCCAAGCGCCCGTCCAGCCCATCTCCGCGGTGACGGGCCAGGGGTGCGCGGCGTTGCTCGAAGCATGCTGGGAAATGCGGGAGCGGGCGGTCGCCGGCGAGGCCCACCGCGCCTCGGAGGACCGACAGCGGACATCCGCCCCGCATTGAAGCGTCCGGGAGGGGAGCCGCCACGCTACAGAAAGCTTCCGATCTCCTTGTCCACTTCCGGGAAGTACCGGCGAATGACCGCGCAGTCGAACTTCTGAAGAATGGCCGTCGGGGGTTCGCGGTCGAGCAGGAACTCGAACGCCGCCCGGACCACTTTCTCCGGTGCGACTTGTCCGCGGGACCAGAGGTCGTAATCCGCCCACGAGAGCGTGACGTCGTAGTCGTGGATGTCCCCGTCGTCCTCCACGCGAACCGCGAAGGACCACCCGCGGTTCGACTCCTGCTCGCTGTGGATCTGAATCGTCGCCATCGCACCTATTTGTAGATCGGGCACAGCCCATGCACAACCTCGCGGAAGATCCCGACGCGTCCGACCGGCGAGGCGGATCCGAGCCCACGCCGGAGCCGCGCCGCGTGACGGCGGAGATCGTCGCGGAACAAGCCAAGGCCTGGCCGACCATGCCGCCGCTCGTCCCGGAGGACCGCGGCTTGGACGCTCGCGACCAGCGGCTCGCCCGGGCGATCCACCGCAACGTGCTTCAGCGGTGGCTCACCCTCGAGCATCTCCTCGACCAGTACAGCCGGCAGCCGCTCCGCCGGCTGGAGCCGATGCTCCGGGCCGTGCTTCTCTGCGGCGCCGCCCAGCTTCTGTTCTTGGAGAAGCTGCCCCGCGGCCCCGTGATCCACCAGTCCGTGGAGCTGGCCAAGCGCCGCGTCCGGCCGGGCGCCGGCCGGATGGTCAACGCCGTGCTTCGCCGGATCGCGGACCTCGTCGCGGCGCGGCGGCCGGACGGCGGCTGGGAGCCGTCCGCGGACGCGCTGCCTTGGGGCGAGGGTCACCTCCGCCTGTCCCATCCCTGCTTACCGGCGCCGGCCACCTTCGACGAGCACATGGCGGTCGCGACGAGCCATCCGCAGCGTCTGGTCGCCGCCTGGCGGAAGGGCTTCGGGGAGCGGGCCACTCAGGATCTCCTCCTCCACAGCTTGAAGATCGCGCCGACGATCGTCTCGCTCGCCCCCGACGATCCGCCGGCTCCCTCCGCGATCGAGCCCCACGAGACGGAGGGCTTCGGCGTCTGGGGCGGCGACCACGCGGATCTGGTTCGCTTCTTGGAGGAAAAGCCGG
>CAZQQP010000170.1:3242-3508 GCA_964595475.1 uncultured Planctomycetaceae bacterium | reverse complement strand
GTGCAGGACCCCGCCGCGGCGAGGCCGGTGGCCGCGACGGCCGGACGCGGTTGCCGCCGCGTGCTCGACTTCTGCGCGGGCCTCGGGACGAAGACGCGACAGCTCGCGGCCGTCCATCCGGAGGCCGAGGTGGTCGCCACGGACCGGGCCTCCCCCGTGCCGGATCGCCTTCCCACGTCGGTCGGCGTGGGCTCTCGCGTGAAGGCCATGCCCATGGAGGAGGTCCGAGCCCAGCGGGGCGGGTTCGACCTCGTCGTGCTCGACGT
>CAZQQP010000170.1:0-3232 GCA_964595475.1 uncultured Planctomycetaceae bacterium | reverse complement strand
CAACACCGGCGTTCTCGCGCGGCGTCCGGAGGCTCGCTACCGCTACCGCGACCGGTCCGTCCACGAAATGGTGCGGATCCAGCGTCGGATCCTCCTCGACGCCTCGGAGCGGCTCGACCGCCGAGGAGGACGGCTTCTCTATACCACCTGCGCCCTCGAGCGGGCGGAGAACGAGCGACAGGTGGAGTGGGCGGCGGACCGTCTCGGTCTCCGCGTCGAGAGGACGGAGCTCACCCTGCCCGGCGGGACCGGGAGGACCTACCACGACGGCTCCTTCTACGCCGTCCTCACTTCACCCGCCGCGGACCAGCGAGCGGACGAGGCACAGAACCCGTCCGCGGACCGCGGAGCGTAAAGACCCGGCACCGGAAGTAGGCGGTCGCCCTCTTTTCAGTGCTTGCAAGCCGGCGTCCCGTGTTGTATAAACGGGATAACACTTGGAGGCGTCCCGGCGCTTCGGTCTCCTTTCTCGGAAAGCCGCCGGGCCGACGGCACTCACGGTGGTGCCGGACATGACGACAGACATCCGCTCCAAGACGTCGTCCCTGTCTCCGCGGAGCCCTCGATGACACGCTTCGGATCGCTTGCGGCGCTGTCGGGTGCAGTTGGAACCGTCGTCGTGGTCGGCCTTGTCATCCGCTTCGCGTCCGAGGAGGTTCCCGGCGCGACGCGGATCCGGACCTATCCGCCGAGCGCTCCGGCGATGCTCCGGGTCGCGGAGAACATCGACGATCCGGTCGAGCGTTGCCGGACGCTCAGGAACCTCGGGGCGATCCTGGTAAAACACGATCGCGGGGAGGCGCTTCGCGCCTTCAAGCGGGCCCGCACCGTCGCGACCACGCTGGACTCGAGGCGTCGGAGGGAGCGGGCCGTCAAGGGCGTGGTCCGCAAGATGACGGAGATCGGCCTGACGGCCGCCGCCCGAGAGGAAGCGGACCGCCTGAACGACTCCGGGATGCGGGCGATGGCGCTGGCCACGATACGCCGCAGCGACGAGGCGGCCGAGGCATCCGCGGGCCTTCTCGCGGACGCTCGCGACGCGGCGGAGGATGCGTCGGTTCCCGCAAGGAAAGTGCGTGGCCTTTGCGCCGTCGGGGAAGTGGCGAGGGTGCTCGGGCGTTCGGAAGTGGCGGCGGACGTCCTCCGCGATGCTCGGGAGGCGACGACCCGGGTCAAGGAGCCGGTCACCCGGGCTCGTCTTCAGGTGTCCGTCGCCGAGCAATTGCGTCCGGTCGCTCCCGACGCCGCGGCGGAGGTGCTCAAGCGGGCGGCGGACATCGTAAACGCGTCCGCCGAGCCGAGGCGGCGTTCCCGGCTCTGTCTGAAGCTCGGCGAAGCGCTGATGCGGTTGGGCCTTCGGGAGCGCGCGCTGGATCTGTTCCGGCCGGTCGTCGCCGCCCTCAAGAAGGCCAACACCGCCGGCGTCCCGTACAGCCTCACCATGCAGAAAAAGATCATCACCATCTTCTCCCGCGTGGGCCTCTTCGACCGCGCCCGCGAGCTCATCGAGACGATGTCGGACAGCGGCGTCAAGGCCGCGGCGCAGCGCATCCTCGTCACGCGCTTGGCGGGGATCGGCCGGATCGAACGAGCGTTCGACCTTGCCGTGCGAATCCAACAGCCGTGGATGGAGCAGCGGGCGCTCAGGGCCATCGTGGACGCCGCGCGGAAGCAGGGGCGGGTCGAGAGGGTCGGCGACTTCGTGGACGAGACGGACGCGGTGTGTGTGAAGGCGGGTCTGGTCAACGGGGCGTTGACCGGCCCGGCCGGCGGACGGACAGCCGCGGCCGCGGAGCGTCTCGATGCGGCGGTCAAGGAGGTCGTCCGGGCCGCGGAGGACGCGAGGAGCTGGGGACGGCTCGACCGGCGCCACCGAACCGCCGCGGTGGGCGTGCTTCGCGAGGTGGGGAGGGGCCTCGCCGAGATCGGGAAGAGCTCGACGGCCGCCAACCTCTTCGCGGTGGTCCGGAAGCGGGGGCGGACGATGCCGCGGCGGGAGGGGGCGCCGGCGCTGCGGGAGCTGGCGGGCACGCTGAGGCAGCTCGGCCGGCCGGAAAAGGCGAACAGCCTGCTCGAAGACGCGTCGCGGGTGGCCGGCCACATCCGAAGCGCGGCGGCCCGCACGATCGTGCTCTCGGACATTGCCCGCCGCATGGCCGCGGCGGGTAGGGACGCGGCGGCGAGCCGCGTGTTCGAGGAGGCCCTCACCGCCGCGGAGCGCGTGGGGAAGGTGGGTCGCTCCCAGCACGTCTACAAGGCCGTCACGCTGGATCTCGTCGCCGCGGGGCGGCGAGCGCGGGCGAAGGAGCTCGCCCCTCGCGTGGAGAATCCCGTCGCCCGAATCCAGGCGATGCTTGCGCTCGCGAAGGGACAGCCGGACGGCGTGGGCGGCGGACGGGTCAACCGCTTCTACCGGAAGGCCTGGTCCACGCTTCGCCAGGTGCCTTCGATTGCCCGGGACAACTCCACGCTCCCCATCGTCAAGGCCATGGCCGACAGCGGCCGGCTGGAGAAGGCGCTCGGCCTTGTCCGATCGATGGAGCGGGCCCCCTTCAAGGCGAAGGGTCTCCTCGACGTCGCGGCCGAGGCCTCGCGACGGCGCGGACCGCCTCGCCCCGGCGAGCGGGGCTGAGCCGAGAGCCGCATCGGCTCAGCCGGCACGCGGATGGGCGTGGTCGTAGGCCTCGCGGAGCCGCTGGGCGGTCAGGTGGGTGTACACCTGGGTCGTCGCGAGCGAGCGGTGGCCGAGAAGCTCCTGAACCGAGCGCAGGTCCGCCCCGTTGTCGAGGAGATGCGTGGCGAAGCTGTGGCGGAGCGTGTGGGGACTGATGCCGGGCTCGAGGCCCGCGGCCGCGGCGTGGCGGTCGAGGGAGCGGCGGACGGACCGCGTGGAGAGGCGACCGCCGGCGCGATTCACGAACAGCGGTCCCGCCGCAGCGAGGCTCCCGAGGCGCGGGTCGCGATCTCGCTTATCGAGGTAGTCCTCCAACGCCCGCAGGGCGTGCGTGCCGATCGGCACGAGGCGCTCCTGCCGCCCCTTCCCGCGGACCAGAAGCGACATGCCCGCCCGGTCCAGCTGGGTCCGGTCGAGGGCCACCAGCTCGCCGATGCGGAGGCCGGTCACGTAGAGCGTCTCGAGGATGGCCCGGTCGCGGACGCCGAGGAGCGTCGTCGCGTCCGGCGTGGCGAGGAGGCGATCCACCGCCTCGGAGGAGAGGGCCTTGGGGCGCGC
>CAZQQP010000169.1:0-9828 GCA_964595475.1 uncultured Planctomycetaceae bacterium | reverse complement strand
CGGTGCCAGCTCTCGTCCGTCGGGTCGGGAAGAACCACTCGCTCCTCGAGCGCTTCGTGGAGCTCGTCCGCGTCGCGGACCACGGGCGACGCCTCTCGCCGGACCTGCTCCACCGCGTCGGGGTCGAGCCACGTGAGGTCACGCATCTCCTCGACGGCCGTGTCCCTCGCCGGCGAGACCATGCGCGCCCGTCGCTCCTCCAGCGGCGCGTCGTCGAGGAAGGCGTAAGGGTTGGCGTTGAGCAGCTCCGCGCTGAACGGCGACGGCTCTCTCGTGTCGACGAAGGCGACGCGGCGGTCGCCGTCGGCGATCTCCCGGAGCACCGACAGCCACCGGCGGAGGTCCGTCGCGTCGTGGAGAGCGTCGGCGACGGTCTGGCGGACCAGCGGGTGGTCGGGGATCTCCACGTCGGCGGGGCGGTGCTCGAAGCAGGCGGTTTGCTGGGGGAAGACCGCCGAGAGAAGGTCGTCCGCGTGGAAGCGTTGGAGCGGCGGCGGGGTCTTCTTGTTGCCCCGCTGACGGCGGACCGCGAGGGCGCGGGTCGTGTTGTGGCGCCAACGGATCTGGAAGGTGGGCGTGGGGAGGAGCGCCTGGGTCAGCGTCCGCTCGCAGGCGGCGGGGTCGCGGCCGTCGAGGAGCTGTCCCATCGCCTCGAGCGGAAAGCTGTGCTGGGGGCCGACGGACAGGACGATGCCGTCGTCGTCGCCGCTCGCCTGGAGCTCGAAGTCGAAGCGACGGCAGAAGCTCTTGCGGAGGGCGAGCCCCCACGCCCGGTTGATCCGGGCGCCGAGGGGCGCGTGGATGACCAGCTGCATGCCGCCCGTCTCGTCGAAGAAGCGCTCGAAGAGGATGCGATCCGCCGTCGGAACCGTACCGACCGCCGCCTTCTCCGCCACGACGTAGTCGACCGCCTGGCGGGCCGCGTGCTCGTCGGCGCCGCTGACCGACGCCACCCATCGGCGGGCCGCGGAGCGGGCGTCGGCGTCGTCGACGACGTCGCCGTGGCGGTCCGCGATATCTTGCCGGAGGCGGGAGACGGCCTCGGAGAGCTCGAAGCTCCGGCCCGGCGCCTCGCCGAGCCAGAAGGGCACGGTGGCGGAGGCGCCGCCGGCGTCCTCCACCACCACCTCGCCGCCGCGGACGTGGCGGATCCGCCACGAGGTATTGCCGAGGAGGAAGACGTCGCCGGCCATGCTCTCGAGGGCGAAGTCCTCGTTGACGCTGCCGAGGTAGGTTCCGTCCTCCGTCACCACGCTGAAATCGCCGGTCTCGGGGATGGCCCCGCCGCACTGGATCGCGGTGAGGCGCGCGTCGCGGCGGGGACGGAGGCGGCCGTGGACCGCGTCGCGGTGGAGATACCGCCCGCGGCGGCCCTGCGGGCCGTGGCCGACGCCCTCGCTGAGGAGGCGGACCACCTGGTCGAAGGTTGCGCGGTCGAGGGTGTGGTAGGGCCACGCGGCGGTGCAGAGGGCGTAGAGAGCGTCCTCGTCCCACGGGCCCGTGGCGACGGTGGCCACGAGCTGCTGAGCGAGGATGTCCAGCGGGGCGGAGGGGATCTCGATCGTGTCGAGGGTGCCCTCGTGGACCGCCCGGATCAGCGCCACCGCCTCGAGGAGCTCGGCGCGGGTGAGGGCGAAGAGACGCCCCTTGGGCCGCCGCCCCAGCGCGTGGCCGGAGCGGCCCACCCGCTGGAGGAACGTGGCCACGGCACGCGGCGAGCCGATCTGGACCACCAGGTCGATGGTGCCGATGTCGATGCCGAGCTCCAGCGACGCGGTCGCGACGATCGCTTTCAGCTCGCCCGACTTCAGCCGCCGCTCCGCGCGGAGCCGCGTGGGCCGCGCGAGGCTCCCGTGGTGGGCGGCGACCCCGTCGGGACCGAGCCGCTGGGTGAGCTGGTGGGTCAGCCGCTCCGCGAGGCGACGGGTGTTGACGAAGATGAGCGTGCTGCGGTGGTCCCGGATCATGGAGACGAGTCGGTCGTCGATCTCCGCCCACTGCTCGTGGGTGCAGACGGCGCCGAGGTCCGTCGTCGGCACCTCCGGCGCGATGTCGAGGGTGCGGGCGTGGCCGACGTCCACGACGGTGCAGTCCGGACGGCCCGCCGCGTCCACCCGCTTGGCGCCCACGAGGAAGCGGGCGACCGCGTCGATGGGGTGCTGCGTCGCCGAGAGGCCGATGCGGGTGGGTGGGGCGCCGACGAGGGCCTCGAGCCGCTCGAGGGTGAGGGAGAGGTGGGAGCCCCGCTTGTCGCTCGCGAGCGCGTGGATCTCGTCCACGACGACCGTGCGGGCGGACCGAAGCATCTCGCGGCTCTTCGCGGCGGTGAGGAGCAGATAGAGCGACTCCGGCGTGGTCACGAGGATGTGCGGCGGCTTCCGCGCCATCGCCTGGCGCTGCGACGACGGCGTGTCGCCCGTTCGGACGGCTGTCCGGATCTCCGCCGGGGCGTAGCCGCGGGCGTGGGCGAGCTCCGTGAGCTCGCGGAGAGGCTCCTCGAGGTTTCGCTCGATGTCGTGGCTGAGCGCCTTGAGCGGGGAGACGTAGACCACCTCGGTGCGGTCCTCCAACGTGCCGTCGAGGGCGCACCGGAGAAGGTGGTCGAGGAGAACGAGGAAGGCCGCGAGCGTCTTCCCCGACCCCGTCGGCGCCGCGATGAGCGTGTGGCGGGCGGCCGCGATGGACGGCCACCCCTGCTCCTGCGGCTCGTTGGGCCCGCCGAACCGCGTGCGAACCCACTCCGCCGTCACGGGATGGAACAGGCGGTCGAGCATTCCGCCATCCTTTCTCCGGGCCGCGGAGGGGACCAAGTGCAGGGGCACGGGGCATGGAGCGTGGGGCCTGACTCCCGACCCGCGTCGGGACGGAGCGGCCCGGCGCAGAGGCCCACGCCCCATGCCCCGTGCCGCTGCACGCCGGACGCGGAAAGCTCCGCCCCACTCCCGTATTGTCAGCGACGTTGCGAGTCGGGATCACGTCGATATGGCCAACAGAAGGAGACTCCCCATGGCCCAGTCCAAGCCCCACGCCAGCGGTCGGGTGAAGCCGGGCGATACGACCCAGAGGGTCGGAGTCGAACAGGCGAAGGCACGCGGCGTCGACGTCGACCAGCTCGTCGAGAAGCTGATCGACGCGGCCGCGGCGGAGTTCACCACGTACTACTACTACACCATCCTCCGGATGTACCTCGCGGGACAGGAGGATTACAAAGAGATCACGGAGGACGCGAGGCTGGAGGACCGGGCGCACTTCGAGCTGATCACGCCGCGGATCTACGAGCTCGGCGGGGAGATTCCCCGGGACATCCGGACGTTCTCGGACCGGGCGAGCTGTCCCGACGCGTACCTCCCGAGCGACCCGAGCCCCGCGAGCATCCTCCAGGTGCTTCTCGAGGCGGAGCGGTGCGCGATCCGGACGTGGAACGAGGTGTGCGACATGACCGCGGGGAAGGACCGGAGGACCCACGAGCTGGCCATGCGGATCCTAAACGAGGAGATCGAGCACGAGGCGTGGTTCATCGAGCTGCTCAGCAAGGAGCGGGACGGGGTCCCGCGGCCATCCGGCCACTTCCGGCGGGGAGCGCCGGGCGACGCCCCCTACAGCAAGAACCGTGGCTTCTACAACCCGTAGGAAGAGATGGAAGACCGCTTCGACGCCCGGCCCCGACGGGCCGGGCGTTTTTCATGGTCGCCCCGGCCGCGAGGCTGAACCGACGCGAGAGGCCGAAACGCCAGCTGAGTGCCGGGTGGCCAGGGGCAACGATGAGCGAGCGAACCCACGAGGTCACGTTGGTCTGGAGCGACGGGACGGAGCGCACGCTCCGCGTCGCCGAGGACGAGACGATCCTCGACGCCGCGCTGAAGGCTGAGATCGACCTGCCCAACAGCTGCTGTCAGGGGTGGTGCACCACCTGCGCCGGCCGGCTGCTTTCGGGGAAGGTCGACCATCCCTGGGCGATGCGGTACTACGGTCAGGACGCGGCCGCCGGCTATGTTCTTCTCTGCAGCGCCGAGCCCCGCAGCGATTGCCGGATCCTTACCCACCAAAAGCAAGCGATCCGGAAGCACCGCGCCGAGGAGGGGCTCCCCGCGCCGGGCGGATGAGCCGACTCCTGCGGCGACGGGTCGAACGGCGACGAGTAAGGAAGCGGCCCAAGCGCTCTCTCCGGTCCCGCGAAGCGATCAAGCCGCCGTCAGCACCCCTTCCTCACTCGTGAGGAGACGACGACAAAACGGAGCCGTGACAACCGCGCACGCCGCACTTCTGTTCCATGCGGCCGCCAGCGCTCGTTGACGACAGTCTGTCCGGCTTCTGAAGCGATCCGCGTCGCTCGGCCGATCGGCCACGGTCTACTCACGGAAGTGGATCGGGCAGAAGTCGGCGCGGCTCGCGTTCCGGTCGCCCGTCTCGTAGTTGAGCCGCTGGTTCTCCCCCGACCCGGGCTTGCCTCGGCCGTGACGGTGGCGGGTGAGCTGGCCGCTCCACTTCGTCGTGCCGAGGCGGTCGACGCCGTCGAGGGCGGCAAGCGGAATGAAGATCTCCATGGTCCAGGCGTCCTCGGTCGTGTGCGTGGCCGCCTTCACGCCCTCCGGGTCCCACGCCGTGTCGCCGGCGTGGGCGTGGTACATCTCGAGGTCGGCCGTCACGATGAGCTGATAGAAGTCGTCCGCGTTCTCCTCCGTCGGGTCGAGGAAGACCTCCACGCAGTCGTTGTGCCAGAGCACGCCGGTATCCTCGGAGCCCTTTCCCGTCGCGAGCTTCCCGGGAGCCGGCTCGGCCATCTCAAAGCCGAGGGTGATCCCGTCGAGGGTGTAGACGCCCCGGACCTTCGTCGGGTAGGCGGGGTCCGCCTCCTTCCCCCCTTTCCGGGTCACCAGATGCGTCGCGGGCGCCTTGTTCCACGCATCGTCGTCGAGGTTGCCATCCACCACCGGATTCTCCGCGACCTTCTGGAAGACCACCCGGGGCTTCCCCTTTCCCTCGATCACCATCGCGTATTCCTCGAAAAAGGGCTCGAACGGCGCGGCGAAGTAGGCGAGGCGGCGGGCGCTCTTCCCATCGCCCTCTACCTGCTTCCGGGCCTTCTCGAGGAGCTTCCGGATCCGCTCGAGGACCTTTTTCGGGTAGCCCTCGCGGTACAGGGCCTTCGCGGAGAACCGCCCCTTCCACCGGCTCTCCTCCCAGCCCCGCGTCTGGAGACGCAGGATTTCGTGGACCGTCTCGGCGGCGTCCCCGTACATCCGCCGGGTGTATTCCCGCATGGCAGCGTCCACGTCGAAGGCCGGGTCCCAGAGGGACTTCATCCAGCAATAGAGGGTGAAGTGGAAACGCGGCCAGTGGTTGCCGGTGCCGTTGATGAAGCTCCCGACCGTCGTCTCGCGGTTGCGGGTGTAATAGTCGTTGACCACGTGGGGGTACTGATACGGCGCCCGCGTCCGGTCCGCCGGCCAGCAGCTGTAGTGCCAGTCCTGGATGGGATGGCCCGTCCGTTTCACCCACCCGTCGACGTAGCCCTGCCACCGCTCGCGGATCTCCGGCTCCTTGTAGAGGGCGAGGCCCGGCATGTGGCACATCTGGACGTAAACGTTGTCCGGAAGCGTGATGTCCTCCGGCGGGATCGTGTAGTTCTGGTAGGGCAGGAAGAGGATGCGCTTCTCGGGGTACGCCTTCTTCATCCGCTCGCCGAGGCGCTTCACGAAACTCGCCATGATGCGGGTGGCCCGTCCGTACTCGCCGGCGTCGGGACGCCACAGCGACCGGCAGTCGTCGCAGTGGCACGCGATGCCCACGTCGGCCGGCGAGACCGTCACGGTGTGCCCGCGGATGCCGATCCGGGCCTCCTTCCCCCGCTCGTGCCGGGCGATCTCGCGGAGGAACGCGTCGACCGTCTCCTCGGCCGTGTAGCAGGGGTGGGTCCGCTCCCGCTCGCCCCGCTTGTTGAGCTGCCACATCTCGGGCTTCTGGCGGTAGGCGTCCACCTTGGCGAGGCCGCGATCGCCGTGGACGACGAGCTTCATGGGCCACGAGCTTCCCGCCCGCAGCTTGGTCTGGAACGCGGAGAGGTTCTGTCGCCCGTCGTGGTACGGCGAGCGACCCGCGGGCGGGAAGATCTCCCGCTTCCGGAAGACGGGTGCGTCGGGGATCCACGTCGGCTCGACCCGAAGGCCGTCCCTCGTCGGGACGGAGCGGCCGCCGCGGCCGGCGGGCCAGTACCACCGCACGCCCAGGAAGCGCTCGAGGAAGGCGAAGACGCCCCACGCCGTCCCGTTCCCTCGCCCGACGATGAACACGCGATCCTCCGCCGTCTTGATGTGGAACGCCTCGGCCTCCATCTCGGACGGGTCGAGGCCGTGGCGGGCGGCCGCCTCGCAGCCGCCCACGACGATCGCGGGTCCGTCGGGAACCGCGCCTCGCGTCACGGGAAGCGTCACGCCCGTCGCCCGCTCCACGCAGGTGCGGAGCTCCTCCACCGCGACCCGGTGCGGCTTGCTCCCCTCGTCCATCCGGACCAGCGTGGCCCGCGGCGCCTCACCCCTGACCACGGGGACCGGCGCGTGATCCGGCGCTTCGTGGTGTGTGACGGGGGAGAGGTCCGGAGGCCCGTCCGCTCCGGCGAGCAGCGGTGCCGCGAGGACCGAGAAGACCGCGGCCGGGAGGAGCAGGCGGGCGAAGACAACCCACGGCGCGGGTCCGGTCATCGGCGTGCTCCGTTCGCCCAGACGCGGTGTGGCCGCCCGACGTCGCGGCCGAGGGCGCGTATCTCAGAGCATGGGTGCTCGGATGTCAAGATGGACCGCTGTCCCACGGCCGACACGAGCGGTGGGTTGCACCGGAAGTGGGCCGGGGATCACGCGGCTCTTTCGCGGACGATCCATGAAGCGCGTCGGCAACCCTGAAAAAGCCCGAAGAGAGCACGTCCCTTCGGGCATGGGTCCGTCCTCGCCTCACACCGATCCCGCCCGACGGAAGTCGGCCCCGCCACGGGCGAATACACGGCTGGGGAAAGGAACCGGCTTCGCACGCTTTGCGTCGCGATCCCGACCGCGCCGTTTCCCCCCGCCCTCTCCGGCCGCCGCTCGCCGGACCGCGGCCGAGGCCCGCGTTGCTCGCCACGCCCGCGTAGGCGGGCCCAGGTGGCTCCGCATGGACAACGCGACCCCGTCGGATACGCTGTGCAAGGCGAAGACGCGAGCCGGGGCGTAGCTCAGCTTGGAAAGAGCGCCTGCTTTGGGAGCAGGAGGTCGCTGGTTCGAATCCAGTCGCCCCGATTCCCACAAACCCCTCCGATGCCCAGAGTTAGCCACCCTGCCGATTTCGCCCCTGCGGCTCTGAGAGCCTCGAAAAAGGGGTAGGGCTACCCCCCACCGGTCGAGCGGTCGTGCGGTTGGACGGCCGCGACCACGACCCGGGAAAGCACGGCATGTCGGAGAGCCACCAAAGAGACCACGCCTGATCCAGGAACGGCTTTTTCAACAGCGCGAGGGACCGAGCGACCATTTGGCGCCTCGCGCTCCGACCGGAAACGAGCTGTTCCTCGGGTATTGGGAACACGAAGGCGACCACCGCCTCCCTCGTGGCGTCACGCCTCCGGCGGCTCGCTCTCGATGGACTCGAGGACCTCGTCGATCTCCTCTCCGGAGTCTTCGCCTTCCGCCGCCGGCTCCCGCGGAATGGTCTTGCCCATCGCCTCCTCGATCCGCGCGAGCAGCGCCTCGGCCCGACGGGCACCGAATGTCTCGAAATCGTCCGCACGCATACTCGCCGCATCGATGCCGTGCGTTCCGAGCAACGCGTCCATCCGCTCCGGACTAATCCCGGCCTCGGACTCGAGGTGCGGCAGGTAGACCGAAGGGGCCCGGCTCCCGATGATCTGATTCGTCCGGGCCGACAGAGGGCTCTTGTTCACGATCGAGTCGTAGTCCGCCGGCCGGATGCCCTGCTTCTGGCACCACTTCTTCGGGAACAGGTGGTGGACGTCGACGTTCTCCTCCCAGAAGCTCGCGTACTCGAACGGCTGGCCCGACCGCAGGTCGCACGCGCCCTCGAGCTTCAGCAGCGCGTTGACCCCCTTGTAGGCCGCCGACACCCTCGACCGCAGCGTCCGCAGGCGGTCGGGCGCGAAGTTGGCCTCGGTGACGGTCGTCGGCGGCGATCCCCCGTCGAGCCACGCCGGCACCTGCTCGAAGTCTCGGGCGAACCGCGTCTCGGTCGCGGAGCCGTATAGCTCGCCGAACACACCGCACCAGTACCATTGAGCCAGCATGTTTCGGACACCCTGCTGGTTCCAGCGGTCACCGAGGCGGACCAGGATCGCCGCGAGAGGGACCAGCTGCGTGGGGTACGGCACGTCCTTGTGCCAGAAGATCTTCAGGAGCGTCAGGAATCGGGCGGCGCGGACGAAGGCGTCCTCCACATCGTCCGCGTACCGCTGATACGCGCTGAGAGGCAGATTCAGCAGCGCCCGCCGATGGCAGTCGACCACCGGAAGCTCCTTCGGATTCGTCACACCGCGCGCCCGCTCCTCCTCGCGGCGGTCCGCGGTGTGGAGAAGCGAGATCGCCTGGAGGAAGTCGGTGCTCGCGATCTCGGAAAGCACGGGGGACCTCGCAAGCCGGGCCTCGCGTCCCTCCGCTCCGGTCTTCGGGTCGCCGATCCAGTCCGCACGCAGGTTGAAGCTGTCCGCGGCGTAGGTCGCGGTGAGGAGCTCGAACGCGTCGAGCTTCTTCCCACCCGTGTTCACCTTCTCGAAGACGAGGCAGACCGCCTCCTTGCTGGTCTCCTTCCGGAGCGAGATGACCGGCACCTGGTACTGCCGGAACGCGTCGATGAACTCGTTGCGAAACTGCTTGAAGAACTTGATCGCATCCTTGTCGTATTCCCACCACTCCTGGTAGCGGTCCTCCCACTCGTCCGAGGAGAACAGCAGGCGAAGCGGGAACAGGGAGCTCTGGAGCTCCTTCCGCTCGTCCGAGACGTCGAGGGCGACGTCTCGGCCGAAGTCGCGGACGAGCCGGCGGTCCTCCGGCAGGCTCACGATGGCGTCTTCCCGGTCCCGCGCCGGATCGAGGGCCGCCTCCATGTCGACGTAGTAGAAGCGGCGGATCTTCCGGCGCTGGTCGTTCATCGTCTCGACCGGTGTGGACAGCATCGCCGCCTGGAAGAGCGACGTCAGCCGCTGCTGGCCGTCGAGGACCAGCCGCTCCGGCTCCACGCCGTTGCCATCGAGCCGGACCCCCTCGATGGGCCGAGGCCGGAACCGGACCTCGCCCCCGAACTGGAGCGTCATCAGCGCCCCGATGGGAAAGCCCTGGGAGATACTCGCGAAAAGGCTCCGGATGCTGTAGTCGTCCCAGACCCACCCGCGCTGAAAGTCGGGTAGCTGGAGCTTGCCGATCGACGCCTCCTGAAGCAGGTCGCCGAGCGACTCCTTCGTCGTATCGAACGTCGACTGGGCCATAGCGTCTCCTCGAGTCTGCGGGGCGATCGAGGGCTCCTTGCGATTCCGGGCGGAGCCACGGGTCCGCCCGGATCAAACTCGAGCCTCTATCCTCGCTTGTCCCAAGCACAGCTCAAGGCCGCCGGTTTAGTGTCCGGCCCTGCGGCCTTCCTTCGTCGGGCGATCCGCCCGGAAGCGAGGCTCCGCTCGGGCTGATTCCTCCGCAGTCTTTTCCTGGCGGTCGCGAGCGTGTGCGCGCTGCCACGCGGGCCGAAAGGGGACGGTGTCCAGTACCCCTCCGACGGGGGCGGGCTGGGGGAGGGGACCGCCGTTTCACCCGCCTGATTTGTCCGGAAAACGTGGCTGGGCCCGGGCAACCCGCCAACCCGGAC
>CAZQQP010000168.1:0-9859 GCA_964595475.1 uncultured Planctomycetaceae bacterium | reverse complement strand
AGTTCGACCGTCTCTACCCCACGCTCCAGCCGGAGTTTCCGAGCATCGCGGAGCTCGCCTGAGCCGGCGCCCTCGGGCAAGGCCTCGGTCGCCGACGGAGAGGGGCTCCAATGCGGCGCTCGAGCGGACCCGCCCGCTCGGGCGGGGACGCGGTCGGGATGGGCTGCCGCGGTATAATCCGAAGACGTACGATGGACAAGGGTCGCGCCATGTTCGACCGTCCCAACGCCCGTGGCTGGTGGGTGCACCTCCTGTTCTTCCTCCTGTTGTTGATCGGCGTGGCGACAGTCGTGATCGGGGCCCGCGAGGTGCTCGTCCGGCCGACCCAGACGAGCTACCTGGTCCTCGGCATCGGCTTGCTCACAGTGGTCGTGCCCGCCGCGGTCTACCCGTTCGCCACCACCCACCCGACCGGGGAGCTGGATCAGCGGCTGTCGGAGCAGCGTCGGCTTCTCGAGCAGATCGCGGAGCGCGAGCTGATCTCGGACCAGGCCAAGCGCATCCTCTACCGCCAGAAGGAGCGGGAGACGCTCCGCCAGGCCATCGCGGAGGACATTCAGCAGCAGGACTACGACGCGGCCATGGCGCTGGTCAACGAGCTGGCCAATACGTACGGAGTGATGGAGGAGGCCGAGCAGTTCCGACAGGAGATCCACCAGGCGCGGACCCAGCAGCGACAGGTCCACATCGACTCCGCCGTCGCCCGGGTCGAGGAGATGCTCCGCCGGCGGGAGTGGGAGCGGGCGAACCACGAGGCCAACCGGCTGCAGCGCATCTACCCCGACGCCGAGAAGGTCCAGGAGCTGCCCAAGCGCATCGCCCAGGCGAGTGAGGAGCGCAAGCACGAGCTGGAGCGGGCCTTCCTCGAGGCCGCGAGCAACGACGACGTGGAGCGGGCCATGTCGCTCATGGCGGAGCTCGACAAGTATCTCACGCCCGAGGAGGCCCAGCCGTACCTGGAGACGGCCCGCGGCGTGATCGGGCAGAAGCGGGAGAACCTCGGCGTGCGGTTCAAGATGGCCGTGCAGGACCGCGACTGGGTGGGCGCGGTCAACACCGGCGAGCAGATCCTCCGCGAGTTCCCCAACACCAAGATGGCCAGCGAGGTGCGGAGCGTCCTCGACACGCTCCGCCAGAACGCGGCTCAGCAACGCGCCGCCAGCGAGGGGAGCACCGGGTAGAAGAACCCGCTCCCTGGTCACCCCGCCGGAGCGTCTCAGGCGAGCACGTCGCGGACCACATGGCCGTGGACGTTCGTCAGGCGACGCTCCGTTCCGTTGTGCTGGTAGGTCAGCGCCTTGTGGTCGAGGCCGAGCAGGTGCAGGACGGTCGCGTGGAGGTCGTAGACGGACGTGACCTGCTCCGCCGCCTTATGGCCGAGGGCGTCCGTCGCCCCGTGGGTATAGGGCGTCCGCACGCCCGCGCCGGCGAGCCAGCAGGTGAACCCCTTCGGGTTGTGGTCGCGGCCGCTGGCCCCTTTCTGGAAGGTCGGCATGCGGCCGAACTCCGTGCAGAAGACCACGAGCGTGTCCTCCAACAGCCCTCGCTGCTTGAGGTCCTTCAGCAGCGCCGCCGCCGGTTGGTCGAGGATCGGCCCGTGGACGTCGTACTGTTTCTTGAGCTTCTTGTGGCCGTCCCAGTTGCCCACGCCCTCGCCCATCGCGTAAGCGCCGTTGAATAGCTGGACGAACCTCACGCCTCGCTCGATGAGCCGACGCGTGAGGATGCAGTTCCGTGCGAAGCCCGCCTTCAGCTTGTTCTTCGAATCGTCCGCGCCGTAGAGCCGGAGCGTCGACGGACGCTCGTCCGAGAGATCCGTGACCTCGGGGACGGCCATCTGCATCCGGGCCGACAGCTCGTAGCTCGCGATCCTCGCCGCGAGCTCGCTGTTCCCCGGATAACTGTCGAGATGGCGGTCGTTCAGCCGGTTCAGGAGGTCGCGGGTGGCGGCGTTCGCGTCCTTCTCGACAGCCGCGGGTGGGCGGAGGTTTCGGATGGGCCTCTGGGCGTTGAAGGCCGTGCCCTGAAAGGCCGCGGGGAGGAAGCCGGAGCCCCAGTTGTTCCCGGACGACTGGGGAACCCCACGGGGATCGGGCAGGGCGACGAAGGCGGGGAGGTTGTGGCTCTCGCTGCCGAGGGCGTAGGTCACCCAGGCGCCGGCCGATGGGAAGCCCTCCACCGTGTGGCCGGTCGACATGAAGTTCTCCCCCGGACCGTGTGTGTTGGTCTCGCTCGTCATGGAGTGGATGAAGCAGATGTCGTCGGCCATCTCCCCGATGTGCCCGACCAGGTCCGAGACCGGCTTCCCCGACTCGCCCCGGGGGCGGAAGGGATAGACGGGCTTCGTCAGCGCTCCGTTTTCCCCCTGGAAGGTCACCAGGTCCTTGTTTCCTGGCATCGGCTCGCCGTGGCGGCGGACGAGCTCGGGCTTGTAGTCGAACGTGTCGAGGTGGCTGATGGCGCCGGAGCAGAAGAGGACGACGACGTTCTTCGCTCTCGGCGCGAAGTGGGGCGGACGCGGCTCTACCGGGTTGACGGGGTCGATCCGCGGAGCGTCGCCCCCGCGGCCGAGAAGACCCTGTTCACCGAGGAGGCTGGCGAGGGCGATGCCCGCGAGACCGCTGCCCGTCCGGGCGAGAAAGTGTCGGCGGTCGAGCAGCTCCGCGCCGGTCGGGGAGAGGCCGTGGCCGTCGGGGGTCATCGGGGTCCCTTCCGTCAGGGGATGAACAAGAGCTCGTTGCTGTTGAGCAGAGCGCGGCAGAAGGCTCGGAGGCCGTGGTTCTTCGCGACCCGGACGGAGGCTCTTCGCTCTTCCGCCGTCGGCGTGCGGCCGTACGCGAGGCGAAAGCCGCGCCGGACGCGGTCCGCCGCGGAGCCCTCCGCCTCCCGCTTCAGCCGGGACGCGAAGCGCTCCGCCTGCTGGACCATGAAGCCGCTGTTAAGAAGGTTCAACGCCTGGATGGGGGTGGTGGACGCGCTCCGGTCCGGCTGGGGACGCCCGCCGGTGGGACAATCGAAGGCGCCGAAGACCGGACCGGTCTCCATCCGGACCTGGTGTCTGTAGACCATCCTTCGCCACTGGGCGGGCCCCCACTTCTCCTTCGGCCGATACACCCGCACGTAATTGTCGTTGGGCTTGAACAGGCGGTAGCCGGGACCGTACATCCGCCGCCGGAGCGAGCCGCTGACCGCGAGAACCGTGTCCCGGATCGCCTCGGCTTCGAGCCGACGCGGGGGATAGCGCCAGAGGAGGCGGGTGGCGCCGTCACGCTTCCGCGCCCTCGGCCGCGGCGTGGAGGCTTGGCGGTAGGTCGCCGACGTCAGGATGAGGCGGTGGATGTGCTTCAGCGACCAGCCGCTCCGGATGAGCTCGCTCGCGAGCCAGTCGAGGAGGCGGGGGTGCGTGGGGCGGCTGCCGTTCGCCCCGAAGTCGCTCGGGGTGTCCACGAGGCCCGTTCCGAAGTGGTAGTGCCAGAGGCGGTTGACGATGACCCGCGCCGTCAGCGGGTTGTCTCGGTCCGTGATCCACTTCGCCAGCGCCACGCGACGGGCCTGCTCGGGTGCGTCGACATCGAGATCCAGAGAGCCGACCGAGTCTTCCAGAACCGACAGCGCGTCCGGGGCGACGAGCTCGCGCTTGGCCATCGGGTCGCCGCGGTAGAGAAGGTGGGTCGGCTCCGGCTGCTTGAACTGACCCGCGTAGGCCTTGGGTCGCGTGGTCAGCGCTTCCTGCTTCCGCACGAGGGCGGCGAGCTTCTTGACGAGATGGGTTCGTTTCTCGACCTCCTCGGCGCCGAGCGACGCGAACCGATGTTCACCCGCACTGCCGAGTAACCCGGACGGCAGGCGGTCCGTCGACGCGGCCACGGTCCGCCACTCGCCGCCGGAGCGGCGGACCGCGATGCGATACGCGGTCGGAAGGCGATCGTCGTAATCGCCCTCCCGGTCACGCGACCAGACCACGCGGTCGATCTCAGTCGGGGCCTCGAGGCGAATCGAGACCCACCCGCCGGACGGGGTGGCCGAGATCCAGCTATGGGCGTTGCCGTAGCGCCCGTCGTGGACGTGCTCGAGCTTGTGCTTGGGACTGCCGGAGTAGTCGCCCGACGACCGTGGCACGGCGCCCGCCGACGCCCGTGCCACGTTCTTCCCGTCGGTTCCGAAGATCTCCAGCTCGTCGAGACAGGGCTCCGTGTCGCTGTTGGTCGAGCGGATCGTGAACCGGACCGCGTCCGCCACCACCGGCTCGAACCGCGCGACGTTTCGGGTCGCCCGGACCGGCGGGCGGAGCCGGGGCGTCTCCGGCGGCGAGCCTCCCTTCCGGGGGGCCTGCAGCACGATCGTGTCCGCCGTAATGGTGTCGCCGTCGCGGCTGCGAAGGAGGATGCGGCTCGTCTTCCGAAGCCGATGGACGCCCGCGTCATAGAAGCCGCTCCACAGCGGCTTGCCGGGCACCTCTCCGGTTCCGTCGGCGAAATAGCGCTGGTTCACCGTGGCGAGGGGCCGCCGGTCGTCCTTCGTGTTCGGATCGCCGTCCCGATCGAGCAAGTACTCGGCGGCGGTCGTGTGGGTGTCCCACCCGCATCCCCACGTCAACCAGATGCGGTATCGCCCGGCGGCTCGCGGAACGTAGGCGAGCAGCGCCTCGCCGGCCCGGTCCGCCCACCAGGTGTACCGGCCTCCGGAGACGTTCGGAAGCCGCGAAGGGCCGCCGGGATCGTCGCGGCGGCCCCGCTCGCTCCCCGGTGCGTTCTTCCCGTGTCCCTTCGGCTCCGCGAGGAGGGCGACGCCGGCATCCCCCGCTTTCTCCACGGTCCTCTCGTCGTCGAGGACGATCGTCTCCCGCGTCGTCGCGAGCGGTTGGAACCGGGCCAGCGCCCGCTTCACTCGGTCGATCTCCCGCCCGATCGCCTTGGCGCGTTGCCGGCGGTCGCGGGAAGCGGACCGCTCAATGGGGCGGTTGCCATGGTGGACGCCCGCGAAGACGGCCTGCAGCGCGTAGTAGTCCTTTTGGATGATCGGATCGAACTTGTGGTCGGGGCAGCGGGCGCATCCGAGGGTCAACCCGAGCATCGCCATGCCCGTGGTGCTGACCATGTCGTCGAGGTCGTTCTGGCGCTGCTGAGCGGTCAGCTCCGGATCGGCGCTCTGGACCTCGTCGTGGGGTCCCGCCACGAGAAAGCCGGTCGCGGCGTCGGCGCCGACGGCGTCGCCGGCGAGCTGCTCGAAGAGAAACCGGTCGTACCGCTTGTCCGCGTTGAGCGATCGGATGACCCAGTCCCGGTAGCGATAGGCGTGGGGACGCGGCTGGTTTTTCTCGTAGCCGTGGGTCTCGGCGTATCCGACGACGTCCAGCCAGTGTCTCGCCCATCGCTCGCCGTAGTGGGGGCTCGCGAGCACACGGTCCACCAGCCGCTGCCAGGCGCCCGGACGGTCGTCGTGGACGAAGCGGTCGACCTGGCGGGGCGTCGGGGGTAGGCCGAGCATGTCGTAGTAGATTCGCCGGATCAGGTCACGCCGGGGAGCGGTCGGCGACGGCTCCAGCCCGGCGGCGTCGAGGCGGGCGAGGACGAAGCCGTCGATCGGCGTCTCCGCCCACGCTCGGGACATCTTCGGGGGAGAGGGCCGGCGGACGGGCTGGAAGGACCAGTGGTCGGTCTCGGGCGCGTCGGCCGCTTCCGCGGGGAGGGCCGTCGCCGCGAGGAGTACGGCGGCGAGGGGCCCGAGCGCCCTCCCTCGCCGTCTCCGAACGATCGTGTCAAGCAGCCGGCGGGACATCGAAAAGACCCTCCCACATTCAGGCTAGCGGCCTTCGAGCAGGCGGTCGCCGAAGAAGTCGGGCAGCTCGGGGATGCGGCGGATCTTGTCGATGGTGGGCTGGGCGTCGTACTCGAGGCGGAAGAAGTCAATCCGATCCTCGTGCAGGATGGCGTAGCCGCTGCGGGGGTCGCGGTCCCGCGGCTGCCCGACGGACCCGACGTTGATCAGCGTCTTCTCCTGACCCGTGAAGGTGTAGCGCCTGCCCAGCTCGTCGGGGGCGTAGAACTCCGGTGCGTCGCTGAAAAGACCCTGCACGTGGGTGTGGCCGACGAGGCAGGTGTGGTCGATCCGCTGGAAGATCTGACGCATCTTGGTGGGAGCGGTCACGGTGTCGTCCGCGAAGACGTACTCGTTGATCGGCCGCCGCGGCGAGCCGTGGACGCAAAGCGTGCCGTCGAGGTGCTGACGGAAGTTCAGCGAGCAGAGAAACTCCCAGCGCTTGCCCCGCCGGTCGCGATCGCCGTCGAGCTCGAGCTGACGGCGGGACCAGAAGGCGGACGCCTCCGCCCCCACGTTGAAGTTGGTCGGCTCGTAGATGGCGGCGAAGTCGTGGTTGCCGAGGAGGGACCACTCGCAACGGCTCATGACGCGCTCGAGACACTCGCGGGGGTTCGGCCCGTAGCCGATGATGTCCCCCAGGCACACGACGCGGGCGATGCCCTGCTCGTCGATCGACGACAGCACCGTCTCCAGCGCTTCGAGGTTGGCGTGGATGTCCGAGATGACGGCGACGGGGTAGGTAATGGCGTGGGTCCGATGCCGAGAAGCAAGGCGGATCGTAGGGGGAGCCGCTCGCATGTCAAGGCACAGGAGGGCCACGCGGCGGCTGGGCACGGCGGGGTCCGCGGGTACCATCGGGTGTGAAAGGAGGAACGCCCGTGGCCACCGATCCCGTCATCGAGCAGCACGACCGATCTCTCGTCCGAAACTACCCGCGCTTTCCCGTCACGATGGTCGCGGGCCAGGGGTGCACGCTGACGGACGCCGAAGGCGGTCAGTACCTGGACATGTTCAGCGGCTTCGGCGCCGGCGTGCTCGGCCACTGTCATCCGGAAATCGTCCAGGCCGCCACGGACCAGGCCCAGCGGCTCTGGCACGTGGGCAATCTCCTCCATACGGAGCCCCAGACCCGGCTTGCGGAGCGGATCGCCCGGCTCGGTCTCGGCGGGCGGAGCTACTTCTGCCACAGCGGCTCCGACGCCAACGAGGCCGCGTTCAAGCTCGCGAGGCTCTACGGCGAGGGACGACGCCACAAGGTGATCGCCACCGAGAATAGCTTCCACGGCCGGGGCTTCGCCGCGATGATGGCCACGGGACAGCCGCGGGCGCGAGCGGGGTTCGAGCCCTTCCTCCCCGGTTTTCAGCACGTGCCGTACAACGACCTCGACGCGATGGCGAGGGCGGTGGACGGGGAGACCGTCGCCATCATCGTGGAGCCGATCCTCGGCGAGGGTGGGGTGTACGTCCCCGACGAGGCGTACGTCACGGGCCTACGCGAGCTCTGCGACCGCCACGACCTGCTCCTCATCTTCGACGAGGTCTGGACCGGCTGCGGCCGGACGGGCGCCATGTTCGGCTATCAGCACTGGCCCGTGCGGCCGGACATCATGACCCTCGGGAAGGCGGTGGGCTGCGGCCTGCCGGTCGGCGTCATGCACGCGGAGCCGCGGGTGGCCGATCGCTTCGACCACGCCTCCTACGGCGGCGTGCCTCACGCCACCACGCTCGGCGGCAACTGTGTCTCCATGGCCGTCTCCGCCACCCTCTTCGACGTCCTGGAGCGGGAGGACCTGCCGCAGTGGGCCGGCCGGCTCGGCAGCCGGCTCCACGAGCGGCTCCGCCGCTGGGCCGAGTCGACGCCGCGGGTCCGCGAGGTCCGCGGCCGTGGGCTGTTCATCGGCATCGAGCTCGACCCCGACGCCCCCGGCGCCTGGTTCGACAAGGCGACGGACGTGGTCCGCCGCTGTCTGGACCGCGGCGTAGTGGTGGGGCGGGCCCAGGAGCGGGTGGTCCGCCTCGCGCCGCCGCTGATCATGAGCGAGGCGGAGGGCGACCGGGGGCTGGAGATCCTCGAGGATGTCGTCGCCGGCGGCTGAGCAGCTCAGGGAGGCAGAATGCGCGGTCCAATCGGCGTGGTCGCCGCGGTCGTGGTCGCGTCGTGCGGTAGCGAGCCGAAGCGTCCGTCGCCGACCCCGGAGGAGCTCCTGGCGAAGGACGCGGATCGCCCCACCCGCGACATGCGGGTGCAGCGGCTGATCTACCCCAGCGAGGAACCCGGGCTGCGGCCGCCGCTGCGGACGCTCGACGCCCCCGCCACGGCCGACCGGCGGCTCTGGGAGGCGAACAACCTCCGCATCGGCGTCCTGCCCAAGGAGCGGCTGGCGCTGTTCCGCGCCAACCTGCCCGAGCCGCTCCGCCAGAAGCATGAGTGGATCACCACCGGGTCGAGGCCGAGCCCCGTCACGCTCGTCGACGACGTGGAGGGGACCACGAGGGTGGCATTGGTCGGCCCCGAGGGCGAGCGGACCACGAAGCGGCTGACCGGCGGCCGCTATCGCCTGCTCCTCCGCCGCGTGCCCGCACCCGGCGAGGGGCGAGCGCCGAGCCTCGAGCTCCTCCCCGACCACCAGCGTGACGTGGTGCCGGGCCTGCCCTCTCCGGCGAGGAAGGAGGGACCCCTCCGCCGCACGCCCTTCGCGTCGCTGAAGCTCCGCACCACGCTGCGGCAAGGATGGGTGTGGGTGGTCTGGCCGGGGCGAAAGGAGAACGACGGGGCGCGGGCGCTTTCCGTGGGCGAGGCGCTGCTGACGGGCCGCTGGGAAGGCCGCTCCGTCCGCATCGTCCTCCTTCTCGTCCCGGCGGGTACTTCCTGATACGGGTCGCCCGCCGGGTCGCGAGCGGAGGGCCGGGCGGGTCTACCATGTGCCGATGGACGAGAAGAGCCCGAAGAAAGCGATGCGTGTCCGGTCGGGCGGACGACGGCTGCGGCAGCGGACCACGTCGGTCCTCCCCTCCCTGCTCACGCTGGCGAACCTCCTCTGCGGCTTCGCGGCCATCTTCTACGCCACACGCATGACGGCGCTCGGTCAAACAGAGATCTTCACACGTCTGGACGTCGCGGCCTATCTGATCTTCCTCGGAATGGTCTTCGACAGCCTCGACGGGCGGCTCGCACGCATCACCAAGCGAACGACCGAGCTCGGCGCCCAGCTCGACTCGATGTCGGACATGGTGACCTTCGGCGTCGCCCCGGCCGTCCTGGCCGTGCAGCTCGTCCGGATCGGAACCAGCTTCGACCGTCCACCCCAGCTCGATCAGTATTTCGACCGAATCATCCTCATCAGCGCCGCGGCCTACGTCGTCTGCTGCGCCCTCCGGCTCGCCCGGTTCAACCTCGAGCTGCAACAGCCAGGGGACGACGACCATCTCAGCTTCAAGGGTCTTCCCTCTCCCGCGGCGGCGGGAGCGCTTGCGAGCCTGGTCCTCCTTCACCAGCGGTTCGCGCCGGGGTCCGTGACCCAAGAGACACCTTCCACCGGTGCCCAGGCCACTGCCATCGCGATCGTCGTCATCGCCCTCCTCCTCGCGGCCGCGATGGTCAGCACGCTAAGGTACACCCATCTGGTCAACCGGTACCTCCGGGGCCGAGCGCCCTTCGCCTACATCGCCACGGTCGTCGTCTCGGCGCTGCTCCTCCTGATCGACTTGCGGTCGAGCCTCTCGGTCGCGTTCATCGCGTACGCCCTGAGCCGACCGAGCGCCTATCTCCGCGACCGGGTGCTCCGCCGCGGCCGACGCGGCTCGAGTCCCCCGCCCGCCCGCGAGTGGGGCTCCCTCTCCGCCCCCGAGGCTCAGCGAACCGGCGGTCCCGACGACGGAGCCCCGCGCCGATGACAGCTCCGCCGGCCCACGCGGAGGCCTTTGCCCCGTGGGCGCCCCCTTCCCACGACCGGACGTCTCTGCGCGACGCCCGCACCGCGAGGGCCCGTAAGGAGGCGGAAAAGAATAAGTTGAGCCTATACGCCAAAGCGAGGAGCGG
>CAZQQP010000167.1:0-9866 GCA_964595475.1 uncultured Planctomycetaceae bacterium | reverse complement strand
GGACGCTGTACGAGCTCGGCGCCGTCGACGAGGGGAACGAGCTCACGGAGACGGGGCGGACGCTCTCCCGCCTGCCGGTCGACCCCCGTATCGGACGGATGATCCTCGCGGCCGACGGGGAGCACACGCTGACGGAAATGCTCGTCGTCGCCGCCGCCCTCGAGTGCCGCGACCCGCGGCAGCGTCCCGTGGACAACCCCCACCCCGCGGACGAGGCCCACGCCCGGTTCACCCACCCCGAGTCGGACTTCCTGAGCCACCTCAAGCTGTGGGACTTCTACCACGACCTCAAGGTGAAGCTCAGCCGCAACCAGCTGCGGAAGGCGTGCCGGCAGAACTATCTCGATCCCAATCGCATGCGGGAGTGGACGGACATCCACCGTCAGCTCGTGGACCTGGTCCAGGACGCGGGCATGCGGCGGCACGCCCGTCGCGACGACTACGACGCGATCCATCGGGCGCTGCTCGCCGGCCTCCTCGCGAACGTCGCCCACCGCAGCGGAACCTACGAGTACACGGGCGCCGGCGGGAAGAAGCTGCAGCTGTGGCCGGGGTCGGGGCTCTTCCGGAAGCCGCCCAAGTGGATCGTCTCCGCGGAGCAGGTGGAGACGTCCAAGCGCTTCGCGAGGACGGCCGCGAGGATTCAGCCGGGGTGGATCGAGCCGATCGCGCCCCACCTCCTCCGCCGGTCCTACAGCGAGCCCGTCTGGGAGCGGGAGTCCGGCCGCGTCGTCGCCTCGGAGAAGGTGAGCCTCTTCGGCCTTCCTGTGGTCCCCGCCCGACGCGTGGACTACGCGCGGGTGGATCCCGAGCAGGCGCGGACGATGTTCATCCACCACGCCCTCGTCGAGGGCGACTACGACACGGACGCGACCTTCTTCCACCACAATCAGAAGTTGGTCGACGAGGTGCGGGCGATGGAGGCCAAGGCCCGCCGCCCCGACTTTCTCGCGGACGAGGAGGTCCGCTTCGCCTTCTACGACCGACGCATCCCGCGGGACGTGGCGAGTGGGCCCGCCTTCGAGAAGTGGCGGAAGCGGGCGGAGAAGGAGGATCCCTCCCTCCTTCAGATGCGGCGGGAGGACCTCGTGAAGCCGGCGGCGGAGGCTCCGTCGGCGGAAGCGTTTCCTGACACGCTGCGGGTGGGCCACGCGGAGGTGCCGCTGACCTATCAGCTGGCGCCGGGGACGGAGGAGGATGGCATCACGCTGACCGTGCCCCTCGAGGGGCTCAACCAGCTCGACCCCGGTCAGCTCGGCTGGCTCGTCCCGGGCCTGCTAAAGGAGAAGGTGGCGGCGGTGATCCGGGGCATGCCTAAGCCCATTCGCCGGCACCTCTCCCCGGCGCCGGACACCGCGGAGAAGGTGGTCCCCGAGCTTCGCTTCGGCGAGGGGGGCTTCCCCGAGGCCCTCGCCGGCGCGATCGAGCGAGCTCGCGGCATTCGCGTGCCCCCCGACGCCATCCGCGAAGATCACCTGCCCGAGCACCTGCGGTTCAAGATCCAGGTCGTCGACGAGGAGGGCCAGCCGCTCGCGGCCGGCCGCGACGTCGGGGAGCTCCGCCGGTCTCTCGGCGCGGAAGCGGGCGAGCGGTTCAGCGAGGTGTCGGCCCACCAGTGGAAGCGGTCGGGGATCACCGCGTGGGACTTCGGTGAGCTGCCCGAGTCCGTGGAGATCTCACGGGGGAGCGGCTCGATGACCGGCTTCCCCGCTCTCGTGGACGAGGGGAGCGCCGCGGGCCTGGAGCTGTTCGAGTCACCCGACGCCGCGGCGGCCCGGACGCGAGAGGGCGTCCGGCGGTTGTTCATCCTGCAAAACGACCGGGAGCTGCGGTTCCACATCAGCGATGCGGCGTCGGGCACGCTCCACTGGCAATCCGCGCTCTTCGGCGATCCCGAGGCCTTCGAGGACGACCTCATGCACATGATCGCGGACCGTCTGCTGTTCTCCCGCCAAGGGCTCATCCGCGACCCCGCCGAGTTCGAACGGCGGTCCGCCGCCGCCCGGGACGCGCTCCGGCCGGTCACCCAGCAAGCGGTCAACCTGGTCCGCCGCATCCTCGACACCTACCGCGACGCCCGCCTCGCGATCGACGAGAACCGCCGACTCGAGTGGCGGCACGCGGTGGAGCAGATCGAGACCCAGCTCGCCCACCTCGTCGCCCCCCGCTTCCTCCGCCGCGTGCCCTGGGCCTGGCTCGGGCAGTATCCGCGCTACTTCCGGGGCGTCCGCACGCGATTCGACAAGCTCGCGGGCGGGAAGCTCAGCCGCGACAAGGAGCGGGCCACCGCCTTCGAGAAGTGGTGGCGGGCCTACCTCGCCGCCGTCGGCGACGACGACGCGGTCAGCCCCGCCGCCGAGCCGCTGCGGTCGCTGCGGTGGATGCTCGAGGAGTATCGCGTGGCGCTGTTCGCCGAGGAGGTCGGCACCGCCATCAAGATCTCGGAGAAGCGGCTCCAACGCCAGTGGCGACAGGCGGCCGGGTGACGCGACCGGCTACCGAGGCCGCTCCACGCGCTCGTGGGGGCTCGCGTCGGCGAGACGCCCGTCACAGCACCTTCGTCTTCCCGGGCACGGCCACCGGGTAGTCGCCGAGGCCGTCGGGCATCACCGGCGGCTTGCTCTCGAAGGTGTAGTCGTCGATGCCCGGCGCGAGCTTCTTGTCCGAGTTGAAGGCCTCGTCCCAGGAGAGCCGCTTGCCGGAGTAGGTCGCCATCCGCCCCATGATGGCCGTCATCGTGCTGTGGGCGCCGTAGTCCACCTCGTTGGGGCGGTCGCCCTTCATCAGTGCGTCGATCAGGTCGTGCTGCTCCTGCTGGTGCCCCTCCTGCCGCTGGCCGTCGAACTTCCAGGCGTTGGCGCCCGTGATCCGCGAGCCGCTGATGTCGGCCTGACCCTTCGGCCCGTGGGCGTACTCCGCCACGTGGTTCCAGCAGCCCTGAATGTGGCGGCACTGGCTGAACAGCTTCGTCCCGTCCTCGTAGGTGAACTCGACGAGATGGTGGTCGAAGATCTGGCCGTGGTCCGGTCCCGTCCGCACCTCGCGGCCGCCCTGGCCCTGGGCCGTCACGGGGTGGGCCTGCTTCACCCAGTTGGCGATGTCGAGGCTGTGGATGTGCTGCTCCACGATGTGGTCGCCGCAGACCCACGTGAAGTAGTACCAGTTCCGCATCTGGTACTCCATCTCGTTCTGGTGGGGTCTCCGCGACCGCACCCAGACGCCGCCCGTGTTGAAATAGACCCGGAGGAGCGAGACGTCCCCTACGGCGCCGTCTTGGACCCGCTTCACCGTCTCCTGGTACTGGTTCTCGTGGCGGCGGTGCAGCCCCACGGCGACCGCGAGGTTCTTTTGCTTCGCCTGCTCGTTGGCCGCGAGGAGACGGCGGATACCCGGCGCGTCCGTCGCGAGCGGCTTCTCCATGAACACGTGCTTGTTCTTCGCGATGGCGTGCTCGAACTGCTGGGGGCGGAAGCCGGGCGGAGTGGTCAGGACCACCAGGTCCGCCTCCGTATCCATCGCGTGCTTGTACGCGTCGAAGCCCACGAGGATGCGGTCGGAGGGCACCTCCACCTTCTCCTTGTGGCGCTTCGTGATCCGGTCCACGCCTTTCTCCGCCTTATCGCGGAAGGCGTCCGCGGCCGCGATGAGCTTGCAGTTGCCCTTGGTGTTGAGGATCTGATTGACGGCACCGGTGCCCCGTCCGCCGCAGCCGACCCACGCCACGCGGATGGCGTCGCTTCCGCCGGCGTGGGCGCGGCTCGTGATCGCCCCCGAGGCGGCGAGGCCCGCCGTCGCCGCCGACCCCGCGAGAAAGTCCCTCCGCGTCGTCGCTGTGTGGTTCGGATCGCCGTTGCTCATCGCAGTCGCTCCAGTCTGGCATCTTACGAATCCGGGGCTCGCCTATGAGAACATTCTGTATACCGGGAAGTCGGAGGCAACACAAGCGACCTGGCCACCCGTCCGGCAGTCGGTCGCGGGGGAGCAACGCGTGCCACCGCGGCCGGGCTCTTCCACCCGGCATGCCTCTCCGTCGCCGTGCTCGTGCGTTAGCTGAGGCGTCGCTCGAGCTCGCGGCAGAGCTTCTCGAAGGACGACGAACGCTGACGGGCCCCTACAAGGTCGATCCGTGCGGTTAGACGCGACTGGCCCACGGTCGGGCTGTACCTGCCGAGACGGTCTTCGACCCAACGTTTTCCGGAACGATCCCCCGCCCCCAATCCCCGAAAAGGTCGAGCTGGTGCTCCTGCCGTGCGAGATCAGATGGGTCGGGAGCGAGCTGGTCCATCCGTTGCAGTTCGCCTCCCGAATACAAGTGCTCCTTCACCACGCTCCTGCTTGTTTCGTCGAGAGGCCCGATGGAGGTTCGCCCCTCGTCCATGACGACGACCAAGAGTCGGTCCGACGACGGATCCACGGCATCGAGCAGGTCCGCGCTATGCGTCGTGACGAGGACCTGCGTGTGCGAGCACACCTCACGGAGCGCGTCGACGAGGGCGCCGGCGGCGAACGGGTGCAGAGCGGCCTCGGGCTCCTCGATCCCGACGAGGCGCACCGGACTCGCGCGGTCCGCGAGCTGGGTGACCGCGACGAGGGCCCCGAGGGCGCGGAGAGTGCCGTCGGACATGCTGACGGCATGGAAAGTCCAGGGGCGGGCTGCGCCCTTCACGTCCTGGCGGAACTCGAGCGTCTCCTTCGGCCCGAGCGCTCGCCGCGAGACGGCGGCCACGCCGGGCGCGATCTTCTCGAGGTAGGACCGGACCCGAGCCATCAGCTCGGGGCTGTCGTGCTCGAGGCGGGCGATGACGCTCGCAATATTGCTCCCGTCACGGCGAAGCAGCTCGCCCGCGTCCGGGCTCTGGAGCTCCTTCATCTGCTGAGGATTCAGGTTGTAGAAACCCATCGTCCGAAGAGCGTCGTACGCGGGACGGAAAGCCTTGAGACTCGATGCGGCGACCAGATAAAGGCGATCCGAGACGGGCTCCGGCCCCTGTGGCGAGGCCGAGAGGGTATGGCCGTTCTCGATGTGGTAGTGTGCTCGGCGTTCCCCGGTTCCCGCGTGAACGATGTCGAGCTTCTCTCGCTTGACCGAGAAGCCCTCGCGCTTTTCAGCCCTCACCTCGAACGCGTAAGAGGCGAAGCGCTCCTCGGAGAGGTGCATGTCGAGCCGGATCGCAAAGTTGTGCGGGTGGCCGGTGCTGTGCCGTCGAACCGCCCGCACACCCCCCCGCGCCTTGATCGCGTGATCCAGCGAAGTCTCCAGGCTCTCCGTGACGAAGCGAAGAGCCTCCAAGAAGTTGCTTTTCCCGGCGCCGTTTCTCCCGACGAGAATCGTTAGCGGGCCGAGCTTCACGTCACAACGGGCGATGCTCTTGTAGTTCTTGATCCGGACCCGTTCGAGAAACGGCTGGGTCGACCTCGGAGTCGACGCACTGGAGTCTCGGGTGAGCTGCGTCATCTTCCGAACAGGCCCTATTCGTCGTCCTTCTTGAGTTTCTTCTTCTGCACCCAGCCCTTCTCCTCGAGCTTGAGGTAGTGGTCGGGCTCGGCCTTCTCGAACCGACGCTGGGCGTCGCGTCTGGCCACCTTTTCCGGCGTGGTGTCCACCTCCTCCGCGATCAGCTCGTAGAGACGCCGGCGATCCTTGTTCTCGGCCGCGAGAAACTCCTTCACCGTGCGGCCGTCCTCGGCGTCGGGGTTCGCCTTGTCATCGAGGTACTGCTCCTTCACGGCCTTCGCGAGGCCCTCGTGGGTCTCTCCAACCTTGCCCGCATCCTTGAGGTCGAGCAGGACGGGATAGCGCTCCTTGAAGCGCTGCTTGAGCTTCTCCAGCTCGTCCTTCTTGTCCTCGCCGGCGAGGGCCGAGGGGGCCAGGACGAGCAACAGCGTCGCGAGCAGCCATGGGTGGGTCCTCATGAGTCGTCTCCTTCCTCGGAGGCGGCGGAGTCGGACTTGCTCGGGTCCGCCTCTCCGGAGGCGGCGTTCCCCTCTTGCTTCCGGATCTTGTCCTCGAAGGCGAAGAAGCGCTCGAGCTTCCGGTCCACCTTGATGTTGACGTTCACGGTGGCCTTGATCGGCTTGACCTTGATGGGGGCGACCTCGATGCGGTGCTCGGTGCACCCGAGGGCGACCGCCACCAGCAGGAAGGGGTAAGCTCGTCTCATGTCTCGCCTCATCACTTTCCGCGGAGCTGGTTCTGAAGCCGCTTGTAAGCGCTCGCGGACGCCCGGCGGAGGCCGAGCTTCACCAGGAGGGCGAGGTTGAGCAGATCGTCCGCGTTCCGGACGTTGATGGTGAGGCCCTCCACGGCTTGCCGGGCGCCTTTCCGGCCGCGCCCCTCAGTATACACCCGCATGAGGAGGTCCTCGTCCGACCGGGTGAAGGTGAAGCGAAGGGCCGTGAAGCGAAAGTCGGAGAGGGCCTCGATCAGTCGCTGACGGACCTCGCCGCGGAGGTCGAGGGAGCCCGCGAGCGGCGTCTTCCCCGCGAGAAACTTCGTCGCGGCGGCGGGGTCGGCGACCGCGAGCGTGCCGGTGCCCCGGGCGTAGAGAAAGCCGCTGCCCGGCTGCACCGCGAACGTGGGCGCTGTCCGGATCCGCAGTTGCAGTCGGCCGACGAGCTGACCCTCGCCCGTGACCCGCTCCATGCTGACGAGCGAGAGCCACCGGCCGAGGCCCACGTCCTCGATGAAGAGGTCCGTCTCGATGCTCGTCCGGGAAGGGGTGAGGCGGAACGCGTGAGCGCGGAGGGTTCCCCCGGCGAAGTCCGTGCGGAGGCGCTCCACGAAGACGGCGCCGTCGCGGAGGGTGAGCTCGGCCATGCCGTTTCGGAAGGTGAGCTCGCCCAGATGGGCCTCCTCCCACCGGATGCGTTGGGTGGGCTTTGTCGCGGGAGGGAAGAGGCGGTCGAAGCGGAGGCGGGCTTGCAGCCCCGTGACCCGATGCTTGTCCTCGTTCGCGGAGAGCGTCCCGTCGTCCACGGAGACCGTGAGGCTCGAGCGGAGGCGGCCGTCGCGGTAGCCGACCTCGGCGTGAGCGTCGACCGCGCCGGTGAGATGGCAGCCGACGCGGCTCGCGAGGGCGGCTTCCAGGGGCGTGCCGCGGGAGAGGCGGAAGCCGCTGAGGTCCGCTTGGAGGTCTGCTGACAGGCCTCCGTCACCCAGGGTGGCTTGGCCCGACAACTCGAGGGCCGCCTCCTCGCCGAGCGGCCAGGTCGCCGAGAGCCGAAGGTCGGTCGGCTTCCCGTCGAGCGTACCCCGGAGCGGCGGGAGGTCGGTTTCCTGCCAGCGGACCTGCTCCACCGTGAGGGCACCCGGGTCGGCGGGCCCGTCGGCGAGGGGAAGCTCCGCGGATAGGCCGGAGAGGTGGAGGTCCGCCGAGTCCACGGAGACGCGGTCCGCCGAGAGAGACAGACGCCCCGTCCGCTCCTCGCCGTCCCAGCGGAGGGTCGTCCCCACCCGAGCGGCGGCGACGGCCGCTGTTGCGTTCGCCCCCTCGATTCGGATGGGCTCCTCGCTTTCCAGTGCGGCCGCCACGCGGACGCGGCGATCGCCTTCCTCGGTCCGGTGTCGCTCGAAAAGCGGGCGGTCCCCGCCGGCCCAGGTCAGCCGGACGCTCGGGATCTTCACGCCCTTCCCCTCGAGACCCTCCACCTTTACCGGCTCCGCTGACAGAAGGTTGACATTGGTCTCTCCCGGCGCCGCGGCGACGGAGATGCGGGCCGTGGCCTCGATGCGGTCGGCGCGGAGGCCGGCCTCGGAGTCCAGCCCGCCGGATGCTTCCAGCTCCGCGGCAGGGAGGGTCGCTTTCCAATCCAGGGTGGTGCCGTCGAAGCGACCATGGATCGTCGCTTCCGGCTGTTGGACCGTTAGTGTGGCCCGCCCTTTCTCGGCGAACAGCGTCGTCGTGTCGCCCCACCGCACCGCCCCGAGCCGGACGGACGTCTCCGGAAGGAGGTCCACCCGGAAGCGGTCGGGCCGCACGCTTCCTTCCGTGCGGATGACCGCCCGACCGTCCTCCAGCCACAGCGCCGTTCCGGTCAGAGCGACCTCGCTCACGGGCCACGTCACCCGGCCGTCCGTCCAGGTCAGCCGCCACGGCGGCGCGTCGTCTCGGCCGGCGTCGCTCCCTCGGTCGGGCAGGTGCAGCGTGCCCCGCGTCTCCAGATGAGCCGCACGCTCGGCGCTGACCGCCACGCCGCGGCGACCGAGCTTCGTCACCACCGGTTCCGGCAATGTTCCTTCCGCCTCGAGGTGGAACGGGACGGCCGGCGGCAAGCCCGCCCGCGCCACCACGTCCCGCGGAAGGCGGGCGGTCAGCGACACACGGCGGCCCTCCGCGTCGTGGGCCGTCAGCGAGGCGTGGAGGCCGTCCCCCTGGTCGGCCTTCGGGGGAGCGAGACGCCGGGCATCCCCGTCCGCGTCCCCTGTCGACGCGGTGTCGGCGGGGCGGGCGAGACGGAGGCGGACCTTTTCGAAGCGACGGCCGTCGACGGAGAGGCGGGACAGCGAGACGCGGAGGTCGGTCGGGCCGAAGCGACGCCGTCCGTCGAGGGTGGCGTGGCCGTCGACGCGAACGCCGTGGCCCTCGATCTCGTGGCCGAGCAGCGCAAGGTCGAGTCTGTCGGCGGTGAAGCCGACGTCGGCGTCGAGCGTGGCGTCGGAATATCGGAGGCGGATCGCCGGGTCGCGCTGCTCGGGCGACGCCTCACCGTCGGAGGGCGCGAACAGCGCGAGCGTCGCGGTGAGCGGACCGTCGCGACGCACGTCGCCCGACAGACGCAGGCGTCGGCCGAGAAGGCGGAAGCGAAGATCGAGTTGGAGGGTGTCGGACTCGGGCTCGTTCTCGAGGGACCCTTCCACCGGCACACGCCAGGTGCGCCCGAGGGCGTGGCAAACGAGCAGCGAGGAGCGAAGCTCCACGCGGTCCACGGGCAGTCGGTCGCGTGGCTTGCCGTCGCCGCCGAGGAAGCGATCGACCGGACCCAGGTCCACGCCATCCTTTCCGAGGCGGATCTCCCATCGGGCACCGACGACGCGGGCCGTCCGAATGCGGCGGTTCCAGAGATCCGAGAGGGTGTGCGTGATCTCGACGGAGGACGCCCGCAGCCGTCGGTCCGGGCCGATCGAGACGTCGGAGAGGTGAAGGCCGCCCACGTCGGCGCTTCGGAGGTCGAACGCGTACTGCTCCACTCCGCTCGCCCGGAGCAGCTTGTCCACGGCGAAGCGGGCGGCCACGGGCCAGCCCCATAGATAGAGGGTGAGGCCGAGGGCCGCCGCGACCCCGGCCGCCCCCAGCATCCGCACCGTGCATCTCCACACACGCCTCATCGCGTTCGCGCCTCCACGGTGGCGGCGCGACGCGTCGTCTCCTCGCGGAGCGTGCACGCGGAGGACTGCTCCCCGCGGAGGGGGGCTCGCCGGTCGAGCCGGCCCTCGCCGCCCACGCGGACCGCCAAGCCGTCAGACCCGACGGCGATCCCTTCGATGGCCGAACGGTTCGCGCCGGCGAGACAGATGAGCGGGCGGCCCATCGCGGTGTGCTCTCGGTCGGACGGAGAAATCATCGGCCGCGAGCGGTTGCGAGGCGAAGCAATGGAGCTCATTGTCGCCGGGCAGGGAGGCACCGCAAGCAAGCCCTCCGCTCCGCGTGGCGACGGGTGTGGAGAGCCGATAAGGACGCGGAAAAGAATAAGTTGAGCCTATACGCCAAAGGGAGGAGCGGGAAGCCTTCTTGCTTTGGCGTGGGCCTCGAACCATTTGCGATGGCCCGCCGGACGCAGATCCCGGCATTTCCGGACGTTGCGCTTGCTCTAGCATCGGCTTCGCCGTCTCATCGGGGCCAAGGCGGAAGCCGACTTCCGCCTTGGCA
>CAZQQP010000166.1:2564-9937 GCA_964595475.1 uncultured Planctomycetaceae bacterium | reverse complement strand
ACTCGCCGCCTCACGACCCCGATGCCTTCTCCCCGGCCGAATCTTCGGCGGAGAGGTCGAACGGACGGACGGGCGTGAGCCGGCGGTCGGCGGGAATTGCCCAGACCCGCGCCTTGCCGTCGCGGCCGGCCGTCACGGCGAGCACCCCGTCGGACGCCACGTCGACCGCTTCGACGCCGCCCGAATGGGCGTCGGCACGGAGGACGGTCCGCCGCGTCGCCAGCGTCCACGCGAGCAGCGTGCCGGACGCGTCGCCCGACCAGGCGCGGCGGCCGTCGGGTCCGACGGCGACGCCACCGATCTCGCCTTCATGCTTCTCGAAACGACGGGGCGGCCGTCCTGCGCCGGTCCGCCAGAGTCGTCCGAGGCCGCTTTCGTCACCGGTGATCAGGCGGGAGCCGCCGGGTGAGAACGCGAGGGAAACAGGCCGACCGAGGTGAGAAAGCACCCGCTGGTCGCTCCCCGTCGGCAGGTTGCGGAGCGTGACGGCCGTTCCCGATCCGCCGGAGCCCGCGGCCGCGACCATGCCGCCGTTCGGATGAAACGCCGCGGCCCGGCCGGTTACGCCCGTCTTCCATTCGCCGACCTTCTTCCATCCGTCGCGCTTCTCTCGCGCCGCGAACAGCCGGGAACCTTCCGGCCCGCAGGCGAGGAAGAACCGTCCGTCGGGTGAGAAGGCGACGGAGGTCACCGGCGAGCCGAGATTCCATTGCTGCGTCGTCTTGCCGGTCGCGAGGCGCCACAGACGGACAGTTCCGTCCTCGCCCGCTGAGGCGATGGTCTCGCCGGTCGGGGCGACGGCGACACTCCGGACCGTTTCGGCGTGGCCTTCGAGCGTGCGGACCACGTTTCCCGTCTCCGGCTCCCACACGCGGACCGTTCCGCCGTCGCCGGCGGTGACCGCGTATCGACCGCGCGGCGTCAGGGCGACGTCGCGGACCGCCCCTTCGTGCTCGGAGAATGTGGCGACGGTGTCGTCGGGGCCGTAACGAATCGGGCTACGCTGTTTTTTTAGCCGCTTGCGTGTGGACCGCAGCGTCTCGGCGAGGCTGACCGCACCCCGTCGGTCGGCGAGCTTGGCAGCCGTCTGATACGCGTCGATGAGAGCTTGATTCGCGTCCGAGATGGTGTTGACATAGTTCTGCCGCGCCTCGCGCATCGCTGCCGACTGCGGCAGGATGTCGGCTTGAAGGAAGCGGGACCACTCCCGCTTCAGCGTCACGAGTCGCTCCGCTTTTCCCTCCTTGGCCGAGCGGGAGATCGCCCGGTCGAGCGCCTGGTGCAGCCCTTTCCGAGCCTTCGCGATGCGATCGCGGTACTCCTCCCTCCTTTTCTCGAGCCACTTCTCAATCTTCTCCGACGGCTGGGCCTGAGTGGAGGTCGCAGCGGCGAGGAGGACGAGCAACGTCGCGGGAAGCAGGAAGCGAACCATCGGGCCTCTCTTCGCCGTCAGCCGCCGCGACCCCTCCCCGGATCATCCGCCCTTCGTCTCCCTTGCTCCGCGAGGGGATTGTGCGGGACGACCGGCTCGACGTGACGGCCCTCGCCGAGGCTCTCCCGGACTCGTCCCACCGCTCCTTCATCCGCCTCGATTTGCATGCGACGCTCGGAGGCACCGAGGTCCCGGACACCGGGCGTCCGCCGCACCCGCTCCTGCCAGTCGTCGGGCACGCTCGAGCGGCTCACCCGACGGATCGCCACGATGTACTCCGCAGGCGAGCCCATCGTTGCATCCTAAGCCGACGGGCGTGGCGGTCCATTCAGGGGCTTTGGGCGAGCCCGCGACCCTGGTACTTCTCCGGCAGGTCGATGTCCTTACAGCCGGACCCGAAGAGGATCCGGGCACGCGAGGGCCGCGACGCGTTCCTCGGCAGCGAGGTGTAGACGCCGTCCGACGCGAGGCGGTTGGCCAGCGCTCCGCAGGCGGCGGGGCTCGCCATGGAGGTGCCGTCCATCGCGAGGTAGGGAGCCTCCCGGCCGAACCGCTCGGGGACCGTGGCGATGATGCCCACGCCGGGCGCCGCCGCGGTGAGGTCGGAGCCGGAGGAGCTGAAATCCGCGAGGAACAGGTTCTCCGCGCCCGTCTTCTCGGAGCTGTCGGGATACCGGCTCGCGGAGAGCGTCTCGGGCGGGGGCCAGCCCTGCCGACCCACGGCGGAGATTGCCAGCGTCTCGGGAAAGGCCGCGGGGCAGGTAATCGGCCCGCCCTCGTTGCCCGCGGCGCAGACACAGAGCGTGCCCCGCTCGAGGGCGTCGACCAGGGCGTCCTGGAGGACGTCGGAGCCGTAGGGCGCCCCGACGCTGATGTGGATCAGGTCCGCCTCGCAGTCCTTGGACAGTGCTTCCACCGCCTGGGCGATGTCGGCCTGGCTCGCCCCGCCCTCGCCCACCTCCCGGAACACCCGCGCCCCGAACAGCTCCACGCCGGGTGCGACGCCCGCGTAGCCCTTGCCTCCGGCGGGGGGAGTGGCGGCGATGGTTCCCGCCACGTGCGTGCCGTGGGAGCGGACGTCGCGGCCGCTGTCGTGGCCACCGTCGAGGAAGCTGCCAATGGGCGTGGCGGAGAGGTGGGGATGGGGGCCGACCCCGCTGTCCACCACGCCCACCCTTATGCCGCTGCCAAGGCCCCGTTGGTAGCGCCCGATGTTGAGGACGCGGTGCCACCACTCCGTGCGACGATCCATGGGCAGCGCACGCAGGTTGATCCGGGCGTCGTCGGCGGGCGCCCGCTCGAGGTGGGGCCAGTAGCCGCCGGGTGGCCTCACGACGGCGGAGGTGATGGACACCGCCTGCCGGTCGACGGAGAGGCCGACGTGCGGAGAGATGTCGCGAGCGGAACCGTGGCGGTGCCCCGTCGGGGTCGGGAAGCGGGACCGTCCCGCTACCGGACGCCGACGGCCTCGGCGTCGCGGGCGGAGAGGGTGCCCCCGTCGTCGCGGGGTCGGACCGTGCCGTCCCGCTTCCACGACCGCTCGCAGCGGGGCTCGTCGCGGAGGTCGAAGAGCTCCCAGGCGACGCCGCCGGACGACCGCTCCAACTCCACCCGGCTGATCGCGAGGAGGTCCGCCCAGTCCACGGGGTCGACGCGGCCGACGAGGCGATCGGCGGGACCCGGCTCCGCGGGGACGGAGAGGCGGGCGCCGATGTCCAGCGGATTGTCGATGTCGTGGTCCTGTCGGAAGCGCTCGACCTGGCGAAGGGCCTCGTCCCGGTGGGCCATGAGGGCGTCCCACCCCTCGTCGGCCGGCGTCTCCGGTGGCGTGGGGAACGGCTCCAAGTGGACGGAGGCGTCGTCCTCCATGCTCCGCCCGTGGAGGGCGAGCCACGCCTCGTCCGCGGTGTGGACGAGGATGGGTGCCACGAGCCGGACGAGGTGGTCCGCGACCGTGCGGAGGGTCGTCTGGGTGCGCCGGCGGCGATCCGCGTCCGCGGGGTCGCAGTAGAGGCGATCCTTCACCGCGGCGAGGTAAACCGCGCTGAGCGTGTGGTTGCAGAAGTCGAAGATGGCCTCGTGGGCCCGGCGGTAGTCGAAGCGCTCGTAGGCGTCGACCACGGTGCGGGTGAGCCGGCCGAGCGTCTGCATCGCCCACGCGTCGAGGGTGGTCGCGTCCGCCTCCGTCAGCGGACGGGCGTGGGCGGTGGGGTCGAAGTCGTGGAGGTTGCCGAGGCAGAACCGGACGGTGTTCCGCACCTTGCGGTACGAGTCGCCCATCTCCGAGAAGATGGACCAAGCCACCTTCGCGTCCTGATTGGTGTTGACGCTGCTCACCCACCAGCGGCAGACGTCGGCGCCGTGGGTCTTGAGCAGATCCTCCACCTCGATGACGTTGCCGAGGGACTTACTCATCTTGCGTCCCTCGGGGTCCACCATGAAGCCGTGGGTGAGCATGGCCTTGTAGGGCGCCTCGCCCATGGTGCCGAGCGCGGGGAGGAGGGAGAGCTGAAACCAGCCACGGTGCTGATCCGAGCCCTCCAGGTAGAGATCCGCGGGAAAGCCCAGGCCGCGGCGGCGGAGCACCGCGTCCCAGGAGGAGCCCGACTCGAACCAGACGTCGAAGATGTCCTCCCCCTTGCTCAGGCGTTGGAGGCGGGTCGGGTCGGCGCGGAGCCACTCGGGTGCGTCGCGGTCGGCGGACGGGTCGTAGCCGGCGAGGAGCTCCGCGGGCGTCGCCTCGAACCACGCGTCGGAGCCCCGCTCCCGGATGTGCTCGGCGACGGTGCGGACCGACGCGGGGGTGAGCAGCGATCGGCCCTCCTCGTCGAAGAGGGCGGGGATGGGCAGCCCGGGCCGCGACTCCAGCATGCCGCGGAGGCGGTGGCGGCCCGACGGCGGGTGGAAGGTGATGGAGGCGTCCGTCGCGTGGAGGGCGAGCTCCCGCAGGGTCTTCTCTCCGCTCACCGGCTTGTCCAGGCTGACGAACCACTGCTCGGTCGCCCGGAAGATCACGGGTGTCTTGGACCGCCAGTCGTGGGGATAGCTGTGGGTGTAGGCCTCCTCGTGGAAGAGGTGGCCCGTCTCCCGCAGCCGCTCCGTGATGCGCTCGTTGGCGGTCCAGACGTCCACATCCGCGAGCCACCGCGGCAGCGACGCGTCGTCGGGGTCGAAGGTTCCGTCGGCGCGGACGGGCGAGTAGATGGCGAGCCCCTCGCGGACGCCCGTGGTGTAGTCCTCCGCCCCGTGGCCCGGCGCGGTGTGGACGAGGCCCGTCCCCTCTTCCGTGCTGACGTAGTCGGCGAGGACCAGCGGCGAGGTGCGGTCGACGAAGGGGTGGCGGTAGCGGAGGCCCGCCTCGACGAGGTCCCGCCCCCGGCACAGGCCGAGCCGCTTGTGGCCGTGGTTCTCCCCGAGGCCCACCTTGTCGAAGGCCTTCTTGTGGAGGTCCTCCGCGATGAGGGTGTGGCACGTCTTCCCGTCACGCTCGTAGCGGTAGAGGCCGTACTCGATGTCGGGACCCACCGCGACCGCGAGGTTGCCCGGGAGCGTCCAGGGCGTGGTGGTCCAGATCAGCAGCGTGGCCGGCTCACCCGACGGCGGCTGGAGGGCGGCGGGAAGGCGGTCGGGGTTCTCCACCTCGAAGTGGACGTGGACGCTGCGATCCTCGCGGTCGGCGTACTCCAGCTCCGCGTCGGCGAGGGCGGTCTGGTTCGCGATGGACCAGTGGACGGGCTTCAGGTCCCGGTAGACCAGCCCCTTGTCGACGAGGGAGGCGAAGACCTCCAGCACGCGGGCCTCGTAGGCGGGGACCATGGTGAGATAGGGGTTGGCGTAGTCGCCGATCGTCCCGAGCCGAAGCATCTGGCGGGCCTGGACGTCGACGAACCTCTCCGCCGTCTCCCGGCAGCGGCGGCGGATCTCCATGGCGCTCATCCCGGTGCGGACCGCCCCCTCGCCGCCGGCCTCCTCCTCGTCGCGACCGGCGACCTCCTTCAGGACCTTGTGCTCGATGGGAAGGCCGTGGCAGTCCCACCCGGGGGTGAAGGGAACGCTGTACCCGGCCATCGTCTTGGACCGGACGACGAGGTCCTTGAGGACCTTGTTCAGGAGGTGGCCGAGGTGGATGGGGCCGTTCGCGTAGGGCGGTCCGTCGTGGAGGAGGAAGCGGGGACGGCCCTCGGTCGCTTCCCGGAAGCGGCTGTAGAGGTTCAGCCGCTCCCACCGCTTCTCGAACTCCGGCTCCCGCTGGACGAGGTTCGCCTTCATCGAGAAGGACGTCTTCGGCAGGTTCAGCGTCTTCTTGTACGTTCGCTTGTTGGCCGTCTGCTCGGTCATCGGGCAGTTTCCCGTCCCTCGAGATCCATGGGTCCCGCGGTCACGTCGAAGGCCATATCGTACCGGCCTCGCCTCCCGAAGCGGCAATGCACAGAGCCGCGGAGGAAAGCCCCGGCGCCGTGCTGCGGGGTTGCATCGGGTGCCACGAAGGAGACGATCTCCTGGCACTGGAAGGCGAGCTGCCACGCTAGGCCGTCGAGCGGCGAGGGCGGGTTGAGGCCGGGCAACCTCGTCTTGTCGGGCGGTCAGGTCGACCCGCGGACGTCCGTCCGCGTCGACGACGGTCGCTCAACGTCGCATACCGGGAATGTCCGTAGACGAGGGACATAGAGCCTTCCGGATGGCTCTCGGAAGCCCACCGTAGCCAGTCCGGCCCGGGGTCGGGCCAATCGGTCTTCGAACCGTCGCTCCGCGGTCGTCATGTCGCGCCGGCGTTTTTTCAGCCCTTGACCGCGTCCGAGAGAACGTCGGTCAGGCTTCGGTCGGTGAGCGAGCCGATCTCGACGTCGGCCTGCGAGAGGTCGAGCGCCGTGGTCATCGGCCCGGGCACCGCGACCGTGAACATCCCCGCGGCATGGGCCGCCTCGATGCCCGTGGGCGAGTCCTCCACCGCGATGGCTTCCTCCGGCGCGACCCCGATCGCTCTCGCGGCCCGGAGGTAGAGCTCGGGCGCGGGCTTGGTCCGGCTCACATCGTCCGCCGTGACTAACGCGTCGAACGCGTCGGCGAGGGCGAGGCGGCGGAGATTGCCTCCAACCCAATCCGCGCCGCTGCTCGATGCGACAGCCAGGCCGAGCCGGTGGGTCCGTGCGTCGCGGAGCCACGCCCGGACGCCGGGCCGCGGCTCCGTGTCGAGGAGCTCGAGGAAGCGGGCCCGGCGGCCGTGGTCGATGGAGGCGCGGTCCAGGGAGCGGCCGAGGAGCTTTTCCAGGTGGGCGTGGGGGTCGAACGCCCCCCGACCCCGGCCGATGATGCTGTGCCACAGCGAGAGTGGGAGCTCGCGGCCGTGGGCGCGGTACACCTCGGCCCATGCGGCATAGACCGGCGACTCCGTGTCCAGGATCAGGCCGTCGAAATCGAAGACGACGCCGCGGACCATCAGACCGTCCCGCGGAGAGCTTGGATCGTCGCTTCCCGGTCTCTCGCACCGAACAGCGCCGAGGCCGCCACGACGACGTCGGCGCCGGCTTCGAGGGCGTCGTCGACGTTGTCCGCGTTGATCCCGCCGTCGATCTCCAGGCGGGTCGTCGTCGGCAGGCGGGGGTTCAGCGTCCGGAGCTTCTCGACGGCCTCGGGGATGAACGCCTGGCCGGTGAAGCCGGGGTGGACCGACATGACGAGGACAAGGTCGACTCGGTGAACGACGTGGTCGACGGCCGCGGCGGGGGTGGTCGGGTTGATCGCGACACCGGCCTGACAGCCCTGCCGGTGGATCCGGTCGATGACGTCGCCCTCGTGGTCCTCCCTTCGGCCGAGGACCGCCTCGATGTGGAACGTGAGGCAGTTCGCGCCGGCGTCGGCGAAGGGGCCTACGTAGCACTCGGGGTGGTCGACCATCAGGTGGACGTCGAAATAGGTCGCCGGGTACCGCTCCCGAAGAGCA
>CAZQQP010000166.1:0-2554 GCA_964595475.1 uncultured Planctomycetaceae bacterium | reverse complement strand
GGGCCCCATCGTGAGATTGGGGACGAAGTGGCCGTCCATCACGTCCACGTGGAGGCCGTCCGCGCCCAGGCCCAGCACGCTGGCGCAGTCCTCGCCGAGCTCCGCGAAGTCCGCCGCGAGGATCGAAGGGAAGACCAGCGGCAGCCGCGCCGGCTCGTTCAGGATGTCGTGACGCCTGGTCATCCTTCCTCCCGAGACCCACCCGCTGCCGCGTGCTCGCCCCCCGCCGTCGTCCCGTATCGCGGTCGCCCGCTCCCTCGGTCTCGCGCCCTCGCGGCTTCGCGGCCCCTCGCCCATTCGACGGGCCCCGTCACGCGTCGTCGAGGAGGTCGACGCTTCCGAACGACCGTCCCTCGAGCATCTCCAGGCTGGCGCCGCCGCCCGTGCTCACGTGGCTGACGCGGTCCGCGAGGCCGAACTTGTCGATGGCGGCCGCGGAGTCGCCGCCGCCGAGGATGCTCGTCGCGCCGGCCTCCGTCGCCCGGACGATGGCCTGGGCCACCTGTCGGGTGCCGTCCTGGAAGGGGGACAGCTCGAAGGCGCCCATCGGCCCGTTCCAGACGATGGTCTTGTTGCCCTCGATGGCACCCGTCAGCTTCTCGATGCTCTTCGGCCCGATGTCCAGTCCTTCCCACCCCTCCTCGATCTCTCCCTCGCAGACGCGGGTGGGGGTGGACTCGTCGAAGTCCTGTCCGCACTTCCAGTCCACGGGCAGCTCGAGGGTGGCCTGACCCGGCTGGCCCGACGCCTCCATCACCCGCTTGGCGTCGTCGAGGCGGTCCTCCTCCACGATGCTCTTGCCGGTGGACTTGCCCTGGACGCGGAGGAAGGTGTAGGCCATCCCCCCGCCGATGATGACCTTGTCCACCTTGCCCATGAGGTTGTTGAGGACCGCGAGCTTGTCGGAGACCTTCTTCCCGCCGATGATCGCGACGAAGGGCCGCTCCGGACGCTCGATCGCGTCGCCGAGGTACTGAACCTCCTTCTGAAGGAGGAAGCCCGCGACCTTGGGCTTGTCCCCCATCGACCGGGGCACGCCCGCCATGGAGACGTGCTCGCGGTGGGCCGTCCCGAAGGCGTCGTTGCAGTAGATGTCGCCGAGGTCGGCGAGCTGGCGGGCGAGCTCCGGATCCCCCTTGGTCTCCCCCTTGTGGAACCGAAGGTTCTCGAGCAGCAGGATGCCGCCCTCCTGCAGGGCGGCGGCCTTCTGCCGCACCTCGTCCCCCACGCAGTCGGAGGCGAAGTCGACGGAGCGCTCGAGGAGGTCCGAGAGGTGGGCGGCGACCGGCCGCAGGCTGTTCTCCGGCTCGTGCCCCTCGCCCTTGGGCCGGCCGAGATGGCTCATGAGGATGACCTTGCCCCCGCGGTCGGTCACGGACTGGAGCGACGGAAGCGCCATCCGGATGCGACGGTCGTCCGTGATGTTCTGGTTCTCGTCGAGCGGGACGTTGAAGTCCACCCGCATCAGGACCGTCTTTCCCGCGACGTCCACGTCCGCGATCGTCTTCTTGGCCATAGTGCTCCTCCTTCGGTGGGCGAGTGGCGCGAGCCGGGCATGGTTGAACGGTGGGGCCGCCGCTTCCACGTCACGTGCGCTCACTCGCTTCGGGCGGACCACCGGGCGGCGAGCGAGAGCAGACGGCCGACGGGCAGAACGAAGCCCGGGAGGAATCGAGTTGTGTAGGTCGCCTCCGTGCCGATCCGCCGGGTGTGCCAGTCACCTTCCTGCCGCGGGTGGACGGTCATGGCCCGCTCCTTCGGGTCCACAATCCAGTACTCCCGGACGCCCGCGTCGAGATAGGTGTCTCGCTTCCCCACGGAGTCGCGGTGACGATCCTGCCGTCCGGGCGAGACGAGCTCGACGACGAGGGTCGGCGGCTCCCCTTCTTCGGGCAGCCGGCCGAGACCGGCCCAGATGGCGCGGTCCGCCCGCCGGCGCTCCGTCGCCGTGTGGAGGGTCTCCTCGGAAATGGTCAAGTCGAGGTTTGCCCCCTCCGGGTGTTGTTCCTGGTACTGCCGAAGCCAATGGCCGAGCTCTTCGTTCGGATCCCGTTCCCGCCGACCTGGTGGGGGCGTCACGACAAGGACTCCATGGATCAGCTCGTACCGCCACCCCTCCTTGAACTCCGCCGCGTCGAACTCCGCGGGCGAGAGGAGGGACCCGGCGGCCTCCGGGCCCAGGCGCAGTGTTTCGGTGACGGAAGAGTCATTCATCGGCGCCATCATAGCTCGCAAGCACAATCCGAACCGCGAACGACAGGGAGCGGTTCCCCGCGCTCTCACCGGCGCCAGAGGATCGCCCCTGCCGAGGCCGACGATACCCTCATCCCATGGACAAGGGAGGTCCGGACGGGATCCATCCATGGGAACGCTTGTCCTACGCGCGGTTCACGACGGAGGATTGCCATGCACACACTCGACGTCTCGAGCAAGAAGCGGGACGAGCTCGTCGAGATCACCGACAAGGTCCGGGACGCGGTCCGGGAGGCCGGCGTGAGGTCGGGCTACGCGATGGTCTACGTCCCTCACACCACCGCGGGGGTGACGATCAACG
>CAZQQP010000165.1:8969-9967 GCA_964595475.1 uncultured Planctomycetaceae bacterium | reverse complement strand
AAGTCCCAGCGGGATGCCGCCGGTGCCCGTCCGCGGGCTTGCCCGTGGTGGCGGGACCGTCACCGTCGGAGCGTCCGACCGGTGGTGGCTTCATCCGTCTTCCGTGGCGACCGACGCAGCACGGCCGCCGTCGAGACGAGACAGAGGACGTTGGCGGCGAGCGCGGGGAGGACCGGCTCGAGCTCGCGGAGCGCCGTCGGAAGGGACAGCGTCCGGAGGGCGGCGGGGAACCCCTCGGCCTCCGCCGCGGCCGTGACGGCCTTCCACGCGAGGGCGGTGGCGAGGCCGGCGGCCATGCCCGCGACGACGGCGGCCCGCGGGACGCGGGGCGACAGCAGCGCACAGAGGACGGCGGGAGTCAGGCTCGCGCCGTAGAGCGTGTAGGCGTAGAGCGCCACATGGAAGAAGCGGTCGCTGGTGTAAGCGAGGGCGAGGGCGATCAGGCCGGCCACCGTGACGATGAGGCGCTGCCGACCCGGCGTCGTCAGGCCGCCGGTCAGGTCCACCGCGACGGAGGTGGCGGCGCCGAGGAGGTAGGAGTCCGCGGTGGTCACGACGATGACGGCGGCGGAGGCGAGGATCGCGACGCCGATCGGCTCGGGGACGACCGTTCCGGCCATGTCGATGACGACATGGGCGGGGTTCTCCGGCGCCGACGGGAGCATGGTGCGGCCGAGCAGGGCGAGGCCCACCACGGCGAGCTCGAGCACGGCGACACCCGCGAGCATGCCCAGCGCCGCGGCCCGTGCGGTCCTCGGCGACCGCGCCGACATGAAGCGCTGGTGGAGGTTGGCGTCACCGAGGACCAGGAGGAACGGCGGAAGGAGGAAGCTCACCCAGGCGACAGGTCCCTCGCCGCCCCACGGCGCCCGCAGCGGCTCGGGAAGCGGGGCGGCGGTGGGGTCCCAGCGGAGCCCGGCCCAGAGCACCGCGGCGAGCAAGCCGACCGACATGAGGAGGCCGTTGAGGAGGTCCGTCCACGCCACGCTCACCATGCC
>CAZQQP010000165.1:0-8959 GCA_964595475.1 uncultured Planctomycetaceae bacterium | reverse complement strand
GGCGAGGATCGTGTAGAGGATGACGAAGATGGCGAAGGTGACGGGAAGCGCGTGGTCCGCCATCGCTGGAAAGAGACGCGTCGCAACCGCGGCGCCGGCGCGATACTGATACGAGACGATGGTGAGGTAAGCGCCGATCAGCGCGAGGGCCGCGAGGACCTGGGCCGGACGGCCGAAGCGGACGCGGAGGATCTCCGGCACGCTGCCGGCGGGCACGGCGCGGGACCGGGGCGCGAGGAAGGAGAGCACCACGATGCCGGCGGCGCCGGCGAGGGGGAGGAGGAAGCCCGCGACGCCGTGGGTGTAGGCGAACTCCGCGTTGCCGAAGATGGACCCCGTCCCGATCCAGGTGGCTACGAGCGTTCCCACGACCACGCCGAGGCCCAGCTTCCGGCCCGCCAGCGCGAAGTCCTCGCCGGTGCGGACGCGGCCCGCGTGCCGCACGCCGAGGAGGGTGAGCGACGCGAGGAAGACCAGCGTGAACCAGCCGGCGGGCGTCACGGTCGGACGCTAACGAACGGCCGCCGAGCGGCACAACCCGGTCCAGGCTCACGGTGCTCGGTGGAGGCGGGGACGCGCCGTGCGGCCCGACGGCGACACGCTGCACGGCCGTCGGCATCGTGCGGAGGCGGTCCGCGATCGACGACCGGTCGCCCAGCCATCCGACGTCAGACAACAACCGCACGCCAGGAGCCGCGGTCAGCCGGCGTGGTCCTGCTCGCGCCGGCGGCCGGGGAGGACGGAGCAGGCCTGCTTGCACCCGAAGAGCTTGCTCAGGACGTGGCGGTTGCGGCTGACGAGCATGTAGGTTCGCTCGGCGATCTGGGTGATCCCCGGCACGTACAGCAGCGCGGCGAAGGGGGCCATCAGGGGCATGCGAAGGCCGACCCGCCGCAGCGCCCGGGCGCCCCGCCAGACGCGGCCGTCCGCGTCGATGCAATGGACGGCCTCGCGGAGGCGCTCCAGTTCGACGGAGCGGACCGCGGCCGGCGGTGTGGCGGACGAGAGCGGGGTGAGGCGGACCGTGTCGAACCAGTCCAGCCAGGTGATCAGCCGCGACTGGAAGGTGCACATCGGACACGCGTCGTCGTAGAGGAGCAGGTCGGTCGACTCGGACATGGGCTTCTCCGGGAAGATGCTAACTTGAGAAAGCCCTATTCTAGCGACGGGGAAAAAGGGGGATCGAAGCCGCAGCACACGACGGAGCGCACCCGATGTCCCTTCCACCGACTCGCGTCGTCCTCCTCGTCGCGATGACCGTCGCGCTGGCGACGGCGGCCCGCGCGGAGGAGCGCCCGCCGAACGTCCTCCTCGTCATGACCGACGACCAGGGGTGGGGAGACCTCCGCAGCCACGGCAATCGGCGGATCGAGACGCCGGCCCTCGACGCGTTCGGCGGGCGGAGCGCCCGGTTCGACCGCTTCTTCGTCAGCCCCGTGTGCGCCCCCACCCGCGCGGCGCTGCTGACGGGCCGCCACCATCTCCGGACGGGCACGCACCACGTCACCCGCGGCAAGGAGGCGATGCGGGCGAGCGAGGTGACCGTCGCCGAGATCCTGAAGGGCGCGGGCTACGCGACGGGGTGCTTCGGCAAGTGGCACAACGGTGCCCATTATCCCCGCCACCCCAACGGACAGGGGTTCGAGACGTTCTTCGGCTTCTGCGCCGGCCACTGGAACCAGTACTTCGACCCGCCGCTGCAGCACAACGGCGAGCGGCTCCGCGCCGACGGCTACATCACGGACGTGCTGACAAACCGGGCGATCGAGTTCATGAAAGCCCACCGGGAGGAGCCCTTCTTCTGCTACGTGCCGTACAACGCGCCCCACACGCCGGCGCAGGTGCCGGACCGCTACTTCGAGAAGTACAAGGAGCGCGGCCTCGGCGACCGCACCGCGGCCATCTACGGCATGGTGGACAACCTCGACGACAACTTCGGCCGGCTGCTCGAGACGGTGGAGACGCTCGGTTTGCGGGAGAAGACCATCGTCATCTTCACCACGGACAATGGCGCCAACGGAGATCGCTACGACGGACACATGCGGGGGGCCAAGGGCTCGCTCGACGAGGGCGGCACGCGGGTGCCGCTGTTCATCCGTTGGCCGGGCCACACGTTTCCCGGCCAGACCGTCGAGCCCATCGCGTCGGTCAACGACCTCCTGCCCACCATCGTGGACATGACCGGTGTGGAGATGCCCGAGACGAAGCCGCTCGACGGGCGGTCGCTGGTGCCGCTGCTCGACCGGACCGCGACGGAGTGGCCCAACCGGCGGATCTTCCAGCACTGGCAGGGCGGCAAGGTCACGCCGAACCGAGGCGCGGTCCGGACGCCGCGGTGGCGGGCGACATACCTCGGCGGACGGTGGCGGCTGTACGACATGCGGGGCGACCCGTCGCAGAAGCGAAACGTCGCCGACGCCCACCCCGACGTGGTCAAGCGGCTGAGGACGGCGTACATGGAGTGGTTCAACGACGTGACCAGCGCCGGCTTCGAGCGGCTGCCCATCGAGGTGGGCCACGACGTGCTGCCGTTCGTCGGGTTTCCCGGCCACGAGGCGACGCTCCAACCCGGTTTCGGCGAGGGCATCCGCTACGTCGGAAAGCACGGGTGGGCGAACGACTGGATCACCGGATGGGTGAACCCGGAGGCGTACCCCTCGTGGCCCGCGAAGGTGGTCCGCAAGGGGCGGTATCGCGTGACCGTGCTCTACACCTGTGAGAAGCCCAACGTCGGGGCGGAGCTGCGGGTGGAGCTGAACGGGGCGACGGCGAGCGGCAAGGTGACCGAGGCCCACACGCCGGGGCCCAATCCCGCGCCCAACCGGACGCCGCGGCCCGAGTGGGGCTATTTCAAGGACTGGGGGAAGCTCGACCTCGGGGTGATCGAGCCACCGACGGGAGAAGGGACGCTGACGCTGCGGGCGGCGAAGATCGCGGGAGAGAAGATGCCCGACATCAAGGCGGTGCGGCTCCACCCCGTCGACTGACGGGCGGCTGGCGACCGCCGGCGTGTGTGCTCTGAGTGGCACGCAACGCCGTGAACCACGTCTCTACCGGTTGCCGCGATGTCGTTCAACCGTACCTGAGCGAGCTCGCCCTCCGGTAAGTCGGCGGAAAAGAATAAGTTGAGCCTATTCATCGGTGCCAAGGCGGAAGCCTGCTTCCGCCTTGGCACCGATGAGACGGGAGGCCGATGTTCGAGCGAGGGCTACGTCCGCAAATGCCGGGGTCTGGCGCCGCCGGGGATTGCAAACGGGTCGAAGCCGACGCCAAAGCAAGGAGGCTCCTCCTCCTTGCTTTGGCGTATAGGCTCAACTTCTTCTTTTCCGCCTACTTGCCCCTCCCGCCGGGCTGTCTCTTCGCCCAATCTCGCGTCGGTCGCCATCCCTGTCGAGCCGATGGGATCTTGGGTCGCCGGCAGGAGCCGCGGCCCGTGATCGCGAGGCGCCCCACGGACCAGCGTCGCGGACTCGGCACCGGCGGCATCCGGCTGGGACTTGTCCGGGCCACGCGTGCCACTCGTGTGCACAGCTCAGCATGGGTGGCACGGACAAGGCCGTCCTCGGCCTTGTCCGTGGTGTCGGGTCCGAAAGCCGGACGCCACGCCGACGTCACTCCTCCGCGGCGATGACACGCTCCTGCCCGGACCGGGCGAAGCGGTCGTCCTCCACGAAGCGGACCGCCCGGCGGAGCTTGGCGGCGTGGATGCCCATGAGCTTGCCCAGCTCGCTCTGCCAGTTGTGGGCACCACTGCCTTCCCGTGCTCCGCGGCGACGTTCACCATGGCGAGGAGGTTGGTCCAGCCCACGGTCCGCAGGTCCGGCTGGGCCACGTCGATGAGGTGGTTCTCGAACCAGGGCGTGAGGTCCTCCGGCTTTCCAAGGGCCGCGCCGTCCGCCCACATCGCGTTCTCCCCTTCCGCGAGGCGGATCCGAACGCCCGCCTCCGTGAGCGTGCGGCGGAGGCGGCGGTAGCGCTCCTTCGTCTCGGGGAGGAGCTCCTCCATCCAGTAGAGGGCGTCGGGGGCGGTCTCCCGAAGGAGGCGGACGCCCGCGTCGGGGCGGTCGCGATAGCCGTTGTTCGCGTCCGCCACCCCCTGGATGCGGCCGTCCTTCCAGGCGTACATCGCCAGCGGATCGGCGCCGAGGACGCGTTGGCGAAGGCCCTTGACGGTCTTCTCGTCGATGCGGGCGTAGCCCTCCACGCCCACGCCCGTCGTGCCGTCGGCGAGGACCAGCCGGACCAGGCGGACCGAGCCCGTCTTGCCCTTGGGCCCGTCGTCGTAGGCGTTCATCGCGCTCGGCCGGTAGAAGGCGCCGGGGACGCGGAGGACGGCGACCTTCCGGATCGGCGGCGCCGACGAAGGCGAAGCGACCGAGACGGCCGGCGGGGCCACCGCCGCGGCGACGCCCGCCGACGCCGCCCGGCGGAGGAAAGTGCGTCGCGACTCGTGAGGGGAACCGTGCATGGCTGAGATCCTTCCCTCCGTTACAGCTGGATCGGTTCCGCTGAACGCGACGACTGTAACGCCCCCTCCGCATCAGAGTCTTCCGGCGCAGGATGCGCGCACGGGGCGCGCATGTGATGGAAGGGCAGAGGGGGAGGGGGAAATTTGGAGCTGGGGATACCCATGAGAAGGAAGGACGCGCAGCGGCCTTCCTTCTCATGCTCGTTGGCGAACCGTCGAGGAGGCTTCGAGCATCGCTTGATCAAAGGCGGAGGCTCCCGCCTTTGATCAAGCTAGTATCCCCAACTCCAAATTTCCCCCTCCCCCTCTTCGGTTGCGGCCACGCCGCGTTGCGAGCAAAGGGGACGGCTCAGCCCACTCCGGAGCAGGAGGACTCACTTCGCTTGCGGGTCGACGCGGGATTGAAAAGCTCTCGACATCGGAGGGCTGAGCGCATGACGGACGCCTCGATCGAATCGCCACCGATTTATCGCGCCGATTCCTTCGTGGAGCCACGCTGCTTTTTTCCACAACGTCCTTTCTCACCGAATCCAATGGCCCTCGGCACGGATGCGGACACAGGTGCTCTCGGGAGTGCCCCGATTCCGAGTGAGCCAAGTCCATAGCTCGCCCCGAGCCCCTTCGCCCACGTTGGCATAAACCCCTTCGAGCTCTTGAGTGGCTGTCAGAGAGGAACGGGACGGCCAACCCTGTCCGTAGTCAACGTTCTCGACGTTCACACATCCGCCTGTCACGACGACCGTGAGCACCAAAGCCATAAAGCAGGAAGCCTGCCGAGCCATGTGCGGGCGTCACCCCTCTTCCGCCGGGTCTGGGCGAGGGGCACGGCGAGAAAGCGCCGGCACTTCCTCCTGCTCGCCGTCGACGGTCGGATAAGGAGGCGGAAACGAATAAGTTGATCCTTTACGCCAAGGCGAGGAGCGCGAAGCCTCCTTGCTTTGGCGTGGGCTTCGAACCATTTGCGATGCCCCGCCGGCCGCAGATCCCGGCATTTGCGGACGTTGCGCTTGCTCAAGCATCGGGTTCGCCGTCTCATCGGTGCCAAGGCGGAAGCCGACTTCCGCCTTGCACCGATGAATAGTCTCAACTTATTCTTGTCCGCCTACTTAGAGCTTGTAGTTCGCCCACATGCCCGCCACGGCGGGCATGGCCCGGAGGACGCGGGGCGTGGCGTCCGGCGCCACGCCGTGGGTCTTCCGCCACGCCTTGACGGACGTGTCGCGGCGGGCCTCGTAGATGAAGTCGCCGTGCATGATCTGGAAGTGCACCTTCTCCTCGATGCGCCGGCGCATCGTCCGGTACGCGGGCATCGCGTAGCCCGTGGTCTCCCGCTCGTACTGGAAGTTGCAAGCGCCGACCTCGAAGGTGAAGTTGAACAGACCCCGCGGATTGTGGTCCGGGTGGCGGTGGGTCGCCCGCGAGGGAAGCGTGCGGAACCGTCCCTTGCGGACGGAGGAGCCCTCCCCGGTCTGCACGCGATACGTGTAGCGTGTGTCCGCGGCGAGGTCGGTGAGGTGCACCCAGCCCGTGTTCCAGACGGGTGCGGCCGGTGGTCTTCCGGGCCGCGGCGTCGCTGTCTCGGCGGCGGGATCGCACCGTGAACCGGGTGGGGCCGAGGTGCGGACCCAGACCCCCATCTCGTGAGCGCTCGGCCGCCCGAGGATCGGGCCGTGGGTCAGGGTCGCCCCCTGTCCTCCGGCGCATCGGACGCCTTATCAGCGCCACCGCCCGGCGCGGTGAGAAACACCACGGCCACGAGGGCGAGACCCCGCTCCCACCCCATCCACCGGTCTCGGCGAGAGCTCGACGGGCTGATGACCGGTTTGCGTCCCATCGGATGATCCCCACCATACCACCGATGCCGAGGAACTGCAGAGCCGCTGTCACGTAGGCGCCGGCGACGCGGCGTCGTCGGGCCGCGAACTCCGTAGGAGCGATCGAATGAAGACGACCTCTTCGCTCGGAATCGCGGTGGTCCTCACTGCGATGGTGTTGCCCCTCTCGCCGCTGCTCGGGGGCGAGGAACGTGACCGCCCGAACGTCGTCGTGCTGCTGACCGACGACCAGGGGTACGGCGACCTGAGCTGCCACGGGAACCCCGTGCTCGAGACGCCGAACCTCGACCGGCTCCACAGCCAGAGCGTCTGTCTGACGGACTTCCACGTCGCGCCGAAGTGCACGCCGACGCGGGGGCAGCTTATGACCGGCCTCGATGCGATGCGGAACGGCGCCACGCGGGTGTGCCAGGGTCGGTCCATGATGCGCTCCGAGGTGCCCACCATGGCCACGCTCTTCTCGCGGAGCGGCTACAGCACGGGCCACTTCGGCAAGTGGCACCTCGGCGACAGCTATCCGCATCGGCCGCAGGACCGCGGCTTCGACGAGACGATCCATCACGGGGCGTGGGGGATCACGTCCATTCCCGACCACTACGCCAACGACTACTGGGACGACACCTACCGCCACAACGGCGCCCTCCAGAAGTACGAGGGCTACTGCACGGACGTCTGGTTCGAGCAGGCGATGGAGTGGATGGAGGCCCGCCAGGCGGAGGACCGCCCCTTCTTCTGCTACCTCGCGACAAACTGCCCCCATGTCCCGAACCGGGCGCCGGAGAAGTTCACCCGCCGCTACGCGGACGCCGAGGGGCCGACGGGCTTCTACGGCCAGATCGCGAACATCGACGGGAACGTGGGTCGGCTCCTCCGATGGATGGACGAGCGGGGCCTCGCGGAGAACACCATTCTGATCTTCATGGGGGACAACGGCACATCGAAGGGAGCGGGCGTCTACAACGCCGGCATGCGGGGGAACAAGGGGAGCCTCTACGAGGGCGGCCATCGCGTGGCGTGTTTCATCCGGTGGCCGGGCGGAGACCTTGGCAAGCCTCGCAAGATCGATGCGCTCACCCAATGCCAGGATATCCTTCCGACGCTGATCGACCTCACCGGTTTGGATGTCCCGGAGACCGCCCGCGCCCGCTTCGACGGAGCCAGCCTCGCCGGGCTCCTCCGGGGCACCACCGACACACTCGGCGACCGCACGCTGGTGGTGCAGTACGGAGCGGACCCGAGGAAGGGGAACGCCGCCGTCATGCGGAACAAGTGGCGGCTGGTCCGCGGTGAGCTCTACGACCTCCGAGAAGACCCCGGTCAGGAGAACAACGTCGCCGACGAGCATCCCGATGTCCTCGCGAGCATGCAGCGGGCCTACGACCAATGGTGGAAGGGGGTCCAGCGGCCGTTCAGCGAGACGCGGTGGATCCGGCTGGGAAGCCCCGAGGCCAACCCGACGATGCTTTATTCCAGCGACTGGGATGGGGCCTACGCCGACAACCGGAACAATCTGATCGCGGGGAAAGGGACGGGCCGATGGCACGTGAAGGTGGAGAGGGACGGGCTCTACGAGTTCACCCTCTATCGGTGGTGGCCCCACGCCGACAAAACGCTCGACGAGCCCTACGACGCGAACAAGAAGAAGCGCTACACGCTGGCCAAGGGAGCGGAGCTCGGATCCCGAGACGCCCCCTATGTCGGCTCGGTCGGCTTCGAGATCGAGGCGACCTTCGAGCCGAGCGACGAATCCGGGGTGATCGTCGCTCAGGGCGGCGGCCGGTTTGGCTACAGCTTGTACCTCGAGGAAGGTCGGCTCCGATTTGCGCTAAGGAATAAGGGCAAGCTGACCGAGTACGAGGTGGACGAGTCGTTGCCGGGGGGGACGACCTCCGTCACCGTCGACGTCGACGGCGAGAACAGGGTCCGGATCGCCCTCGACGGCCGCCGTGTGCTTGAGGGCGAGGCGCCGAGCCTTCTTGCGGAGATGCCGCGGGACGGCCTCCAGGTGGGCCGCGACGCCAACAGCCAGGTGGGGTCGTACGAGGGGGCGAACCCCTATCCCGGCCCGATCCATCTCGTCCGGATCAGCGTCGACGAGGTGAGGGGCCGAGGAGCGCGTCCAATCGTCGCCGCGGGCTTGGAGATCGGGGACGTCTCACTCCGGTCGGAAACGCCGAAGGACAAGGAAGGCGCCAAGTCGGTCCGCTTCACCACGCGTCTCGAAGCGGGACGATACGAGCTGCAAACCATGTTCTACGACGAGGAGGACGACCCGCTCTGCGGCGCCTTCTACACCCGTGTCGAGCGGAAATGACGGCGGCGATCCACCCCGTCCGCGTCCGACCGGACGGCGAACAGCGATTGGGGGCCCATCGCTCCCCTCTCGGGGTGCCTCACGTCGTGGAAGCTCCCGTTCGACAGCCACACGCGGAAGGGGCTGAACGGCTGCGATCGAAGGGATTCACGGACCTCTTCCGCTCGCATGATCCTCGCTCCCGGGTTACCGCCCCGACCAGTCATCATACAGCAGAGGGGCTCCGCGGCAGTCCCCTGGAGGGATGCACCAACGGTGTCTTTCAGTGAGGTAAGTAGGCGGAAAAGCATAAGTTGAGCCTATTCATCGGTGCCAAGGCGGAAGTCGGCTTCCGCCTTGGCA
>CAZQQP010000164.1:7673-10086 GCA_964595475.1 uncultured Planctomycetaceae bacterium | reverse complement strand
CGCCCTCGCTCGCAATGGCGCCGACCACCGGCACGGGCGGCGGGCCGAGCCTCGCGTGGGCCATGCGAGCAGGGCTCCCCGTCGTCGGCGAGGACACCGCGGCCGTGCGGGAGACCGTCGGCGACGCGAGCGGAGCGCTGCTCACCCCGCCGGGGCGGCCGCGGCCGATCGCCCGGGCGCTCTGTCGGCTCGTGGACGACCCCGCGGAGCGATCGAGACTCGGGCGGGCCAACGCGGAAGCAGCGGATCGCTTCGACCCCCGACGCTTCGCGGAGGCCTATCGTGGCGTGTACGACTCGCTGCTGAACGGCCGGCCGTCGGCGACGGCTCCCGCCGGCTCCTGAGCCGCACGGCGGCTTGACCTCGCAGGCGACGTGGCCATACTCCTACACCTTCCCGGTCCGACCCGATCTCAACCAGCGAATGGGAGCGTGCATGATCCGTCGGTCCTTGGGCTTGTTGCTGTGGACGGCGACGCTTCTGTCGGTCGGCTGCCGAGCGCCCTCGCCCGACCCGCTCGAGAGGCTCCTGATCCAACCGGCAACCGCGGAGGCGCTCGGCTACACCATCCAGTGGCAGCGTGATCTGCCGGTGCCGAGCGACCGACAGCTGGCGTCGGTGACCCCGCTCAAGCAGTGGGTGGTGGCGGTCGACAGCCGCAACCTCGCGACCGTCATGGCCGACGACAGCGGAGCGACCGCCTGGCACGAGTCCGTGGTCGGCCCGACCGGACAGGTGTTGCCGCCGGTCCAGGTGGGCGACGCCATCGGGCTCAGCACGCGGACCAACCTCTTCCTCCACGACGCGCAGGACGGAGAGCTTCGGAGAAGTCTCTCCTATCGCCAGCTCGTGGACACGACCCCCGTGGTAAAGGGATCGCACGTCATCTACGGGTCGGTGCGAGGCAGCGTGGTGGCCCAGTCGCTCCGCTCGGGGATGCTCGAGTGGACCTATCAGATGGGCTCGCGGGTCACCGCGGACCCGGTCCTCGCGGACGGCGCACTGATCGTGTGCGGCGGCTCCGGTGAGATCGTCGCGATCGACCCGAAGCGGGGGACTCGCCTCTGGGAGACGAGCGCCTATCAGGAGATCAGCGCCCGCCCCGCTGTGGGCGAAAAGCATCTCTACGTCGCGAGCGAGGACCACAACCTCTACGCGATCGAGCTCGGCACGGGCCGGATTCGCTGGACCTATCCGACCAACGTCGGCCTGAGGGAGGCACCCACCGTCATCGGCGACCTTGTCCTCCAGTACGTCCCCGACCAGGGTATCGTGGCGCTGAACAGGGAGGGAAAGGTCCAGTGGAAGCTCGAGGAAGCGGGCAACTGGGCGCGGCTCCAGAAGCAGGGCGACCACATCCTCATCCACCAGCCCGGGCGGGTGGACAAGATCCTCTTCGTCCGCCGGCGCGACGGGAAGGTGGCGCGAAAGGTGCCGGTCAGTAAGGTCCACCGCATCGTCAGTCCGACCCCAGAACCAGGGCCGATGACGGTCCTCCGGGACGGCGGACGGGTCATGAAAATCACTCCGGCTTCGTGAGGGAGACATGCCGATCCAGCGGGCCCTGATCAGTGTCTCCGACAAGACCCACCTCGTCCCGTTCGCCCGACGCCTCGTCCAGGCCGGGACGGAGCTGATCTCCACGGGTGGCACCCAGCGAGCGTTGGAAGAGGCCGGTCTCCCCGTCACCGCCGTGCAGGAGGTGACGGGCCTGCCCGAGATCCTCGGCGACCGGGTCAAAACGCTCCACCCGAAGATCCACGGCGGACTGCTCGCCCGGCGTGACGAGGCGGACCACGTGCGGGACATGGAGACCCACGGCATACCGCCGATCGACCTCGTCTGCGTCAATTTGTATCCGTTCGAACAGACGGTGGAGCGGGCGGAAGTGACCGAAGCGGAAGCGATCGAGCAGATCGACATCGGCGGGCCGAGCATGGTCCGGTCCGCGGCGAAGAACCACCGATACGTCACGGTGGTCACCGATCCGAGGCAGTACGACCGGGTGATCGCCGATCTCGACGCCCACGGGGACGCGACCACGTCGGCGCTTCGCCGGGAGCTCGCCGAGGCCGCGTTCGCCCGCACGGCCGCATACGACCAGGCGATCGCCCGTTGGCTCTCGGGCTCGGCGGGCTTTCCCGAGACGCTGTCGCTCGGGCTTCGCCGCACGGCGGAGCTTCGTTACGGGGAGAACCCGCATCAGCGGGCGGCGCTGTACACCGACCCGCTCGGCCGCGAGCCCTCCCCCGCGACGGCGAAGCAGCACCACGGAAAGGAGCTGAGCTACAACAACCTCACCGACGCGGACGGGGCCCTCGAGGTGGTCAAGGAGTTCGCGCCGGAGGAGACGCCGGCGGCCGCGGTGATCAAGCACGCCAACCCGTGCGGGTTCGCCGTCGGCCCGGACCTC
>CAZQQP010000164.1:0-7663 GCA_964595475.1 uncultured Planctomycetaceae bacterium | reverse complement strand
GCTCGCGATCGGAAGCGACGCCGCAACGGCGTTCCGCAGCGCCTACGCGGGCGACCCCGTCGCGGCCTTCGGCGGCATCGTGGCACTCAACTGTGCCGTGGACGCGTCCGCCGCCGAGGCGATCGCGGAGGGCCAGAAGTTCGTCGAGGTGATCATCGCCCCCCGCTTCGCCGCCGCCGCGCTCGAGCGGCTCCGGGAGCGCTGGTCCAACGTCCGTCTGCTCGAGACGGGACCGCTCCCTCACCCGTCCGGCCGCGAGGCGACCGAAAAGGATTGCAAGCGGCTGACCGGCGGCATGCTGGTCCAGGATCGCGATCTCGCGCCGATCGACCCCGACGGCTGGCACCACGCCGCGGGTCCCCCGCCCGGCGAAGAAGCGCTCGCGGATATGCGAGTCGCGATGGTCGCCGCGAAACACCTGAGATCCAACGCCATCGCGGTCGCCCGAGGAAAGCAGCTCGTCGGGGTGGGCGCCGGACAGATGGATCGGCTGCAGAGCTGTGGCCTCGCCACGGAGAAGGCGGGCGACCGGGCGAGCGGCGGCGCCGCCGCGTCAGACGCGTTCTTCCCCTTCCGCGACGGACCCGACACGCTGATCCGGGCCGGCGTGCGGGCCATCGTCCACCCGGGCGGCTCCAAGCGCGACGCCGAGACGCAGGCGGCGTGCGAGGAAGCGGACGTCACGCTGATGCTCACCGGACGTCGCCACTTTCGGCACTGAAACGCGGGGAGAACCGCTCCTGTCCTCGCCCTGCCGCCGCGGATGGGGTCACGTCGGGACTCGGGGCGGCAGCACCCGTACGCGAGCCGCGACCCCGGGAGGGGCCCGGGACGAATCGGTCCTCGCACGCGTTCCGAGCCGCCGGCCCACGGACCCGCGGCCCGCCTCCGCCGCCCCCGCGGCATTACTCCAATTCGACCTCGAGGTCCTCCCCGTTCACGTGGATGGGGAACGTCCGCACGTCCTCGTCGGCGGGCGGGCACTGACACTCACCCGTTCGGACGTTGAAGATCGCGTTGTGCCAGGGGCAGGTCACTTCCTCGCCCTCGAGATCCCCCTCGCTGAGCGGCCCGCCCTCGTGGGTGCAGACGTCGTCGATGGCGAAGTAGGTACCCCCCACGTTGAACAGGGCCACCCGCTGGCCCTCCACCTCGACGCAATGGCCGGAGCCCTCGGGAACGTCCTGCTTCGTGGCGGCTTTCACCCGTCGAGCCATCGAGCACCTCCTCGTGTTTCCTGATTGGCTGGAGTAGCGATCGGTCGGATTGCGGCCGCTGAGCCGCCCAGCTATTATAAAAGCCCGGTCCATTCTACTGTTGGAGGTCCGGCGTGAGCCAAGCCAGCGGTCTCAACGCAAGTGTCCTGGTCCTCAACAAGCTGTACATGGCCGTCCGGGTGGTCAACGCTCGCCGGGCCTTTTCGCTGCTCGTCCGGGACATGGCGGAGGTCATCCACGTCGCGGACGGCCAGTACGTCCCCTACGACTTCGAGTCGTGGACCCAGCTCAGCGAGTACCGCGACCACTTTACCCCGGACTACGACTGGGTGCGGACCGTCCGGATGTGCATCGCGGTGCCCAAGGTCATCCGCCTGCCGCGGTACGACCGCGTGCCGCAGCAGTCGGTGAAGCTGAATCGACGCAACATCTACGCCCGCGACGGCAACCGCTGTCAGTACTGCGGGAAGAAGTTCCCCACCTCCGAGCTCACCCTGGACCACGTGATCCCGCGGAGCCACGGGGGCAAGAGCGGGTGGGAGAACCTCGTCTGCGCCTGCGTCGGCTGCAACTCGCGCAAGGGCGGGCGGACGCCGCGGCAGGCGAGCATGCACCTCGTCCGGAAGCCGTTCAAACCCGTGCGGAACCCGATGATCATGCTCCGTCTCGGCCAGGATAAGTACGCGTGCTGGCAGGCCTTCCTGGACAACGCGTACTGGTCGGTGGAGCTGAAGTGAGCGTCGGGTCGCCGACGCAGCGCCGTTCCTCGCGATCGGCGTTTCCCCTCCCCATGGCGACCGGAAGACGCGAACCCCGCCCATGAGCGGCCGTCTCGCCCATTCCGGGCGGTCCCACGGGGTGATCGTCGGCTGTCCGCGTGCGGACGGGCGGTGGCTGTTCATCCGGCGAGGGCCGCGGGCCGCGGCCGCCCGGGGACGTGTCTGTCTGCCCGGCGGGATGGTCGAGGCCGGCGAGGCCCAGCGGGATGCCGCGGTGCGGGAGATGGCGGAGGAGCTCGGGACGGCGGTCGAGCCGGTCCGATGCGTCTGGCGCTTCGACTTTCCGGACCGACCCCTATCGCTGTGGGGATGGCTGGGCCGGCTCCTCGGCGAGCCGGTCGTCGCCGATCCCGGCGAAGTGGCGGAGATCCTCTGGCTGCGAGAAGACGAGGCGGCGGCCCATCCCGACGGCGTGGCGAACAACCCACGGGTGATGGCGGCCCTCAGCAAGGCTGTCACGGATCGCTGACGGCGGCTCGCCAGCGTCGGACCGCCTCCGCCGTGCGCCGTTCGATCCGCGGGGCGGCGTCGCGGGTCGCCTCCCCCGCGGCGTCCCCCTCGGCGAGCGACCAGCACGCGGCGAAGACCGTCTCCAGCGTCGGCTTGTCCGCCGCGACGACCTGTCCCGCGATCGCGTGGACGGGTACGCCGGCTTCGGCGGCCGCTCGGGCGACGCCGGAGCAGACCTTCCCCCGCAAGCTCTGGGCGTCGAGGCGGCCCTCACCCGTGAGGACCAGGTCACAGCCCGCGAGGCGACGGGCGAAGCCCACGGCGTCGAGGACCCGATCGATGCCGCGGGCGAGGCGGGCGCCGCAGAAGGCGACCAGGCCGAAGCCCAGCCCGCCCGCGGCGCCGGCGCCCGGCGAGGACGGGTCGGCCCAAGGGACCGCTGTCGAAAGGCGGCGAAGCCCTTCGTCGAGGGTGCGGACCTGGGTCGGCGTGGCCCCTTTCTGCGGGCCATAGACGCTCGCGGCACCGTCCGCCCCGAGGAGGGGGTTGGTCACGTCGCAGGCGACCACGACCGGGGTCGTCTCGAGACGGCGGTCCCGTCCCCTCGTGTCCACCGAGGGGATCCGGTCGAGGACTCCGCCCGTCGCCGGGACGTCGACGCCCGGAAAGCGGACGCCGAGGGCCTGGGCCAGACCCGCACCGCCGTCCGTGGTGGCGCTTCCGCCGATACCGATGAGGATCTGGTCGACTCCCTCGTCGAGGGCGGCGCGGATGAGCTCGCCCACGCCGTACGTCGTCGTTCGTGTCGGGTCCCGCCGGTCCGGCGGGACGCGCGCCAAGCCCGCGGCCTCCGCCATCTCGATCACGGCGGTCCGCCCGTCCGCGAGGACGCCCCACTTCGCGTCCACCCGCTCGCCGGGGAGGGGCCCTTGGACACGGCTGCGGCGGATCTCGCCGCCGGTGGCCGCGACGAGGGCGTCCACGGTCCCCTCCCCGCCGTCGCCGAGCGGACAGCGGTCCACCGCCGCGGCCGGGACGGTCGACCGGACGCCGCGGGCCATCGCGTCCGCCACGTCCACCGCACTGAGGGACTCCTTGAAGCTGTCCGGCGCCGCGAGCACCTTCATCGCGATCTCCTTGGCGCTGCGAGACGGCTCCTCTATGGTGCGGTCTCTCCCGCGCACACGTCGGGAGCGTAGCCGCCCCGTCTCTTCGCGGCGGCGGGGAGGTCCATGTTCGCCCTCCCAAGGCGGGGCCTCGCCGGAGGCGGCCGAGTCCGGAGCCCAAGATGTACCGCAGTGGATTGCTCGCCCTCGTTCTGGTGATCCCCACCTTGGCGGCCGACGCTCCGCAAGGCGAGGTCACCGTCGTGCTGCAGGACGGCCGGAAGGTACGCGGCGAGCTGAAGCGAGAGACGAAAGAGGCCGTGGTGGTGGAGGTCGCCGGCGTGTCGACGCGGTTCCCCCGCGATTGGGTCGACGCGGTGGAAGCGGTCAGGCCCCTTCCGAAGGTGTATCGGAAGCGGCTGAAAAAGGTCGACCGGAACACGGAGCGGTACGCCGAGGTCGTCAAGACCCTCGCCGACAAGGCGATCGAGCGACAGGATCCCGAAGCGCTCGAGCTGGCCGCGAACCATCTGGAGGCGATCCCCGAGAAGTGGAGGGGCGACGAGGTCAAGCGGCTGGAGCGGATCGTCGGCGCGGTCCTCGAGCACATCGTGCGGGCGGAGGACTCCTCGTCGTCGAGCCCACCGTCGGGCTCCGATGCGTCGGCGGAGGAGCGGCCGCAATGGCTGACGGACCGACAGATTCGCCTGGTCAAGGTCTACGAGTCGCAGATGAACCGCGGTCTCCAAGTCAAGGTGGACCGGGAGACGGAGGACACCCTTCTGACGGAGTACCGCGAGGAGCCGGAGATGCGGCCGTTCATCCGCCAGGGTGGAGCGGAGAAGCTGCGGAGCCTCCCCGAGCGCGAGCAGCTCCAGCTCCTGTTCGACATGGGGGCACGCGAGCTCTACCCCCGCGTCCGCATCCAGGGGGACCCCGAGAGCATCCAAGCCTTCCGGACGCGGATCCACCCGAGCTACGCCCTTCGCTACTGCGGCCGTTGCCATCACGGCGGGGGGGCCTCGGGGCTGAATCTGCTCCGCCGCTTCCCCCGGTCGCGACGGACCACCTATACGAACTACGTGATCCTCCGTCGGATGCAGGTGGGCGATCAGCCGCTGGTCGATCCCAAAGCGCCAACTCAGTCTCCGTTCCTGCAATTCGGCTTGCCCCGGCAGTCCGCGGTGCGCCCTCACCCGAAGGTGGCCGCGTGGCAGCCCTTCTTCCAGAACAAGGAGGACCGCCTGTTCCAGCGCATGGCGGCGTGGATGGGCGGCCTCTACAGCGGCCAGCAGCGCTACCCGGTGAGCCGCCCGGGACGCGGAACCGAGCGATCGGCCGAGGGTGGCCCGTCCGCCGGGAAGGGGAAAGATCCAGCAAAACCGAAAGAGGGGTCGCCCCCGTCGGACGAGCGAGAGACGAGCAACCCCGGAGACAGCACAGGGAGTGGACCTTGAAGCGCGCCATCGTCCTCCTAGCCACGGCATCGCTGGTGGGCTGCGAGCAGGACCCCGACCACAAGCGGCACCTCCAGCAGCAGAAAACCTTCGAGAAGGCCTACCAGGCGATCGAAAAGGGCCAGAAAGAGTACATCCGGCGGCTGATCAGCTTCGACGCCCAGCAGATGCGTCAGCGGGTCGAGGCCCAGCGGAAGGCGGGCGATCTCTCCGACGAGCGGGCGCGTCGGCTCAAGTCGGAGACGATTCCCGCGATCGAGAAGGCCATCGGCGCCGGGATGTTCAAAAAGACCGGGCGCTACGGGAAGACGCTGGAGACGTATCGCTTCGAGCAGCTGCAGAAGGCGGCGAAGGACCTGCGAGCGCTGGCGGGAGAGCTCGAAGGGCGCCGTAAGATCACCATCCGGGCGCTCCTCGCGGAGATCGCCGCGAGCCAGGCGCGGCGGCGCCAGCGACAGGCCCTCGACGCCTGGCAGTCCATCAAGAACACCGCGAGGGAGCTGCGGTCGAAGAGTACCAGGCTGCGAATGGCCCTCGCCCGGGCGAAGGGCGCCGCGGCGGTGGACCTCACCGGCGTGATCAGCGAGCTGCAGAAGCTGCGGAAGGAGGCGGAGCAAAGAGTCGCCCAGCGGAAGGAGCGGGCGAAGGCGCTCGCGGAAGACATCGAGGCGCTGGAAAAGAAGGTTGCGGCGGCCGAGGCGAGGCGGAAGAAGAAGATGAAGTTGGCCGCGAAGTGGAAGACGGGGGCGTACGAAGCGAGCGGCCAGGCGCGGTACGACCTCTACACCAAGGCCGCCGCCGCCGAGCGGGAGGCGATCGGGATCGACGCGCGGGTCGAGAAGTGGCGGGCGGAGCTGGATCGGCTCAAGAGCAAGCATCGGGTCGCCCAGGTGCGCGCGGAGGGAGCAAAGAAACGGCTCGACCGTATCCGCGCTCGCATCAAGGCGGTGCGGGACCGGGCGAAGCAGGTCTCGGCGCGAGCCCAATCCCACCGGGACAAGGCGAGCAACATCAGCAGCAAGCTGATCAAGCGCCTCCAAGCCATGGACGACCGCTGGAGCCAGGAGGTCACCCGCTTGCTGACCAAGGGCGTGGACAAGATCCAGGAGCAGCTCGACGTGCTCACCCGTCTGCGGGACGGGGCAAGCGGGGCGGCCAAGCGCCACGCGAACCTCGCGATCGCGAACCTGCACGCCGAGCGAGGGAACCTCCAGCGGTCGCTCGCTCGCGTGCGGTCCCGCTACGTGCGGACGCTTCGGACGATCCGCGAGAGCGCCCGCGCCGGGACGGGCGAGAGCAAGCCCACCGCTCGGCTCGCGAAGCTTACCGCCAAGCGGGCCCGCGCGATCGCCGAGCGGGTCGCGTTGACCGACGCCGGAGCCGCCACCTTCGAGGAGGCGGCGGCGAGCTATAGCAGCGCCGCCGAGATCCTGCGGGGGTCGGCGGAACAGGCCGGCGAGACGCTTCAGGCGGCGGCGAAGCGGATGGCGAGCGCGATCGAGGCTCAGCGGGATCGGCTCACGAAGTAGACGCCGGTCCCCTACCATTCCGTCGATGGGCTCGGCCGCTCCGACAACGCCCGCGGTGGTTCTCCTCAGCGGTGGGATGGACAGCGCCACCACGCTCGCGCTGGCCCGGGCAGACGGGTTCCGTCCCTTCGCCATGACCTTCGATTACGGCCAGCGCCACCGCGTGGAGCTGAGCGCGGCGGAGGCGGTGGGCCGGTCGCTCGGCGTGGCGGACCATCGGTGGGTGCGGATCGACCTGCAAGCGTTCGGGGGCTCGGCGCTGACGGACGCGGTGGAGGTGCCGAAGGACCGCGAGGAGCCGGGCGTGGGAGCGATCCCCGTGACGTACGTGCCGGCGCGGAACACCATCTTCCTCGCTTATGCGCTGGCCTACGCGGAGGTGGTCGGTAGCAGTGACATCTACATCGGGGTGAACGCGGTCGACTACTCCGGCTATCCGGACTGTCGCCCGGAGTTCATCCAAGCCTTCGAGGCGATGGCTCGGCTGGCGACCAAGGCGGCTGTGGAGGGAAGCGCCCGCATCCGGGTCCACGCCCCGCTGATCGACTGGCCCAAGACGAAGATCATCGAGCGCGGTGTGGCCCTGGGCGTGGACTATTCGCTGACGCATTCCTGCTACGATCCGACCGACACCGGCGCCCCTTGCGGCCGGTGCGACGCCTGTCGCCTCCGCCTGCGGGCGTTCGCCGAGGTCGGCGCGGCGGACCCGCGGATGGCGGAAAGCCTCCGCCACGAGAGATCCCCACGATGAGCGAAGCGACCGCCCGACCATCTCCGGTGTCGACCGCCCCGCAAACGCTCATGGTCCACGAGGTGTTCTACTCGGTCCAGGGAGAGAGCACCTGGGCGGGGCGGCCGTGCGTATTCATTCGGTTGATGGGGTGCCACCTGCGGTGCGGCTACTGCGACACCGAGCACGCCTTTTACGAGGGGCGTCGGTGGGCAATCGACGAGCTGGTCCGCGAGGTGGAGCGGGTGGGCCGGGGATGTGGTTTGGTGGAGATCACCGGCGGGGAGCCTTTGCTCCAACCCGCGACGACGGAGCTGATGCGGCGGCTCGCGGATCGCGGGGACACCGTCCTCGTGGAGACGAGCGGGGCGTGTGACATCGGCGGGTGCGATCCG
>CAZQQP010000163.1:0-10200 GCA_964595475.1 uncultured Planctomycetaceae bacterium | reverse complement strand
GGCACCCGCAAGCCGTAGTCCCGGGGGAAGCGCTTGCCGAAGGGAAGCCCGGGCCCGTGGTCGCCCCAGACCACGACGATCGTCTCGTCCATGAGGCCGGCGTCTTTCAGGTTGGCCACCTTCTTGCCCACCCAGCTGTCGAACTGCTTGATCCGCTTGTAGTAGGTCGCCCAGTTCCGGTGCATCTCCGGGATGTCCGGCTGAAAGGCCGGCAGGTCGAACGTGGGCACGGAGCCGCTCACCTGGGCGTTGCCGTGGCCCGTGTTGCTCTCGTGGGTCACGCCCTTATTCATCTTGACGAAGAAGGGCTGCTCCGCTTTCGCGGGCCGACGGTTGCTCTGCCAGACGTTCCCCCTCGCGGGGTGGTTGTAGTCCCGCTTGCCGGGGTTGGACGTCTCGTAGCCCGCCTCGTTCAGATAGTGGGGGTACAGCTTGGTGCTCGACGGCAGGTCCACGTAGGACCGCATGTGCTGGCCGCCGAAGGTCGGGGCGTACATGCCGGTGGCCAGCGAGGAGCGTGCGGGAGCACAGACGGGGGCGTTGGACCAGACCACGTTGTAGGTCAGCCCCTCGCTCGCGAGCTTGTCGATGTGGGGCGTCTTCGCGTGTGGATCGCCGTACGGGCCGAGGTGGGGGCCGAGATCCTCGGCGCACAGCCAGACGATGTTGGGGCGGCTGTCGTCGCCGAGAGCGACGGCCCCACAGCCGAGGGTCGCGAGGCAGAAGATCGTGAGCTGACGTCCCAACCGCATGGCTCGCTCCTTGTCCACTTTCGTCGCGGTCGTCTTCGTGGAGATCCGACCAGAGTGGATCATCGCAGAGACGAAGGCGTGTTTCAATCGGAGTGGCGGGGAGCGGTGGAACGGTGGGGCGATCTCCGTGTGCGCTGCCTCGCCCACCTCGACGCGTTGCCGTTCCACCCGCTGCACGCGAGAATGCGGCTCGGTGTGCGGGGCTCCGGCATGCGGAGACCGCGCTTCCTCCCACCGGACCCGGAAGGCGGCCGCCGAGGATGACGCAGACACGCCAATGCTTCGAGGAGAACGCGATGGGCTGGTCCCGAAGAAGGTCGACCTCCGTCTCTCACCTTTCTAGTTCGCTGGCCCGCCGCCGGGTGTCACGCGACAGCGGCGTCCGTGCGGCGCTCGCCGCGGCGCTGGTCGGCACGCTCGCCGGGCCGCTCGTGGCGGCCTCCGCCGAGCCCCACGAGCCCAAGGAGGAGCTGGCCTCCTTCAAGATGCGAGAGGGCTTCGACGCCAACCTCTTCGCGGCCGAGCCCATGATCTCGAATCCCATCCACATGACGTGGGACCCGCAGGGGCGGCTGTGGGTGGTCACCTCCACCGCGTATCCCCACCTCAAGCCCGGCCAGACCACGGACGACAAGATCGTCATCCTCGAGGACACGGACGGCGACGGGCGCGCCGACGAGTCCACGGTCTTCGCCGACGGCCTCTACATCCCGACCGGCCTGGCCCTCGGCGACGGCGGGGTCTACGTCGCCAACCAGACCGAGCTGCTGTTCCTGAAGGACACAAACGGCGACGACAAGGCGGACGTCCGCCGGACCATGCTCACGGGCTTCGGCATGGCCGACTCCCACCACGCGATGAGCGCCTGGACCTGGGGGCCGGGCGGCTGGCTCTACTTCCAGGAGGGCACGTTCATGCACACGAACGTGGAGACGCCCAACGGCGTGGTCCGCCTCGTCAACGGCGGCGTCTACCAGTACCGCCCGCGGCGCCAGCGCCTCCGCGTCCACGCCGACTACGCCGCGTCCAACCCCTGGGGCCACGGCTTCGACCGCTGGGGACAGGAGATCCTCATCGACAATCCGCGCATGTTCTTCCTCAGCCCCATGACCGCCGACAACCGCACCAAGATCGGCTACGACCCCGCGAACCGCGCCAATACGAAGCTCTGCGGCGGCTCCTTCGTCTCCGGCCGACATCTGCCCGAGCGCTATCGCGGCGAGCTCTGGTCCAACAAGTACAAGTCCCACGACATCGCACGCTACGAGATCGTCGACGACGGCGCCGGCTTCGACTACAAGGCGAAGCCGCCCGTCCTCCAGTCCGACGACAAGCACTTCCGGCCGGTCGACCTCGAGGTCGGCCCGCGGGGCGCGGTCTACGTCCTCGACTGGTGCGACGCGCTGATCGGCCACATGCAGCACTCCATGCGTGACCCGCGGCGGGACGACCGGCACGGACGCATCTGGCGGATCACCCACGAGGATCGCCCGCTCGTGGACAAGCCCAAGCTGACCGGCGTCCCCCTCCAGAAGCTGCTCAACCACTTGAAAGCGCCGGAGGACTGGACGCGCTACCAGGTGAAGCGGGTGCTCTACGACACGAACCCGGAGCGGGCCGCGAAGGCGCTGGAGCAATGGGTGGCGTCGCTCGACCCGAGCAAGGCGGGCTTCGAGCACCACCGGTTGGAGGCGCTGTGGGCCTATCAGACGATCGGCGTGGTCAACGAGGCGCTGCTCGACAAGGTCCTCGGATCGGACGACCCGCGGGCCCGCGCCGCCGCGGTCCGCGTGGTTCGCTACTGGCACGATCGAATCAGCAGCCCGCTCCGTCGCCTCGCCGACGCCGTCCGCGACAAGCATCCGCGGGTCCGGATGGAAGCGGTGCTCTCCGCGAGCTTCATCAAGAAGCCCGAGGCGCTGAAGGTGGCGCTGCACGCGCTGGACAAGCCGACGGACCGCCACATCAAGCACGCGCTGAAGCGAGCGGTGGACGGCCTGCAGAAGCAGTGGCTGCCCGCCTATCGCTCGGGCGCCCTCACGTTCGATAAGGCCGCCCACCGCCGGTTCGCGCTGGCCAACGTCCGGTCGAGCGCGGTGGTGGACGCCATCGTCAACATGCTCGTCTCCGGCGCCGTCGAGCCGGCCCAGCTCGAGGCCCCGCTCGACGCGCTCGCAAGCGAGGCCACCGCGAAGCAGCTCGAGCCGCTTCTCAAGCTCCTCCGACAGCAGCTCCGCGGCGACGCGTGGGGAACCGAGACGCTCCCCTACGCCTCGCTCGCGAAGATCCTCGACGCCCTCGCGGACGCCGCGGCTCAGCGCGACGTCGTCTCCGGCAAGATCCGCAACCTGGTCCGGCGGACCCGCGGCATCGACCACCCCGACGTCCGCCTCGCGTGGGCGAGGCTCGCGGGGGCGACCGAGACGAAGCGGGCGAGCGGCCGTCTGCGGCGGATCGCGAAGGACGGGCAGGCGTCCGGGACGCTCCGTCGGACAGCGGCCGAGGCGCTCGGGTCGATCGGCGGGGAGAAGAACCTCCGGCTTCTCCGGAAGCTCGCCTCGAACAAGCGGCTGCGCCACGCGGCGGTCGGCGTGGCGGGCCTCGCCGCCCACGACGTGGCGAAGGCGGCCGACGCCGCGGCAGCCGCCCTCGGCCGACCGCCGGCGCAAGCCGAGGCCGTCCACGCGATCCTCCGCCCCTTCCTCGAACGGAAGGGGGGCGTGGCCGCCCTCGCGAAGGCGCTGGAGCAGACGACGGTCGATTCCGACGCGGCGAAAGAGGCGGTCGGCTATCTGAACCGCATCGGCGTGGCCGACGAGGCGCTTCTCAGCGCCCTTCGCCCCGCGACCCGCGCGGCCTCGCTGGTCGAGCGGCTGCAGAAGGAGGATCGAAAGAAGCTCCTCGCCGACATCAAGCGTGACGGCCGCCCCGCTCGCGGCCAGCGGCTGTTCCGACGGCCGTCGCTGGCGTGTGCCACCTGTCACGGTCTCGCGGGCGCCGGTCCACGGATCGGACCGGACCTCGCCACGGTCGGCGCGAGCAGCCCGCTGAGCTACCTCGTCGACTCCGTGCTCCGGCCCAACAAGATCATCAAGGAGGGCTTCCAAAGCGTGACGGTGGTCACCCAGGCGGGCCGCGTCCACACGGGCGTCCTCCGCAACGAGACGAAGGACCGCCTCGTGATCGCGAAGGCGACCCAATCCGGCCGCACCGTCGAGGTGGACAAGGAGCGGGTCGCCCAACGCACCCAGGCTCCCTCCCTCATGCCGCCGGGCCTGATGAACCAGCTCGACGGACGACAGGCGTTTCTGGACCTTCTCGCGTACCTCCGGGCCCTCGGCCGCTCCGGCCGCTATCAGCCGACTACGGAGCCCGTCCTGCGGAGCTGGAAGCTCGCCTCCGTCGACCGTCCCGCGGCGTCGGTCGACCCCACGCAGCTCGGCGCCGACACGGGTTGGCGTCGGACCTTCACCACGGCCGACGGGAGTCTGCCGCGTTGGCTGTACGCGCGAAACGACGCGACCACGGTCATCGCTCGCTCGCGTCTCGAGCGCAACGCACCGGGCGATGTCCGCCTCGTCCTCAACGACGCCAAGGGCGTCGCGGGCGTCTGGGTGGGCGGCGAGCGCCGGAAGGCCAAGCGGCGACAGGAGGTCACGCTGACCGCCGGCGATCATACCGTGACAGTCGTCGTCGACGTCGACACGCGGGGCGAGAAGCCCCTCCGCGTCACCGCCGAGGACGCCTCCTCCTCCGGACCCTGACCCGCGTCCGCGAGCGTCCCGGCGTGCGGCGACGCCGACCGATTCGGCGCCCGAGCCAAGCGGACGCGAGAAGCGCGGCAAGAGGGACAAAGCTTCGACAGGAATCAACCATGCACGACCGCTACGCGTCACGGATCGCACACCCCCGTCTCCTCGCGGCCTCCTTCCGGCGGGCCGTCCTCCTCGCGGCCGTCCTCCCCGCGACGCTCGCCGCGGACGAGACGCCGGACCGTCTCGAGCTGAAGAAGGGCGATCGCGTCGTCTTCGTCGGCAATACCTTCGCCGAGCGGCTCCGCCTGTTCAATCAGCTCGAGGCCCTCTTGACGGCGCGGTTTCCGAGGAAAGTGCTGACTTTCCGCAACATGGGCTGGCCCGCCGACGCGGTCGACAAGCGCCCCCGCCCGCTCAACTTCGGCTCCATGGAGTCGCACCTGAAGAAGTGGGACGCGGACGTGCTCGTCGCCTGCTTCGGCATGGCCGAGAGCTTCCGCGGGAAGGAGAACGTCGACGCCTTTCGGAAGAAGCTCGCCCGCTACGTCGACGAGCGGCTGGGGATGGGCCTCCGCCTCGCCCTCGTCTCGCCGATCGCCCACGAGGACGTCGGCGGACGCCTTCCCGACCCGACGGCCCACAACAAGGCGATCGCCGCGTATACCGCGGCGATGAAGAAGGTCGCCCGCGACAAGGGCGTCCCCTTCGTCGACCTGTATACCCCGACCCACCGTTGGTATGAGGAGCATCCGGATCGCCACCTGACCTTCAACGGCATCCATCTCACGAGGACGGGCGCCTGGGTGGTCGCCGGAATGTTGGCGAAGGGGCTCGGCTACGGCGCCGGAACGGTGACCGAAGGGCCGGCGAAGAAGACACTGGAGAAGCTCCGGCGGACGATCGACCGGAAGAGTGAGCTCTTCTTCCACCGTTGGCGGGCCGTCAACGCGGAGTACATCTACGGCCGGCGGAGGAAGCCCTATGGCGTGAAGCACTTTCCGCAGGAGATGGCCAAGCTCGAGAAGCTGATCGCGAAGAAGGAGAAGCGCATCCACGCCCTCGCCCGCCGCCTCCCCTCGGCCGGCCTCCGCCCGCCGAGGCCGGAGGCCACGGGCCGGTTGATCGGCCCGCCCGAGTCAGTAGGCGGAAAAGAATAAGTTGAGCCTATTCATCGGTGCCGAGGCGGAAGTCGGCTTCCGCCTTGGCCCCGATGAGACGGCCAAGCCGATGATCGAGCAAGCGCAACGTCCGCAAATGCCGGGAGCTGGGCCGGCGGGGCATCGCAAATGGTTCGACGCCCACGCCAAAGCAAGGAGGCTGCCCGCTCCTCGCTTTGGCGTATAGGCTCAACTTATTCTTTTCCGCCTCCTTCATACGAAGTCCGCCGAGCACGCAACTCGGTAGCACCCCATCGGAGCTTTACGATGAATCGCTTTCCCCTCCTTGCCGCGCTCGCGGTCGCCTTCCTCGCCCCGCCGCTCGCCGCTTCGGACGACGCGGATCACCCCCACATCGTCTACATCCTCGCCGACGACCTCGGCTACGGCGACGTGGAGGTGCAGAACCCCCACTCCGAGATTCCCACACCCAACCTCAACCGGCTCGCGAAGCAGGGCCGCCGCTTCACGGACGCCCACGTGACCGCCGCGGTGTGCACGCCCACCCGCTACGCCATCCTCACGGGCCGCTACAGCTGGCGGTCGGAGCTGAAGGCCGGCGTCCTTCGTGGGTGGAGCCCGCCGCTGATCGACGACGGCCGCATGACCGTCGCTTCCCTCCTCTCCGCCCACGGCTACCGTACCGCCGTGGTCGGCAAGTGGCACCTCGGCCTCGGCTGGCAGGACAAGGACGCGACCAAGCCCCTCGACGCCGGCCCGACCACGATCGGCTTCGACCACAGCTTCATCGTGCCCGCTTCCCTGGACATGTCGCCGTACTGCTACGTCTCCAACCTCGAGGTGCCCGCCCCGCCGACCGCGAAGGCCCCGGCCGACCTCTTCGGCCGTCCCGGCGTGCGTACCCCCGGCCTGAAGCCCGCCGCCGTCCTGCCGGATCTCGCGGAGGAGGCCACCCGCGTCATCCGCACCCACGGCCGTGAGCGGTCTGGTGACCCGCTGTTCCTCTACTTTCCGCTCACCGCCCCGCACAAGCCCGTGGCGCCGTCGAGCCGCTTCCGCGGCGAGACGGAGATGGGCCCCTACGGTGACTTCGTCCGCGAGGTCGACTGGGTCGTCGGGGAGGTCATGAAGGCCCTCGAGAAAGCGAACATGGCGGACGACACGCTCCTGATCTTCACGGGCGACAACGGCGCGTCGCCCAACGCGGCGTCCTCCGCGATCGACCGGGGCCACATGCCGAACCGGCCCTACCGCGGCGGGAAGACCACGCTGTGGGAGGGCGGCCACCGCGAGCCCTTCCTCGTCCGCTGGCCCGGCCACGTGAAGCCCGGGACGACCGACGACACGCTGATCAGCACGGCGGACCTCCTCGCCACCTGCGCCGACATCGTCGGCGCCGAGCTCCCGCCCGACGCCGGCGAGGACTCCGTCAGCATGCTCCCGCACCTCCGCCCGACCCCGCCGGACGAGCCGATCCGGCGAACCCTCGTCCACCGCTCGGGCAACGGCTCCCTTGCGATCCGCTCCGGAAAATGGAAGCTGATCACCATCCCCGGCGGCGGCGGATGGGGCGCCGGCGCCGACTTCGGCATGGAGAAGATCCCCGTTGACAAGGACCTGCCGATGCAGCTGTACAACCTCGACGCCGACCCGCGGGAGAAGAACAACCTCTACCGTGACCGGCCGAAGGTGGCTAAGCGCCTCCTCGAAGAGCTCACCCGACAGGTCAACCGCGGCCGCTCCACGCCCGGCCCGCCCCAGCCCAACGACACAGGCCACTGGGATAAGCTCCACTGGATGAGCAAGGCGGACTACAAAAACGACGAGATCGCCCAGCAATAAGGAGTGAACCATGCAGCTCACTCGTCGGCCCTCTCGAACCGTCCGCCCCGTCCTCGCGGCGACGCTCGGACCCCTTCTCCTCGCCCCCGCGGCGCTCGCCGGCGGCGAGGGGAAGCGGCCCAACATCGTCTGGTTCATCTGCGAGGACATGGGGCCCGACCTCGGGTGCTACGGCGAGCCCCAGGCGGACACCCCCCACCTCGACCGCCTCGCCGACAGCGGCATGCGGTACACCAACGCCTTCACCACGGCGCCCGTCTGCTCCCCGAGCCGCTCCTCCTTCATGACGGGGATGTATCCGACAAGCATCGACGCCCACCACCACCGCTCCCACCGGATCACCGACCACGCGCTTCCCGCCGGCGTCCGGGTCATCACGGACTGGCTCCGCCCCGCGGGCTACCACACCGCGACCCCCTGGAAGGCCAAGCGCGACTGGAACTTCGACTACCACGGCAAGGCGGGGAAGGACCGCCCCTACGACAGCCGTGACTGGTCGAGCCTGAAAGCGAACCAGCCCTTCTTCGCCCAGGTCCAGGTCAGCGAGTCCCACCGCTCCTTCCACGGACCCCGCCGTGCCGATCCGGACAAGGTGGAGGTTCCGCCCTACTACCCCGACCACCCGAAGGTCCGCAAGGACTGGGCCCGCTACCTCGACTCCGTCGCCGTCGCCGACCGAAAGTTCGGCAAGATGATGAAGAAGCTGAAGGCGGACGGCCTCCTCGAGAACACCATCATCTTCATGTTCGCCGACCACGGCCGGGCGATGGTCCGCGGCAAGCAATGGCCCTACGACAGCGGGCTCGGCATTCCGCTCCTCGTCCGCTGGCCCCAGAGCATGGACCCGCCGAAGCACTACGAAGCGGGCACCGTCAGCGACCGCCTCGTCAGCGCGATCGACATCACGGCGACCACCCTCTGGGCTGCGGGTGTGGAGCCGCCGATGACGATGCAAGGCCGGGTCATCTACGGCGACCGCGCGGACAAGCTCACCCGTCAATACGCCTTCGGCGGCCGCGGCCGCGGCGACGAGACCGAGTTCCGCATGCGGACGGTCCGGACGAAGGAGTATCGGTATATCCGGAGCTGGCACCCGGAGCGGCCGTTCCTCCAGCGAAACGCCTACAAGGAGCGGGCCTACCCGGTCATCGACCTCATGCGGAAGCTCCACTTCCAGGAGAAGCTGAAGCCCGCCCAGGAGAAGCTCCTCGCCCCGGACCGGCCGGAGGAGGAGCTCTACCACATCCCGAGCGACCCCTACGAGATCCACAATCTCGCGGACTCGGACAAGGCCGAGCACCGCGCCGCCCTCCGCCGCCTCCGCAGCGTCCTCGACGCGTGGATGGTGGAGACCAACGACCAGGGGCGCTTCCCCGAGGATCCGAAGGTCCTGAAGCATTGGCAGACGCGCTTCGACAAGCGCTTCAAGCAGTGGGCGAAGAACCACCCCGAGAAGCACGCCCGCTACAAGAAGCTCCAGCGCGAGTGGGAGCGCACCGACGACGACAACCAGAACACCAGCCGCCGCCCACGGGTGTGGGAGGAGGAAAGCCCCGAGTGACGCGAGCTCCGCGGCCGGGACCACGGGGGGATCGGAACGATGAACAACCGACCTATCGCTAGGCCTTGGCGTGACTCGGTCCTTGACGCCGTGGTCCGAGTCAGGTCGAGGCACGGCACCCGGACGATCCACCGTCAAACCATCCTCGCGGAGGAACTGCGCCGGATCATTGACGAGACACGATCCACCGGGGCGACGCCGGCCCACACCCTCAGCCGTGTTCTTTAGAATCTCCGCGACGAGGGCGTGCTGAAGTTCCACGGTGGCGGGGTTTACCATCTCATCAAGCAACCGGTCGACATCGAGCTGACGGATCTGGGCGATCGCGAGATCGATGCTGCGATCCGAGACCGCCTGCTCCGTCTCGGCCGTGTCGAGACAAGAAACCCTGTGGCTGTGGGCCGTCAGCGGCGCGGTCAGGCCCGTCTTCGTGCTCTGACGCTTCAGAGCTACCAGGGTGGCTGCGCCGTATGCGACGTATGTGACCCGCCCCTGCTCGTAGCGAGTCATATCGTCCCGTGGGCCGACTCGCCGGATGCACGAGGGGATCTCGCCAATCTTATCTGTCTGTGCCGCTTCCACGACGCGCTCTTCGAGCACGGCTACTGGTCCATCCGAGAAGACTTGTCAGTGGTCCGTCGGTCACGCGTGACCAGCCGGACCTACAGCTTTTGCTGCCCGAGACGATGTCCTTCCTCAGTCCGATTGGTCCGCGGCCGGAAGGCAGCTACCTGCAATTGCATCGCGAACGGCATGGGTTTGAGGTGGAACAGGCATAAGCGAAAGGGGGCTCCGAACCCAGAGGGTTCGGCTATATAGTGTATGTTCGGCAATTAATAAGCTATTGATATTTCGGAGCTCGCGGTAGAATAGGGCGTGCCGTTTGTGAATCGAACAAGAGGGGGCCTTGAGTTCCCGGAAGGAAAACGGCACTGGGTGATCGCTCACGGCGCCGCCGTTGCAAGGAAGCAAAAATGCGAGAAACCGCCGATCCGCAGGGAACCTTCGAGGCGAACCTGGCCAATTGGAAAGCAGATCCCGAGCTCGCCCAGATTGGCTCGATCCTCGAGAACCATCCGAGCTTGTGCACCCTCGTCGCAGGAGACCTCGCCCCGGAGGAGCGTGTCCCTTCGGCAGCTGTGCGCAGACATGGCGACGCGGTGTGCCTATGA
>CAZQQP010000162.1:0-10236 GCA_964595475.1 uncultured Planctomycetaceae bacterium | reverse complement strand
CAGGCGGGAGATCTGGCCGTATCGCGACTGGGTGATCGAGGCGTTCAACAAGAACATGCCGTTCGACCGGTTCACCATCGAGCAGCTCGCGGGCGACCTCCTCCCCGCCCCCTCGCGCGAGCAGCTCGTCGCGACGGGCTTCAACCGGTGCAACATCAGCACGGGCGAGGGCGGGTCGATCAAGGAGGAGCTCCTCGTCCGGTATACCAAGGACCGCGCCATCACGGTGGGGACGGCGTGGCTGGGGCTCACCCTCGGGTGCGCCCAGTGCCACGACCACAAGTACGACCCGATCGACCAGAAGGAGTTCTACCGCTTCTACGCCTTCTTCAAGAACATCGCCAACCGCGCCGACAACGGCTTCAAACCCACGCCGCCTCCGTCGATCAAGGTGCCGTCGCCGCGGCAGGAGAAGGAGCTCGCCCGCCTCGAGGACCGCCTCGCGAAGGTGCGCGACCGAATCGACAAGAAAGTGGAGGAAGTGGACTATCGCCCACCGGAGGGTGAGACCGAGAAGGGCCGGTCGCGACAGCCCTACGTCTGGTTCGACGACGCGCTGCCGAAGGGCGCGAAGACGCGGGTCTCCGGCGGCAAGCCCGCGGAGTGGGGCTTCGCCACCGGGACGGACCATCCCGTCCTCAGCGGCGAGAAGTCCTTCTGGCGTAGAGCGAACGGACGGGCCCAGCACTTCTTCCAGAACGCGGACCAACCGCTGAAGGTGGGCGAGGGCGACGTGCTCTTCACCCACGTCTACATCGACCCGGACGACCCCCCGAAGGAGCTGATGCTCCAGTTCCACAGCGGCGGCTGGGGCCACCGCGCCATCTGGGGAGAGGACGTCATCCCCTGGGGCGATCGAGGCACGGCAAGCCGCCGGCGGATCGGCGACCTTCCGAAGGCGGGCGAGTGGGTCCGCCTGGAGGTGCCCGCGAAGAAGGTGGGCCTGAAGCCGGGAGACAAGGTGAAGGGCTGGGCGTTCACCCAGCACGGCGGAACGGTCCACTGGGACAAGGCGGGGATTGTCACGCGGACGCCCCAGAGCGGCGGCCCCTTCGACTCGCTGCGGGCCTGGGAGCGGGCCCAGCGCTCGACGGCCGCGTCGGACCTGCCCAAGCCCATTCGGAAGATCGTCAAGACCAAGCGGGCAAAGCGGAGCGAGGCGCAGAAGGCCCGCCTCCGCGACTACTTCGTCGAGCACGCTTACGCGAAGACGCGGGACGTCTTCCGCCCGCTCCACGAGAAGCTGCGGAGCTTGGAGAAGGACAAGAAGCAGCTCGAGGAGGCCATTCCGGGAACCATGGTGTCTCGGACGCTGCCCGAGGGGAAGCGGCGACAGCCCCACGTCTTGAAGCGCGGCCAGTACGATCGGAAGGGACAGCCCGTGAAGCCGGGCGTGCCCGCTGTGCTCCACGACTGGCCGAAGGGAGCGCCGAAGAACCGCCTCGGCCTCGCCAAATGGATTGTCGACCGCGACAACCCGCTGACGGCCCGTGTCATCGTGAACCGGCTCTGGCTGGAGTGCTTCGGCCGCGGCATCGTGAAGACCGCGGAGAACTTCGGAGCGCTCGGGAGCAACCCCACGCACCCGAAGCTTCTCGACTGGCTCGCGGTGGAGTTCATCGAGAGCGGCTGGGACGTGAAGCACGTCCTTCGGTTGATCGTCAGCTCCGCGACCTATCGCCAGTCGTCGCAGGTGAGCGAGGGGCTTCGCCAAAAGGACCCGAACAACCGCTGGCTCGCGCGGGGGCCCAGCCACCGCTTCGACGCCGAGACCATCCGCGACACGGCATTGAAGGTGAGCGGCCTCCTCGTGAACCGCATCGGCGGTCCGCCCGTGAAGCCGTATCAGCCCGACGGCCTCTGGGAGGCGGTCTCCTACCCCACGAGCAACACGGCGACCTTCAAGCAGGACCACGGCGCGAAGCTGTACCGTCGGAGCCTCTACACGTTCTGGAAGCGCACGTCGCCACCGCCGAACATGACCGCGTTCGACGCGCCGCGACGCTCCTCGTGCACGGTTCGCCGGGCCCGGACCAACACGCCGCTGCAGGCGCTGGTCCTGATGAACGACGTCCAGTTCGTCGAGGCGGCGAGGAAGCTCGCGGAGCGGATCATGCGGGAAGGCGGGAAGAGCGCGGAGCAGCGGGTGCGCTACGCGTTCCGCCTGGTCCTCTCCCGACCGCCCGAAGCCAAGGAGAAGGAGCTCCTGCTCGACGAGTACCAGTCGCAGCGGTCGAGGTACGAGGAGCAGCCCGAGGCGGCCAAAAAGCTCATCCACCGCGGCGAGGCCCGGACGGACGGGTCGCTCGCCCCGGAGAAGCTCGCCGCGTGGACCATGGTCGGCCAGACACTCCTGAACCTCAGCGAGACCATCACCAAGCGGTAGGTCTCGGCCCCGTCTTCTCGGGCGCTTCCGTGCGTCTCGGTCGGCGATGAGCAGCATCGGTCGCGGACGGTCCAGCCGGAGCGGCGGATGCGCTCCATCGAGCGGCGCGAGTGGATTGTGAGGTCCTGCTCGAGACGTTCCCGACCACGGCGATACCGGACCGGGGCGTCTCGGCGGCGAAGCGACGTATGCCCTCGGAGAACCGGAACGGGTAGCGCCTGCCACCCGTCGCGATCCTGGAACTTTTCCGATCACCGCGAAGATCGGTCCTCGAGCCCAGTCCGCAGTCGCGTCGCATTCCGCCCGGCCATCCCACCCACGAGGTTCCGGTGATCCACCCGATCGTCCCATCAATTCGGGCGGTCGTTGGATCCACGGGAGTCAGCCACAGCCGGCGGACCGCCCACCTATTCAACGGCTCCCGCGTGCCGCCCCGAGTCGGCCTTGGCGGTTGGACCGCAATCGAGTGGGCGTTATCTTCCCGGCCTCCGGAACCTCCAATCAGGATCGGACCGAAATGACACAGACGAGGGAAGAGCGAGCACGGAAACGGAGCACAGTCGGCCATCCGTCGGGCTCCGTACGCCGAAGCGGATCCGGAAGGAACCGGTGCAGGTTGACGGCCTCCTGGACCGCGGCCGCGATGCTCCTCGCCCCCGTCACCGTCGCCGCAGCGGGGGAGCGCCCCTCCTCGTCCGTGGCACTCGCCGACAGCGAGAAGCTGTGGGGTCGGATGGAGGTGAACCCGGAGACCGGGGCGATCAAGCAGTGGACCCATCAGTTTCCCGGCGCTCTCCGCCTACCCGCGCACTACCCCGCGAACGGCGGCTGGCGGCTGGACCTGAAGGTGGAGCGGCTGATGGCGGAGGAGGCGACGCCGGCCCGGCGACAGGCCGAGGACGTCGGCTTCATGCTCGCCCGGGGGCGGGTCCAGGTCTGGTTCGGCGGGGAAAAGGTCGGCGGCTGTCGGATCACCGCGGCCGGCCGCACCGTGGCGAACAACCCCGACGCCACCCTCGCCGAGCGAAGCCATCGCCTCGGCGTCGCCTTCGCGGACGGAGAGCTGACCGCGCGGCTCGACGGGCAGGCCGTGCTTACGGCCGAGGTGGATCTCGGCAGCCGCGTGGGGCCGATCGACTTGGTGACCCGGAACAGCACCGTCCGCTGGTCCGCCGCGGTCGGGGCGGGCCTGACGGACAAGGAGATCTCGGTGAAGCCGTGGCAGCGCCGTCCCGGCGAGCCGCGGTGGAACCCGGAGGAAGCGATCCTCAACGGCTACCAGCCGCTGAAGAGCCACCTTTGGAACCGCTGGCTGGGGAACCTCCTTCCCCCGCCGGGCCGCTGGCCGCGGCTTCCTTGGATCGACGCGGAAGGAAAGTCTCCCGTCACCCACGGGCCGCTGCTCGGCAAGCCGTCGGAGGAGACGGTCGCGGTCTGGTGTCGCACCCGCGAGCCGACCACCGTCGCCGTCGTCGGCGGACCGGGCGACGACCCCACAAAGTGGGACGTGCTCGGAAAGATCCGCACGACGGAGCGTCGCGGGAACACGGGCCACTTGGTGCTGCACGCGGACGCTTTCGACGACACGGCCGTCGGATACACACTCCGCGTGGACGGGAAGCTGGTGGACCTCCGCGAGAACGGAAAGTGGCCCCGGCTTCGCCGACGATGGTTTCACCCTTCGTCGCTGAAGACCGTCCGGCTGGCCGCGTGGACGGGAGACAACCTCTTCCCCGTTCCCTCGACGCCCTACCCGCCCACCTGGCGGAAGCGCCAGCGCAACCTCGACCTGATGGTCCAGCTCGGCGACATCGTCTACGAGCAGACCTACCGCCGCCGGGTGGAGGTCTCCAGCCTGGACTACAAGGCGATCCTCTCGCCGTTCCGCGCCGGAGGGAAGCGCCAACGCCACGCCCCGCTGGTGGCGACCGTCGACGACCACGAGTTCTTCAACGACATGCCGGCCGCGGGGGAGCCCCACCTCTTCCGCGAGCCCTACCCCTATGGCGCCAAGCTTACCCAGGACGTGCCGTGGAAGATCGCCTCCCGGGACGTCGGGTGGAAAGCGTGGGAGCGCTACGTCGGCTGGGGGACGCCGGCTGTCCCCGAGCAGAAGCGACAGCCCATTCTGATCGGCCGGGCCACCCTCACGGACGGCGGTCTCACGGTGGACCAGGGCCGGTTGCGGAAGAAGCTGGACGCGCTCGACCCGGAGCGGTGCTCCACGCTCATCATCTGGCCGGACGGTCAGCCGCGGGACCGCTCGACCATCCGACCCAAGGCCGCGGGCGTCTACCGCGTGGCCTCGGTGGATGCGTCCAAGGGACACATCGCCCTCGACCCGTCGCCGCCGGGCGACGGCGAGGTGCGCTTCAGCGTCTCCCGTCCCCGCTACGGCTCCATTCGTGTCGGTCCGGCGGAGGTGCTCCTGATGGACACGCGGACCGCCCGCACGTTCTGGCACGAGGACCCGACCGCCGAGGACGCGAGCATGCTCGGCGACCGCCAGCGACAATGGCTGCTCCGACGCATCCGCCGCTCCGACGCCGAGGTCCTCCTGCTCGCGAGCTCTGTGAGCTGGAAATACGGCGGGCCGTTCACGCTTCGGAAGCGGGAGAACTGGAGGGCCTTCCAGCACGAGCGAGGGCTGCTGTTCCAGGCCTTGCGGAACTGCGGCAAGCCCGTCGTCATCCTCAGCGGAAATCTGCACAACGCCGCGGTCCGGCGGATCGGCGAGAACATCTGGGAAGTGCTCTGCGGCTCGTGGTCCAACAAGGGGTATCAGCCGCTGCGGAAGCGGGCCGAGCCCGTGCCGAAGTATCCGGACGACGGCTTTCTGTGGGTCGCCCCCGAGTACCTCGAGCTGCCTGTCCACTGGGCGGCGTATACGAGCCTGTTCACAGTTCGGGCGAGCGGCGCCGTGAAGATCGAGATGCTCAACCTCGCGAGGGACCAGATCGCGTTCACCACGACCGTCGCCGACGGCGACCGTTGACCGGCGGGCGCCCTTGGCGCGTGGGGACCGACCAAGCGGGTCGGCTTAGATGGGCTCCGCGCCGCTCGGCGGCCTTTCGGCATCCACGCGGCGAGCCTCGAGGGCCGCTCGGATCGCCTTGTGGAGCCGCTTCTCGGAGATCTCGACGAGGCTGGCCGTCCGCCAGACATTGAGGGCGTAGTAGACGGCGTCATCCAGACCCGCCTCGACGGCGACGAGGACGCCACCTTCGCCCGACGGGACCGTGGCTCTGATCAGCCGACGGCCCTCGGCGCGCTCGGTGGCCCCGACGTCGAGGCCCGCCTCCCGAAGCCCCGCCTTCACGACGCGAACCGCTTGCGGAAGGTCCACGCCTTGGATCTTCATCACACGGGCATCGTCGTGGGCGCCGAGGCTGTAGGCTCCCGTGGCGAGCGACCACTCCTGCCGGTCGATCCCGCAGCCCGAGGCAACCACGGCAATCCCCAGAACCGCAGCGATCCGTCGGATCCGACTCATCGCGCCCTCCGTCACGCGCCTCCGTCAGTGGAACTCGGGGTCACGGTAGGCGGTCGCTCGCCCGGCCGTCGGAAGCCCCATCGGGATCCACCGAGGGTCCCAAGGGGATCCTTCCGGGGTGTCTCCCAGGAAGGGATCCACCGGCGGGGTCCCTCCGGGGCCACCGACGGTGTCCCTCCGGGACCACCGATGGTGTCCCTCCGGGACCACCGATGGTGTCCCTCCGGGACAGTCGGGACCGCCGCGGCTTCGGCGACGTATCCGGAGCCGAGCTCCCGCAGGGCTCGGCGGCCCCGCTCGGGAGCTCCGCGGCGTCGGCTCCCCGTCCGGCTCTCACCGACCCGCCCCTTGGCGACCGGGCCGAAATCAGAGGAGGTCGACGGCGATGTCGTCCGCGGCGTGGCGGCCGCGGCGGGTGAGGCGGACGTGGTCCGCGGTCCGCTCGAGCAGCCCGCGCCGGACGCTCTCGTCGATCACGGCGGACCGACGGGCGTCGATGTGGGACTCGACCCAGTCGCGAGGGATCCCTTCCGCCCGCCGGAGGCGAAGCATGAGCTGCTCGCCAAACCGCTCGTCGGGGCCGAGCCGCTCGACCTCAGCCAGCGGAGCGCCGCCCTCGCTCGCGAGATACGCTCCGATGTCGGGGAGGTTCTTCCACCGCACCCCGTCGACGTGGCCGGCGGCGCCCGGTCCGGCGGCGAGATAGCGCTCGCCCAACCCGTAGGAAAGGTTGTGCTCCGACGCCCGACCGGGTCGGGCGAAGTGTGTGATCTCGTAAGGGCGGAGGCCCGCGGCACCGAGGCGGTCCACCGCTTCCTCGTCCATGCTCGCGACCGTCGCGTCGTCGCATGGGACGAGGTCACCATCGGCCGAGCGCCGGCCGAGCGGCGTCTCGGGTGACTCGGACAGCGCCGTGCAGGTCACATGGGGCGGGTCGAGGGCCAACGCGGTGCGGAGATCCTCCCGCCAGTTCCAGCGGGTCTCCCCCGACACGCCGAAGAGCAGCTCGAGGTTCACCTTCTCGACGTCGAACCGGCGGGCGAGGTCCACCGCTCGGGCGGTGTCCGACGGGGCGTGGGAACGCTCCAGAACTCGCAGCTTCCCCGGGGCGAAGGACTGGGCGCCGATGGACAGGCGGTCGACACCGCCGCAGGTGAGCACCGCGAGCCGGTCGCGGTCCACCGACTCCGGGTTGGCCTCGACGGTGAACTCCGTCAGCGCGGAGAGATCGAGCGCCTCGTGGATCGCGGCGAGAAGCCTCTCCCATTCGACGGGCGAAAGCACCGTGGGGGTTCCGCCCCCCACGAAGATGGACCGGACCGGGCCGAGCGGCCGCCGGCCCAGCGCCCGGAGCTCCTCGGATAGCCGATCCGTGAACGCTCGCCGAAGGCGATCCTCGCCGACCAGGGCGTAATAGTCGCAATAGGGGCACTTGTGGAAGCAGAAGGGAACGTGCACATAGACTCGCAACGGATCCGATGTGTGGGGGAGAAGGCCGTGCGGGAGTGTCGCGGAGTCGGGGACAGAGGGCGTCTCCGTCTCATCCGAGTTGGGGGGACGAGCGTCTGGAGGGCCGGTGATGGATGTCTCGCTCGTCATGTACAAGGCCGACGGGCAGCGTCGCGACTTTCCGATGCAAGGGGAGTCGGTCGTGGTCGGCCGGGCGAAGAACTGCGACCTGCGGATTCCGCTGAGCCAGGTCTCCCGGGAGCATTGCTGCATCGAGCAGCGAGAGGACGGCCTCTACCTCCGGGACCTCGGCTCCAGCAACGGAACCTTCCACAACCAGCAGCGGGTGCAAGAGGCAAAGCTCGAGGCCGGGGACCGAGTCACGATCGGACCGGTTCATTTTATGACAGTCATCGACGGTCAACCGAGCGACGAGGGAGGCGCCCCGGCGACCGTGCTGCCTCACGAGGCGGGCCAAGACACCGAGGTCTCGGAGCGAGGCGCGGGCTCGGAGGCGACGGAGAGCGAGCCAGAGAGCGAGCCACAAAGTAATCCTCAGGAAACGGGCGCCCCCTTGGCGGACGACGCCGACGAGGGGGAGGCGTTGCCGCTGGCCGAAGAGGAAGGAGGCGGCGAGTGGCCGTCCGAAAACGACATACTCTCCGAGCTCGACGGGGCGGCGGAAGAGAATCAGCAGAAGACGAACGGGGAGTCCGAAGACGACCGGCCCGACCAGTCGGGGTCCTGAGCGTCGCGGGCAGCAGACCGATTCACTCCAATGATCCAGTGAGGGAAGCCATGTCCGATCGTCCTCGTATCGGGATCGTGGGCGCGACGGGCGCTGTCGGAGCGGAGCTCCTCCGCCTCCTTGAGGAGCGGAACGTCCCGATCGGCGACCTCAAGCTCCTCGCGAGCGCTCGCTCGGCAGGGAAGTCGCTCTCGTTCCGGGGCGAAGCCGTCCCGGTCGAGGAGGTCTCGGAGCAGGCTCTGCAGCAGCTGGATCTGGCGCTGTTCTCGGCAGGCTCCTCGACGAGCAAGCAGTTCGCCCGGTCCGCCGCGGACGCGGGGTGCGTGGTGGTGGACAACTCCTCGGCGTTTCGCATGGACCCGGAGACGCCGCTGGTGGTGCCCGAGATCAACCCCGGAGACATAAGCCGCGGTCGCGGCATCATCGCGAATCCCAATTGCTCTACCATCCTGATGGCGGTCGCGCTGTGGCCCCTGCACCGAGCTCTCGGCCTCCGACGGGTCGTCTGCAGCACCTACCAATCCGCGAGCGGCGCCGGGGCGGCGACGATGGCGGAGCTCGAGCAGCAGGCCCGCGAGTGGGCCGAGGGGGCGTGGCTGACCCAGGAGGTCACCGGCCGACAGTACGTCTTCAACCTCTTCTCCCACGACAGCGCGATCGATCCGGAAACGGGGTACAACGGCGAAGAAACGAAAATGATCCGGGAGACGCGCAAGATCTTCCATGACGACCACCTCCCCATCACGGTGACGTGCATTCGCGTGCCCGTCCTCCGGGCCCACTCGGAGACGATCAACGTCACGCTGGCCAACCCGGCGACAGAAGAGCGGGTCCGGCGGGTGCTCAGCGAGGCGCCGGGTATCCGCGTGGTCGACGATCGCGACGCGAACAAGCATCCGGAGCCGGTGGACGCGTCGGGGCACGACGACGTCCTCGTCGGGCGCACTCGGCAGGATGTGTCCCAACCGACGGGTTACGGGTTCGACATCTTCCTCTCGGGCGACCAGCTCCGAAAGGGCGCCGCGCTCAACGCGATCCAGATCGCCGAGCATCTTCTCGAGGCGGAAAAGGCGACGGTTTGACGGAGGGACGGTCTCGGGAGCGTCTTTCCGGACGGCCGCTCCAGGTGGGTTTTTCGTGTGGATCGTGAGGCCGGCGCCGGCCAAACAGACGGCGGCAGTGGGCCCCTTCGCTCGCAGACGGCCGCGGTCCGTGTTGTATCGCGACACCGCCCGGCATTGGCGACCGCCTCCGGCTGAAGTTTTCTTCAGTCGAGTCGCTCGGTCCGACTCGGTTGCAGATCAACCGGCCTCGGCTGTTCGGAAGGTCCTCTCGTGCTCGATCACCCGGTGGTTCGCTGGGTCATCCACGGCTGCGTCAGTGGAGATTTCTTCTACGCGGCCATCGCCATGCTCGCCGCCGCGGCGGCGATGCGGCTCGTGGGCACCTGGTGGCCGCTGTACCGGTATCGCCTGGTGGGCCGGTCGCTCGTCATCGCGGGCGTCTGCCTCCTCATGCTGGGGGCGGGAACATTGGACCTCTGGTGGCTCGCCTGGCTCGGAGCCACGGCCGTCGCGGTTAGCTTCCAGCGTCACCAGCGGCGGGCGGCGCTCCTCGCGGCCCTGGCCTCGGCTCTGGTGCTTGCCGTCAATGTGGCTCGGACGGCCCGCTACGAGCTCGGCGGTGCAGCGAGGCGGGACGCGCCGCGGCCGATCGCCGTGCTCGGGGACTCCCTCGCCGTTGCGCACGCGTTCGGCTGCGACGCATCGTGGCCGAGCCGCCTCGAGACCCGGACGGGACGGCCGGTCCGGAACCTCGCGATTGCCGGGGCCGAGCTGTCCACCGGCTTGAATCGGATCGATCGGCTGTCGGAAGACCCATCGCTCGTGATCGTCGAGCTCGGCGGAAACGATATCCTGAATGGGCGTTCCCTTTCGGCCTTCGCGGCCCGGCTGCGATCGCTTCTGGCGACGCTTCAGAAGCGGGGCCACAAGGTCCTCCTGGTCGAGATCCCCGCCCCGCCGACCGCGCCGTGGTACGGGTGGGCGCAGCGGGCGATCGCGCGATCCCGTGGCGTTCCCGTCGTGCCCAAGCGCCTGCTCGCGGACGTCATTTTCGGGCGTGGGAAAAACTCAACCGATGGTCTCCACTTCTCCGCCC
>CAZQQP010000161.1:4576-10250 GCA_964595475.1 uncultured Planctomycetaceae bacterium | reverse complement strand
ACGAGCTCCTCCCCGCGTGCCTCGTCGCCCACCTTCTGCTCGAACAAGCCGCGTTTCAGCCGGAAGGAGGGCCTTCGGGCGGAGTCCGGCGCAGCGCTCGCGGCGCGGTCGAAGGCGGCTCGTCCTCGCTCGAGCTCCCCGGCAAGGGCGTAGCGTCGGGCGAGGCGCACACATGCGGCGGACTCCATCTCGGCGAGGTGTGTGTCCGTGGGTCGGACCGCGCGGGCCTGGTCCATCTGCTCGACCGCCTCCGCGGGCTCGCCGTGGTCGAGATGGTGACGGGCGAGGACCAACCGAGCGTCCGTGTCCCGCGGGTCGTGCTCGAGGAGCTTGCGGTAGACCTCCGCCGCCTGCGTGTGGTGGCCCCTGTACCCGTGCATCAGGGCGAGGGTCTTCCGTGCCTCCGTGTCCTCCGAGCAGACCTCCACCGCCCGCTGGGCGTGGGCCCGAGCGAGATCGATGGCCGGCCCGAACCCGAGGTCACTGCCCTCTTTCGCCTCGGCGACGGCGAGAGAGCAGAGACGCTTGAGGACCTCCGACTGGGCTCGACGCTCGTCTCCGGGGCGAAGGATCGTCAGCGTGGGAACCGATTCGAGGTAGTTCTCCCACTGTTCCCGAGCCCTCTTGAATGGGCCCTCTCCCTTCTCGTACACGAGCGCCCAGAAGCGGCTCCACTTCGGATCGCTCGGGAGGGGCTCGAGCTCCTTCAGAATCCTCGGAATCTCTCCGAGGCGATCCCCCACCTCCACCGCCCGCGCCGCCGCGTCGAGCAGGGTGCCGTACAACGCTTCCGTCAGGCGCAGCTTGAATGCATCGCCCTCGGCCGTCTCCGCCGAGGAGAGAAGGGTCTTGAGGGTCTGACGGGCGGCCTTCCAGTCCTCCTCCGTCAGGGCCTTTCGCAAGTCGAGAAGGTCGCGAAGGAGCGGCGGTCGTTGCAACTTCTTCTCAAGGAGGCGGGCGGAGGCCCCGACCTGCTCGCCCGATGCCTCGAAACCCCGGATCGACCGGAGCGTCGCCGCGATGCGGCCGGGGGCGCGGTCTCGCTCGAGCCGGTCCCAGTTCGCGGCGACCTGGTCTCGATCGCCGCGGTAGAAGGCGAGAAGGCCGCGGATGAACAGCTTCCACGGCGCGAAACGCGAGCGCCGGGGAATCGCCTGAGCGTGGCGCCACGCCGTCTCGTCGTCCTCCGCCTCGACGGCGTGGAGGGCGCTCCAGACGGCCTCGGCTTCCTCATTCGGCTCGCCGGCGGTTCCGTTCCGCACCGCTCGGTCCGCGGCCGCCGCGTCCAGCTCCTCCTCCGAGCCGCCGGTCCGGCGGGCAAGGTCCCGGGCGGCGTCGAGCAGACCCAAGCGGATCAAGAGCTGCTTGGCGCGCTCCGCCACCGACGCTTCGAGCGAGGGAAGCTGGCGGAGCTCCTCGGCGAGCTTCCGGGCCTGGTCGGGCATCTCTCGCCGCGAGAGCTCCTCGGCGCGCGACAGGAGCGCTTCCGCGAAGATGGCCCGGTTTTCCTCCGAGGGGTTCTTGCGGAACAGCGTGCGGGCCTCCTTCACGGCCTCCCGCAGCCGCCCCTTCCGGACGAGCTGACGCACCCGCCCCACGCTCTGGCCGGCGGCCCGCTTGTTCTTCGGCCTCGATGGCATGGACGCCCCGAGCTCGGCTGGAATGCGAAGTCGCCTCCTCGCGAGTCTAACGAGATGCTGCACCGGATCAACCCCCAACCCCGATATATGGGGGAGGACCGCGCCGGCCAAACGGCCGCCGGAATTGCAACCTCGGACCGTGGCTGAAGTTGAACCCGCTGGCCTCCCGCCACGGCGAGACTGGTGTGGGGTTTCCGGCTCTAAGCCGACCCGCGACGCTTCGTTCGAACTGGCGTCACGCAAAAGGTCACGGCAAATGCGACCGCCTCGAGGACACCCTCACGCGTCCGCGGAAGGCGTCAGCCCGACGCCCGGCGCCGCGAACACCCGTGCCTTGCCGATTCCTCGCCTCGCTCGTCGATCTCGGCCACGGAGTGACCGGCACATGTTTCACATTGTGCAATTTCTCAAAGTTGGCGCCCGGCCGTTGCCACGGAGCACGCGATGAATGTGATCAGTTCCAGTGAGTTGCGAAAGCGGGTCAGTGACGCCGTGAATACAGCCCACTATGCCGGAGAGCGGACGATCATCCGTCGTTCCGGTCGGGATTTCGCGGCAGTGGTGAGCATCGAAGACCTTGCGCTGCTGCGAGCGCTCGAGGACCGGGAGGATTTGAGGATCGCTCGGCACGCTCGCAACGAAGCGGACGGCAAGAGCCACGACCCGATCAAGGAAGAGCTCGGGGTCTGAGGATCAACCGGGGGAAGGAGGGCTATGGATGGCCTGCGACGTCACGTGGAAGCCGTCGGCCGAGTGCGCTTTAAAAAGCTCGATCAAACGGTGCAACGTCGAATGATCCAGGCGGTCGATCGGTTGGCAGCGGCGGCAAGGCCGCCGGGCTCCGAAAAGCTCTCCGGAGGGGACCGTCAGCTCGCCGCGTTCTCGATCAATCCGCCGATCTCGTCCGAGACCTGCTTCGGCGTTTCCGCCCGCCATCGCACCCTTCGGATGCGAAAGAAACGGTAACAGATCCTCGCCCAGAGAGTCTGTTCCGCCCCGGAAGGCGATCGAACGCGCACCTTCCGCTCCGTCTCGGCTAGGCCTTGGAGAAACTGGGGCTGGATCTGCGGCCCGCCGACCTCGAGTCGACAGTCGGAAAACGCGACGACTCGCCCTTTTCCGGCCGATCCAATGCCACGAGGGAGAACCCGTGATGCTCGAGGGCGCGCTGGAGCATCGAGGTGTAGTCCCTCTTTTGAACGCGCTGGTTGAATCCGATCTTGAGGCCCAGTCCCGCGAGCCCGATCAGCAGGAAGATCCCGACGAGGATGGCTTCCATGGCGCCCTCGCTTCCGGGGTGCTTGAAGAGAGTTGCTTGTCTCGCTCCTACTCACCTCACCGCTCGAGGAGCGGGTCGCCGACCCGCTTCCGCCACGCCTTCAGCTCGGCCCGGAGACGCTTCCGTCGGTCCGCGTGGGCCGGCTCGTCGGCGAGGTTGTCCAGCTCGTAGGGGTCGCGCTTCAGGTCGAAGAGCTGCGTCTTGTCCGCTTGCGGGTAGACGATGAGCTTCCAGCGGTCGCCGCGGATCATCCGCTGGGCGTCGTAAAAGTAGCCGAACGCGTACTTCCGGACGCGGTCCTTCTCCCCGTTCAGGACGGGGACGAGGCTCCGGCCGTCGACGGGGTTGGGCAGGGAAACGCCGGTAAGGTCCGCCACCGTGGGGTAGAGGTCCCGGAGGTTCGCCTGGGCCGCCCGCCGCTCGCCCGAGGGAATGCCCGGGCCGGCGAGGATCAGCGGCACGCCCACGGTGTGCTCGTACATGTTCTGCTTGCCGCGGAGGCCGTGGCTGCCCATGGCCAGCCCGTGGTCGCTGGTGAAGAGGATCAGCGTGTCGTCGGCCTCGCCCGTCTTCTCGAGGGCGTCGAGCATGCGGCCGATCTGGGCGTCCATGTGGGAGATGACCGAGTAGTAGAGCGCGAGGTCCTCCCGGACGATCTCCGGCGTCCGCGGGAACGGGAGGAGCTTCTCGTCGCGGCCGCGGAGGTTGCCGTGGTCGAACGGGTGCTTCGGCTTGAAGTTCGGCGGGAGGGGCATCGCCTTCGGGTCGTACATGTCCTCGTAGCCCGAGGGCATGAGGAGCGGGTCGTGGGGCGCCGTGAAGTTGACGTGGAGGAAGAAGGGGGCCTCGGGGTCCCGCTCGATGAAGTCGATGGTCGCGTCGGCGAAGGTCTCGGAGATGTCGGTGGTGAGCCCGACGCCCTTCTCGGGGAAGACCTTCTCCTTGTCCATCGTTTGGAACATCCACCCGCGGTAGCCGGTGACGGGCACGCCGTGGCCGTCCACCTTGTGGGTCAGCTCGTGGTCGCCGCGGCCGGAGGCGAACAGCGCCCCCACCTCCTGGTACCCGTGGTCGTCGGGGCGGCCCGGGCTCATCCACTTGCCCACGTACCAGGTGCGGTAGCCCGCCTTCCGCATGGCCTCCGCCCAGCTCGCGAGGCCGTCCGTAGGGTCGACGCCGTGGCCGGGGTAGACGCCGTTGCGGAAGGCCGTGCAGCCGGTGAGGATCTCCGAGCGGCTCGGGACGCAGAGGGGATACGACGCGACGGCGCGGGTAAACGCGGTGCCCCGGTCGACGAGGCGGTCGAGGTTGGGCGTCCGGATGACGGGGTTCCCGAGCGCACCGATCGTGTCGGGCCGCTGGTCGTCCGTGACGACCACGAGGACGTTCGGCCGGTCCGCCCCCGCCGCGGCACGAGCCGGACCCGCGACCGCATGCAGGACCCCCAGTGCCGCGACAAGGCCGACGACAAGCCACGCGCCGCCGGACTGCTCCCGATAGGAAACAAAGTCATCCGGAGGGGTGGGTCTGCGAATGGAAAAGGACTCGATCGTCATGGCGGTGATCCAGGGTACGTGATGCAAGCGAGCCCAAACAGATCCGGAGCCACGTGCCCCGGAGGGGCCCCGACCCATACGGATAAACCATGGCGGAGAACTCCTCTGTATGCAACCCACCATCACCGAACGACTTTCCTGGCCTCTGTCCGGACCAGACGCTTGAGCTCCACACGCTCGATGCCGAAGTGGATCAGGAGCCCCACCTCATGGCGCGTTGCGCCAGTTCGTTGAGAAGCTTCGCTTCGTCGTGCCGGTTACAATGCCGATCCACCTTAAGCTCTGCCAGCACCTTCGAGCGGACGAGCAAATCCGCGGAGCACTCGCCTACCTCCCGACCCTTGTGCACCACCGTGCTCGATGGGTCGAATGTCACCTCCCATCCGCGGTCGGTCGGCTCCACCTCCATCGCTTTCTTGCACACGGCCTCCAGAAAGCCGTACCTGAGACGACGGTAAACCTCGAACGCTGCCCCGATGACCGCTTCCGTGATCTCTCCGTGCAGCAGCCCCATGGAAGTAGCGCACCACCACTCGTGCGGATGCACACCCACCGAAGCATGGGACCGTCCGGACGCGGAGGCGAAGGTCGAAGCAAGGCCCATCGGAATAGAGGAGCCACGGACGAACGCGGGGTGAGCACGGATCGCGGAGACAGCTGCGGTTGCTGAGGTGGAAGCCAGACGGGGCCGCTGCGACGGGCGAGGGTTGAGGGGCGGAAATAAGTAGACCGTCGCAACAACCTCTGTTTCGCGGAGGGCTAGCCATCGCCTACGGATGGACCAGCAGTCGTCGGGTCGAGGCTCGATCGCCAATTCGGTTCGGTGATCAGCCGTGAACGGCTTCGATGAGGGCCCGCGAGATAGAATGGGCCGACAGAATCAAAGGAGGTTCCCTCATGCAGGTGGATCGTGGGCTATCCAAGTGGCTCGCTGCTGTTGTCGTGACCACGCTGCTCCTCGGCGGGTGCGGGGGTGGCAGCGAGGAGGACGGTGGGGCCGCGGAGAGCGCGGAGAAGAGTCGCGGGACGATCGGCCTCTCCGTCCTGACGCTGCGGAACCCGTTTTTCAAGACCATCGCGGACGCGGTGGAGGACGAGGCGGCCAAGCACGGCTTCGACGTCCACGTGGTCAGCGGCAATCGCGACGTGAGGAAGCAGGCGGACCAGATCCAGGACTTCATCGTCCAGGACGTCTCCGC
>CAZQQP010000161.1:0-4539 GCA_964595475.1 uncultured Planctomycetaceae bacterium | reverse complement strand
GGACAACTACCAGGGAGGCAAGCTGGCCGCGAAAGCGATGATCAAGGCCCTCGCCCCGAAGGGCGGCAAGATCGCCATCCTCCACTACAAGGAGGCCGAGTCGTGTCTCCAGCGGGTGAAGGGCTTCCGCGAGGTGATCAAGCGGCACAACAAGAAGCACCCCGACCGCCGCATCGAGATCGCAACCGTGCTGCCGAGCGGAGGCGTGCAGGATGAGGGCTTCACCGCGGCACAGGACGCGCTGCAGACCCATCCGGACATCCGGGGCATCTTCGCGATCAACGACCCTTCCGCCCTCGGGGCGTACGCGGCCCTCGAGAACGCCGGGAAGGCCGACCAGGTCCAGATCGTGGGCTTCGACGGCCAGCCGATGGGCAAGGAAGCCATCCGCGAAGGGAAGATCTACGCCGACCCGGTCCAGTTTCCGGAGAAGATCGGGCGGAAGACGGTCCGCACCTTCATTCGGTATCTCAACGGCGAGGACGTGCCCAAGGAACAGCGAATCCCCACCGAGCTCTACACCCGCGCCGACGCAAAGGAAGAGGCGCCGTCCGGCGACGAGGGACAAACCGACAAGAGCGATGCGGCGTCCAAATGACCACGGTTCCGCGGGCGGCGGCCATCCGTCCAGTCGTCGCCGCGGCCTTCACCCGCTTCGTTCCCGATGGGGCGGCGTTCGCAAGTGGGGTTGTCCGCTCCCTTCCGGTCCCGAGGGGATCCGCCGAAAGCGCCCCTCCGTGGGACCTCCATGGGATCGCGGCTCGTTCTTGGCCCCCCGACCCAAAACCGCTCCCTTACTCGTTACCGTCGCGGCTCGTTCCGGTCGTGGGTCGTCACGGATGAAAGGGAGACCCTGTGAGCGGATCCGGTGACAATGCGGGCTCCGAGGTGGGGCCTCCTCCTTTGCTCCGCATGCGCGGGGTCCACAAGCGATTCCCCGGGATCCACGCGGTTCGCGGGGTGGACCTCTCGCTCGACCGCGGCGAGGTCCTCGCGTTGCTCGGGGAGAACGGGGCGGGCAAGAGCACGCTCATCAAGGCGCTCGGCGGCGCCCACATCCTCGACGCGGGGTCGATCGAGATCGACGGGGAGGCGGTCCGCATCGACCGGCCCCGTGACGCCCGCCGCCTCGGCATCTCCGTGATCTACCAGGACTTCAACCTCGTTCCCGCGATGACGGCGCGGGAGAACGTTTTCCTCGGCGACCCGTCGTCGGTCGGCGGCTTCGTCCGCGCCGCTGCGGAGCGACGCCGAGCCGCGGCCCTCTTCGACCGCGTCGGCGTGCCCGTGGACCCGGAGACGCCCTGTCGGCACCTGTCGGTCGCCGAGCAACAGCTGGTGGAGATCGCCAAGGCGCTCGCCCACGAGGCGACGATCCTCGTCATGGACGAGCCGAGCGCCACCCTCACGCCCGAGGAGGTTCGTCGGCTCTTCCGGATCATCGGGGAGCTGAGGGCGCAGGGCCACGGGATCATCTACATCAGCCATCGGCTGTGCGAGGTCTTCGAGATCGCCGACCGGGTGACGGTCCTTCGGGACGGCGCCCTCGTCGACGACCGACCCGTCCCGGAGGTCGGCCGGCGGGACCTCATCGAGATGATGGTCGGCCGGCCCCTCGACCGCGAGTTTCCCCGGCGAACGCCCGCGGTCGGTCCGCGGCGGCTCGCCGTCCGGGGGCTTCGGCGGGGCGACGACGTGAAGGACGTCACCTTCGACGCCCACGCCGGGGAGATCGTCGCGCTCGCCGGGCTGGTGGGGGCGGGCCGGACGGAGACGGCGCGGCTGCTCTTCGGCGCGGACCCGCGGGACGCGGGCGAGATCGAGCTCGACGGCCGTCCGTTACGGCTCCGCCACCCCCGTGACGCGATCCGGGCCGGCATCTGTCTTCTGCCCGAGGACCGGAAGAACCACGGCCTCATCCTCAATCAGCCGGTCGTCGAGAACTTCTCCCTGCCGAACCTCCGGGCGTTCACGCGGGTCGGCCTCGTCCGGCCCGCGGCGGAGCGAAGCGCCTTCGACCGCCACGTGAAGGGCCTCGACATGCGTCTGGCGAACCCGTCGCAGCCGGCCGGGCAGCTGTCGGGCGGCAACCAGCAAAAATTGGTCCTCGCCAAGTGGCTCGAACGGCAGGCGGAGCTCGTGATCTTCGACGAGCCGACCCGCGGGATCGACGTGGGGTCGCGATACGAGATCTACACGCTGATCCACGCCCTCGCGGACGCGGGGAAGGCCGTCCTGATGATCAGCTCGGAGCTGCCCGAGGTCCTCGGGATGGCCGACCGCATCCTCGTGATGCACAAGGGGCGGATCACGGGCGAGATCGCGGACGTGGGCGGCGCGACGCAGGAGGACGTCCTCGAGCTCGCCATCCAGTGAGGAGGCCGGTGTGGCCGCAGTCAGGATCAAGGCGATCGGCCGGCGGGTGGCCGGCGAGCACGGCATGGCGCTGGTGCTGGTGCTGCTCGCGGGCTACTACAGCTTCGCGACCCTCGAGGCCCAGGCACCGTCGGGGCGGGCCGCGGCCGGCCAGCTCGCGGACCGCCTTGGCTCGGCGGAGGAGCGCCGCGTCCTCATCGTGGCGGCCGACCAGGCGGAGGACCGGCGGTTCGCCGACACGCTGGAAGCGCGCCTGTCGGAGGCGGGCGTCGACGTCGTGGCGACGGTCGTGGGCAGCCCGTCGGCCGTCCGGGATCGCATCGAAACGCACGCCGACGGCGGCGAGCGGATCGACGTGGTCGCCGCGAGCAGGACGGCGGGCGGCTGGCGGATCTACGCCCCCGCCGGGATCGACAGGGAGAAGGTCCGGACGCCCCGGCCGACCCGCTACCCGACCTTTCTGAAGGCCGACAACCTGATCAACGTGACCAATCAGACGGTCTTCATCGGGGTCATCGCCATCGGGATGACGATGGTCATCATCACCGCCGGGATCGACCTCTCCGTCGGGTCGCTGATGGCGCTGTCGGCCGTCCTCGCCACGATGCTCATCCGGGACCACGCGGGCGGGACGGAGGCGGAGGCCCTCGGGATGGTCCTCTGCTGCCTCGCCGCGATCGCCGCGTGCGCCGCCGCGGGCGCTTTCAACGGCGTCATGGTCACGCTCTTCGGCGTGCCGCCGTTCATCGTCACGCTCGCCATGCTCCTGATGGCCCGCGGGATGGCCCTTCGGCTCGCCGAGGCCCAGTCGATCAACGCGGTGCCCGACGGCTTCACGTGGCTCGGCCGGGGCGAGATGCTCGGCATCCCCCACGCCGTGATCCTCATGGGCGTGCTCTACGCGACCGCCCACGTGGTCATGACGCGAACCATTCTCGGCCGCCACATCTACGCGGTCGGCGGAAACCCCGAAGCCGCCCGTGTCTCCGGCGTCCCGGTGAAGCGGGTCCTGTTGTTCGTCTACACGCTCTGCGGCGGCCTGGCGGGTGTCGCCGGGGTCATCATGGCGTCGCAGTTCGCGAGCGGCGACCCGAACTACGGCGTGATGTACGAGCTGCGGGTGATCGCGGCGGTGGTGGTCGGCGGGACCAGCTTGCTCGGCGGGGAGGGCCGGGTTCTCGGGACGCTCGTGGGCGCTCTCATTATCGCCGTGATCAACAACGGGATGAACCTGACGGGAGTGGAGAGCTTCAACCAGGACATCGTCCTCGGCGCGGTCATCCTCGGCGCCGTCCTGCTCGATATGCTCAAGAAGCGGGGCCTCGCCGTCCTCCGGATCGGCGACTGAGGCTCGCGGCTTCATCGCGTAGGCGACCCACGGGTTGTGTTCAGACCACCGCTCGCCCAAAAATTGAGTGCGGTCTCGACCCCGCGGGGCTAAGGCGTGACGCAACTCGATCGGGTCCAGAGAAGGGGGCCCCGAGTGAGCCTTCGAGGCAGTGATGCGATCTTCGCTTTGGTCGCATGTGTGATAGTCGGGACGGTGGCTGTGGTGGCGTTCAGCAACTGGCTTCCCCTCGACAAGCAAGACAGCGACCCATCCAAGGAGCTATGGGACCGGGTTGCCGACCAGGTCATGCCCCAGGGAGAAGCCGCCGTAGCGGCGAAGTACGCCGACGAGCTTCCCCGTCACCGAGTGACCCTGACGGAAGGCTTCTGGATCCAAACCACGGAGGTGACGCAACGGCAATGGAAGGCGGTGATGGAGACCGCGCCATGGAAGGGCAAGCACTATCTCCGGGAGGGGGAACGTTTCCCGGCCACCTTCGTGAGCTGGCATGATGCGAGGAGGTTCTGCAAGGAGCTCAGCGAGAAAGCCAAGGGGACGTACCGGCTTCCGACGGAGGCCCAGTGGGAGTACGCGTGCCGGGCGGGCTCCCAGACGGCGTACTGCTACGGCGACGATTCGGACCGCCTCGACGCCTACGCATGGCACGACATCTCTATGTGGGACGAGGATTACCACCCCCATGCGGTGGCACAGAAGAAGCCGAATGCATGGGGGCTCTACGACATGCACGGCAATGTGGCCGAGATGTGCCGGGGGTGGTAAGGAGGCGGAAAAGAATAAGTTGAGCCTATACGCCAAAGCGAGGAGCGCGA
>CAZQQP010000160.1:0-10255 GCA_964595475.1 uncultured Planctomycetaceae bacterium | reverse complement strand
CACACGCTGCGGAGTGCGGGACCGGGCATCGTGACCGGCGCACTGACCACCGCTCTGGCGTTCGGGACGACGCTTCTGATGAAGTTCAAGGGGATGGCGGAGATGGGGCTCATCGCGGGCGTGGGAATTCTCCTGTGCATGGCGGCCATGCTAAGCGTCCTCCCCGCGCTGATGCGGCTCGTGAGGCCCAGCGCCCGCCACATCCAGCGTCTCGACGAGCACCTGATCAACCTCCACGGCCTCGAGTGGGTGGATCCGCTGGTCCGCCGGCCGTGGCTGACGGTGGGGATGTGCCTCGTGATCGTGGGGGTCTCCGCCGTCGCCGTGGGTCAGATCCGGTTCAACTACAACATGCTCGACCTCTACCCGCCGGGGGTCCCCTCGCTGAAGTGGCAGAAGCGGATCGTGGAAGAGACGGACCGGGCGATCTGGTCCGGGATCACCACCGTGGAGGTGGGCAGGCTGGACAAGGTGAAGGAGCTCACCCGGCAGTATCAGTCGAAAGACATGGTCGGCCGCGTCGGCGGGATCGGCCGTCTGTTCCCGCGGACGGACGGCGGGTCCGATCGCATCCGAACGGCTCGGAAGACGCTCGAGGCGGGCCTCTCCGCGGAGTCGACGCGGACGCCGGGAGACCCCGACGCCCTCCGGAAGCGGGTCCGCCGGATCGCGGAGCGGCTCCAGGACCAAGCAGGCCTCTTCCAAGCGGTCCGGACGCTTCAACAGCGAGCGGAGAAGCTCCGCAAGCGGCTGGAGTCGCCGAGCTTTCGAGTGCACGCGGAACAGCGCATGGCCGCGCTGCAGAAGGCCTTCGCCGCGTGGCAGACGCGTCTGCGGGAGACGATCCGCCAGGCGCTGCACCCGGGTGCGCTCGCGGATCTCCGACAGCGGATCGACAAGATGTTGCGGAACGGCTCCCCGACCGACCTGCCGCCCGTTCTCGGCCCCCACGCCGTCAGCGAGGCGGGCGATCGTTACGCGCTGCTGATCTACCCCAAGACCAGCGTCTGGGAGCCGAAGAAGCTCCGCGCCTTCGTGGGCCGCCTCCGTGCGGTCGACCCCGAGGTGACCGGCCCTCCGGTCCAGATCTACGAGTCGGGTCAGCTCATGAAGTGGAGCTACCTCTGGGCCGGCATCTACGCGATCGTGGCGGTCCTCGCCGTGGTCCTCGTGGACTTCCGACGCCCGACGGACGCCTTGCTCAGCCTCCTCCCGGTCGGCGTGGGCTTTGTCATCATGTTCGGCGTGGTCTGGCTCGCGGGCCTGATCGGCTGGCCGTCGGCGCTCGCGGGAGGCGGGTTGAACCTCGCTAACATCATCGTCCTGCCCGTCCTCTTCGGCATCGGCGTCGACTGCAGCGTGCACATGCTCCACCGTTACCGGCAGGCTCCCCTCGACGATCCACCCGGCCTGACGGCCGGCACGGGCAAGGGCATCTGCTTGATGAGCGCCACGACGATCATCGGCTTCGGGGCGCTGCTGTTCGCGAGCCACCGCGGCATCCAGAGCCTGGGCTTCGTCCTCGCCGTCGGCCTCGCCGCCACGCTCGCGACGTGCCTGACGCTGATGCCCGCGACGCTGTCGTTGCGGCGCCGGTTCCACGCCCGGCGAAACGGGACGGGAAGCGGATGGTCGTGAGGCGGTCGTGTCGTGGGGACGGCCGCGTGAGCGTGGAAAAGCGTCCGCCCCGCGAGCCGGTCATTTCCGCCGACGCGATCGGAAGAAGCGGGTGAGCCGGTCGGCCGCTTCGTCCGCGAGGAGGCCGCCGACCACCTCCACGCGGTGGTTGAGGCGGCGATCCGTCGGAAGCTCGTAGAGCGAGGCCACCGCGCCGGCCTTCGGGTCCACGGTTCCGTAAGCGAGCCGGGACACCCGCGCGTTGACGAGCGCTCCGGCGCACATCGGACAGGGCTCGAGTGTGACGACGACCGTACAACCGTCCAGACGCCAGCTGTCGATACGCGCGGCGGCTTCCCGCATCGCCAGCAGCTCGGCGTGGCCGGCGGGGTCCGGCGGCCGCTCACGGCGATTGTGAGCCTCCGCCAGGATCTCCCCCTCGCGGACGACCACCGCCCCCACGGGCACCTCGCCCTGTGCCGCCGCGTGGTCCGCCTGGGTGAGGGCCCGCCGCATCATCTCACCCTCCCACGGCGTCGCTTGCTCGGCGACGGGCCGCTGGCTCGTCAGCGGGTGCTTCAACCAGGTCAAGCGCATGGGGAATCCGCCGGGGCTCAGGCCGCGGTCGGCTGGCCGACGAACCAGCGGACCACCAGAAGCCCCAGCTCCCAGAGGGCGTAGATGGGGACGGCGAGAAGGAACATGGAGATCGGATCCGCCGGGGTCAGCAGCGCGCCGACGATGAAGGCGCCGAGGAAGGCGTACTTCCGGGCGCTTTTGAGCTGGTTCAGATCGAAGATCCCCATGCTCGCGAGCAGAAGCATGACCAGCGGAAGCTGGAAGGCCACCGCGAAGGCGAGGCCCATCATCAGGACGAAGCTGATGTACTCGCTGAGGCGGTTGCGGACGGAGACGAGGCCGCCGGACTTCTGCGGGCGGGACGCCTTCCGCCCCGTGACGCTCCCCTCGAACCGCAGAAACTTCCTCTCCCCATCCGAGGAGCCGATATAGACGACGAGGCCCGCAGTCGTCGCGTCGATCCAGGCGTCGCCCGGCTCGAGCGTGTCGCTCTTCGGCGGCTCCTTTCGAATCGGCAGCTGGCCCAGCTCACCGGAGCGTTTGCCGCCGTCCACGGCGGACTTCTCCGACCCTTCGCCGCTGTGCGAACCGGCGACGTTCACGAGGAAGTTCTGGAGCGTGCTCCCCTCGGTGCTCGGCATGTCCAGGTTCGCCGCGAACCAGGTGAGGAACGCCAGCGCCACCGGGAGCATCAGGTAGTACATGAACGCCAGACCGGCCGCGGTGAGCACCGCGCTGCCCGGCATGAGCAGGTTGACGAACCGCTTCTCGTGGGTGTAAAGGCCGGGGGCGATGAAGCGCCAGAGCTGCCAGACGAGCCAGGGCAGGCCGATGATCAGCCCCCCGATGACGACGAGCTTCAGCCAGGTGGTGAACGCCTCGTACGGGTTCAGCGTCTGGAGCGTGGGCGGTTGCCCCGCCGCCTCCATGACATGGTACAGCGGCTGGGCCAGGAACTTGAGGATCGCCTCGCCGAACGGGAGGAGGATGGCCGTCCCGACCAACGGGCCGGCCAGCCCACGGATGAGCCGCGTCCGCAGCTCACCGAGGTGGTCGCCGAGGTTCATTCGAAATTGATCGGGGTCCGCCTCGGCCATGGGCAGCGCAGAAACAACCCTTCCCCTCCCGTTCGTGGAGATCCATCAAGCCGCGGAGGGAACGATGGTCAGGACTCTTTGCTACGGGACTTGGCGGATTGCAGACGCTGGACGTGATCCGAGGCGTACCAAACCCCCTTGCTGTAGGGCCGGTGCGCCACGCGAACACAGACGAAGCCGATGTCGTCCTCTTGCCTCAGGTCGCAGACCTTGCCCTTGAAGTCGCCGGTCAGCGGCGCCACGACATCGCCCTTGTTGAGCGCGAGACCATTGACATCTTCGACCATGAGGACGGACTCCTTCCTCTTTGCCGAGCTAAGATGCCCGCGAACGATGAAAAGCGATTGTAGGCGAGCCATCGTGGAAAGCCAATCGCGAGCTCCGATCTTACGGACAGAGCCTCCCCGCCCGGCGGCGCGGAGCACCTCCAAAGGAAGCGCACTTGGCCAACAAGGCCCGACGAGCCCACCGGAATCGCCGACGACGAGCCGCGCTGCGGCAGGCCGCCTTCACCCGCATGCCCGTGTGGCTGTCGAGGGGTCGGCTCAACCGGCCGCGGCCCGGGCGGGACTTCCGGCTGAACCGACGCACCGTGGAGCTTCCCGCCCTTCCCGACGAGATGGGCGGGCTCACGATCACCCACCTCTCCGACCCACACGTCGGTGAGCTGGTCACGCCCGCCCATCTCCGGCACGCCGTGGAGGCGGCCAACCGCCTCCGCAGCGATCTCGTCGTCGTGACGGGGGACTTCATCGACCTCTCCACGGACTGGCTCCCGCCCGTGGTGGACGCCCTCTCCGAGCTCCAGGCGCCGCTCGGCGTCTATCACGTCCTCGGAAATCACGACCACCTGGAGAACGTGGGGAAGGTCTCCGACGCCTTCCGCGAGGCGGGGCTCAACCTGCTGGTCAACGAGGCGAGGAGGGCGAGCCACCACGCCCGGTCCATTGGAATCGGCGGCATCGACTGGGCCAGCTCGGACGTCCGGCTCGAGAGACTGGTGCGGCGGACCGCTCGGGAGATGCCGGAAGCGGACCTTCGCATCCTCCTCGCCCACCACCCCCACGCCTTCGAGGCCGCGTGCCGGTGTGGGATCCACCTCACCTTCGCCGGCCACACCCACGGCGGACAGGTGCTCCTGTCGAGGCGACGGGCGAGGAAGGCGCTGGCGCTGGGGAGCCTCAACCACCGCTACCGACAGGGTCTCTACCGACGAGGCGCCCATCACCTCCACGTCAGCTCGGGCATCGGCTCTTGGTTTCCGCTCCGCTTCCGCTGTCCCGCCGAGATCACCCAGTTGGACCTGCGGACCCCCTTCTGAGGACGGATCAGCGGACGCCGAGGCGGGCGAGGGAACTTTCGAGGACCGAGAGCGCCGCTCGCCGATGGTGCGGCGCTCCCTCGATCGGCGAGTTCGGTGCTTCGGCGGCGACCAGGGCCCGGCGGATCTCCGCGAGCTCCGGCCAGGTCGGGTCGAGGCGGAGGCCGTAGGCCTTGAGCCGCTCCGCGATCCGCTTGACCACGGGGCGATGGGCGAGGCGGTTCGGGCGGCTCCAGAACAAGTGCTCGAAGTAGACCGCGTCTTCCACCCAGTGGCCGCGGTGGACCTCGCCGAGGTCGAAGAGCAGCGCGGGGCCCATGGGTGAGGTCGACCGGGTCATGGCGTTGCCGAAATGGAGATCGCCGTGGCAGAGGTGCTCCTGCGGGCGGGCCTCCCACCGGGCGAGGAGGTGGGAGAGCCGCTTCTGCAACGCACGCAACGCCGTGTTCCACCGCTGGTCCTCGGGCACGCCGTGGTCCTGGACCGCTCGGCGGGCGCGGCGGACCACGGCGGGCCACGCCTCGTGGGACGACCCGGCGTCGGGCATGGCGAGGCGGGCGGAGGCATGGAAGCGGGCGGCCGCGTCGACGAGGAGATCCACCTCCCGGCCCTCCCACGAGACGTCGAGCGGACCGTGGCCGAGCTTCTCCATGACCACCCACGCGAGGTCGTGGCCGTCGAGACGCTCGTCGCTCGCGAAGAGACGAGGGACCGCCTCGGCGGGATCGCCGGCGGGGCGTTGGAGGAGGCGGAGCGAACGGAGCTCCTTAGGGGGGACGGGAAGCTTGACCACCGCTTCCCAGGTGTTCCGGTCCGACGAGACGTATCGGGCGTGCCCGGTGACCGCGCCGCTCCGCTGCCATGCCGACCGAAACCAGCGAAGCCGGTGGAGGCGCTCGCCCGTCGCCGTGACGACGAGGGGGGCCAGCTCCGTGCCGAAGCGCCCGCCCGATGTCTCGGGCGACGGTCGCGCCGCGTTCGGCGGGTGCCCGTCGTTCATGGCGTGGTCCGGGCGGGCCGCTCCGCCCTCGAACCATTGGAGGGGTGGCCCTCGCCGGGGTGGGCGCCCGCCCTACCGCTGGGCCGAGCCCGAGCCGGTCGACCCACTCCCGGTCTCCGCGGCCTTGGCGAACCGGTTCATCGCCACTGTGAGCAGCGAGCGGACCATTTCCTTCAGCGGAGTGAAGTTTCCTTCCTTCAACATCCGACTCATGTACTGCTGGCTCAGCCGGTTGAACTGTTGCTGGCGAAGCTTGTTCTCGATCTCCAAGTAGACCGCCTCGAGCGGCTGCGACTCACCCTTCTTCACCTGGATCAGCTTCACCCACGCGTAGCCGAGCTCCACGGAGACACGCGAGGAGACCTCCCCTACCTCGAGGCTCTGCACCGCCTTGTTGAGGTCGCTCCAGCGGAGCTCGGAGAAGGCGCTGAGCTTCGTCTTGTACGGACCCATCTTCCCCCCGCCCTTAGGGTTCACCTGGCTGTATTGCTTGGCGACCTTCTTGAACGGCTTCCCCTCGCTCAGCGCCTTCTCGACCCGCTTGGCGGCCTTCTCGTCCGTGACGAGGATCATGCGGAGGACCACCTTCGCGGGCGGGTTGAACTCCTCGTAATGGTCGCTGTAGTAGCGGCGGACGTCCGCGTTCGTGACATTGATCTTCGGCTGGATCTCCTCCCGCAGATACTTCTGGACCAGAAGCTCGTCGCGACGATTCTCGATCGCTTTCTGGAGGCCGTGGCCCTTGGCCTTTCGGAGCTGCCGCTCCGCCGACGACTCCACGCCCTTGTACTTCGCGAGGAGCTTCTTCCGCTCCTTCTTCATGATGCGGCGGAGGCCCTTCTTCTCCTTCTCGGTCAGGCTGTTCTCCGCCTTCGCGAGCATGAGCGAGTTGGTCACCTTTTCCTTGAGCGTGGACTGGATGAGCTGCGCCGCCCGCTTCCGGAACTCCGCCCGCGTGAGGCTCTTCCCGAGCCGGTTGAGCTGCTCCCGGCCGATCTCCTCGAAGATGGACGAGGCGTAGACGGGCTTTCCGTTGACCTGCCCCACCATCGCGTCCACCACCATCCGCGGCCGGTCGGAAGCACCCCGCGAGGAGGCGGACGCGGCCTTCGCCGTCGACCGAGCGCTCCTCGCTTGGCTTTGCTTTCCGCCGGCTCCGCCATCGGCCGTGCCGCCGTCGTCGATGGTGACCTCTCCCTCCGACGAGGACGGCGCCGCGGAGTTGGAGGATGGCGAGGCGTCCGGAGAGGACCGCTCCGACGGGGCATCGCGGGAAGACGGCTCGGAGGTCGGCTCCTCGCCGTCGGACGGGGACGCGTCCTTCTTCGCGGCGTCTTCCTCGGACTTGGAGCCGTCGGACGCTTTCTCCTCCGACGGCTCTTCCTGCGTGCCCTCGATCGGGGGCAGGACCCGCACCTCGTCCGGCTGCGGTCCGGTCTCCTCCGAGGAGCTACACGCCACGACCGCGAGCGCGGCGGCGAGCACGGTCGACAAGCGGATCGCCATGCGATTCATCCATCAAAACCCGGGTCTGTGGGCGGCCGACTGAGAACGGCCACCCCCGGCTCGGTTGGGTTCGACGCTCGTTTCCCCAGTGACGGAACGGTCCGACGATTCGCCGCGCCCGGCGCGTCGCTTTATACTCCCGCCAACGATTGAACGCGAGTCTATTGCGGAGCGACGAGATGAGCAACGAGTCCAACGAGCAGCCCGACCTGCACATCGAGACGGACTGGAAGACGGAGGCGCGAGCCGAGAAGGAGCGGCTGGCGAAAGAACAGCGCGAGCAGGACAGCGGCTCCGAGGGCGGCGTCCATGCGGACACGGACTGGAAAGCCCAGGCCCGGGCCGAGAAAGAGCAGCTATCCCAAAAGGCCAAGGAGGACGACAAGCAGCAGCCCGAGGGCGGTCAGAGCAACCTCCCCCCTGCCGACTTCCGGACGCTGATCAGCCAGATCGCGACCCAGGCGATGCTGTCGATGGGGGCGATCCCCGACCCCCAGACGGGTCAGCGAACCGTGTCGCTGGAGCTCGCCAAGCACCACACCGACATGCTCGGCGTGGTGGAGGAGAAGACCAAGGGCAATCTCACGGACGAAGAGTCGCAGATGCTCTCCCAGGTCCTCTACGAGCTTCGGATGCAGTATCTGGAGCTGTCCAAGCAGGCCACACAGCAGACGGCCGGGCAAGGCGGACCCGAGGCGGCCGGCCCGGTCACCGGTGAGCCGCGGGGACCCCAGCTCTAGCGGCCATGCAAGTGGTCGGCGTCCAACTCGATACCGCCTGGGAAGACGTTGCGACGAACTGCGGGCGAACCTGGGAGCTGCTCTCCGCCGCGCCGATCGAGACGGGGGCGTTGGTGGTCCTCCCGGAGATGTTCACCGCCGGCTTCACCATGTGTGTGGAGCGGGCGGACGAGGGCACGGACCGGCCCGGAGAGCGGATCCTCCGCTCGCTCGCGACACGGCACCGGGCCTTCGTCGTCGGCGGCGTGGTCAACCGGGCGGCCGACGGACGGGGGAGAAACGAGGCGGTCGTCGTGGGTCCCCACGGCGAGGAAGTGGCCCGATACGCCAAGCTCCATCCCTTCTCTCCGGCCGGCGAGGACGTGTGGTACGAGGCGGGCGAGCGGGTGGTCTGGTTCGAGTGGGGGGACCTGCCGGTGTCGCCGATCATCTGCTACGACCTGCGGTTTCCCGAGGTGTGTCGCAAGGCGGTTCGCAGCGGCGTCGGCCTTTTCGTGGTGATCGCCAACTTTCCCGCAGCAAGACACGACCACTGGCGGACCCTGCTGTCCGCTCGGGCGATCGAGAACCAGGCGTACGTCGTCGGGATCAATCGGGCCGGCGGCGATCCGAACCAGCGATACGACGGCGACAGCCGCGTGATCGACCCCGCGGGGCGGACGGTCGCGGAGGCCGGCTCGGACGAGACGCTCCTCTTCGCGGAGGTGGACGCCGAGGCGGTGGCCGAGGCACGCCGCGGATTTCCCGCCCTCGCCGACGCCCGACCCGAGCGATTGGGAGCGTGATGGGCGTGCGGATCCTCGCCATCGCGATCGCTTGCGTGCTTCTCGCCGCACCGGCGGTGGGCGAGGAGACCGTCTTCAACCGGTGGTACGCGGTGCGGCTGCAGGACCGGCACGCGGGGTGGTATCGCGAGTGGGCCGAGCGGACGGATACGGAGCTTCGCACGCGGTACAAGATGCACATCACCGTCCGACGGGCGGGGACGCCCGTGACCCTCGAAGTGGAGGGGCGCTTCGTGGAGACCCGCGAAGGCGAGCCGCTCCGGGCGTCCTTCGTCCGGCGGGTCTCCGGGAGCGTGCGGCGAAGAAAGGTTCGCTTCGGCGACAACACGGTCCGGATCGTGAAGGAGATCGGAGATCGGCGGTCCGTTCGCACCGTGGAGCTCGCGGAGGGCGAGGGCTGGCTTCCGCCCGCGGCGGCGGGGCGATACGTGGAGAAGCAGCTCGAGGCGGGCAAGAAGAAGATCAGCTATCGCACGTACGCCCCGGGGGCGAGCCCGCGGCCCTATCGCATCACTATCGAGATGCTAGGGAAGGAAACGGTCCGGTTGTACGGGCGGCGGGTCCAGGCCACCAAGCGGCGGATCACGCGGTCCACACTCCCGGACGCGGAGACCATCGAGTACGTGGACGAAAAGGGCAAGCTCCTCCGGACCACCACCAAGATGGGCGAGCTCGAGCTCGCCCTCCTCGCGACCGACAAGGCGCTTGCCAAGGCGGATGTGGACCCGCCGGAGCTGATCGCGCAGACCCTCGTCCACCCCGACTTCGAGATCGACCGACCCCGTCGCCTTCGGCGGGCGTCGTACCGCCTGTCGCTCGAGGAGGGGCGGATGCCCGACCTCCCGGAGTCCGCCGTGCAGCGGGTGCAGCGGGTCGGGCCGCAGACCGCACGGGTGACCGTCGCCCTGGACGAGCCGCGGACGCTCCAGCGGGAGAAGCCGCCGGAGGTCCGGCATACACCGATGATCGACGGGCGGTCCGCCCGCGTGCAGCGGCTGGCGAAGCGGGCGGTCCGAGGCGTCGGCAAGGATCCTTCGGCTCGCGTGCAAGCCATGCGTCGCTTCGTCCACGGCCACATGCGCGAGGTGGACCTGAGCGTGGGGCTGGCCTCGGCGGCCGAGGTGGCGAAGACGGGCGCCGGCGATTGCACCGAGCACGCCGTGCTGCTCGCCGCCATGCTCAAGGCGGAGGGCATTCCCGCCCGCGTGGCCAGCGGGCTCATCTACGTCCGACGCTTCGCCGGCGAGTCCGACGTGTTCGGCTATCACATGTGGACGCAGGCGTGGGTCGACGGACGGTGGGTGGACGTCGACGCGACGCTGGCCCAGGCGAGCTTCGACGCCACGCACATCCTCCTCAAGACCTCGCAGCTCGAGGCGGGTCACCTCCAAAACGACCTCATGGCCATGGCCCCGCTGATCGGCAACCTCTCCATCGAAGCGGCCGAGCGTCCGTAAGAACGTGTGTGAGAAGCGATTCGTCGGCCCGAGCCCTTCGCGAGGTCGCGGCTGGCAAGGAGGTCGAAGCAGGCGATGCCGAGCTGTGTCCCGTCGGGACAGGCCGACGCCGACCCGCCGCGGCCGCAGCAGGGCGAAGCCAGAAGCGCTTCT
>CAZQQP010000159.1:2149-10292 GCA_964595475.1 uncultured Planctomycetaceae bacterium | reverse complement strand
CCGGCGCCGGCCGACGAGCCCAGTAGGGGAGGCACGCGCCGCCGATGGCCACCATGGCGACGCTGAGCCACTGGCCGCGGGTCAGCCCGAGCATCTCGTAGCCGATGTGGGCGTCGGGCAGGCGGTAGAGCTCCGCGACGATCCGGACCACGCCGTAGAGAACGAGAAACCAGCCCCCGACCACGCCGGGCTTTCGCGGCCGCCGCCAGATCCACGCCAGCACCACGAACAGCACCACGCCCTCGAGCAGGGCCTCGTAAAGCTGGGAAGGGTGGCGAGGGGTTAGCAGGGGCCGGAGTTTCTCCATGATTTCGGCATTGCCCCGCTGAACCGCCGTGAGAATCCGTTCTTGCCACCCGCGGCCCCCGATCTCGACCGAGCCGATCGCGGCGCCGAGCTTCTCCCTCACCTTCTCCGCTGGCCACCTCCGGATCTCCTGAGGAAACTTGACCGCCCACGGCAAGTCCGACGGCGCCTCCCGGCCGTACAGCTCACCGTTGATGAAGTTCGCAATGCGGCCGAAGAAGAGGCCGATGGTGCAAGTCACCGCGGAGAGGTCGATCAGGTGGAGCGGGCGGAGGCCATGCTTCCACCCAAACCAGATGCAAGCGAGGATCACCCCGATCATCCCCCCGTGGCTGGACATGCCCCCCTTGTGGATCGCGAGCAGTTGCCAGTAGGGAAACGCGCTGTCGAAGCCGGTGAGGAGGTCGGGCTTGTAGAAGACGCAGTAGCCGATCCGCCCGCCGAGCATCGTGCCGATGGCGACCGCCAGGACGAAGTCCCCCACACGCTCCGTGGTGAGCTGGGTCCGGCCCCGGTGGGTCATCAGCCGCAGCAGGCCGTAGGCCACCAGAAAGCCCGCGACGTAGGCCAACCCGTACCAGCGAATCCCAATGCCGTCCCACAGTCGGATCGCAAAGGGGTCGAGGGTGTGCAGGATGGCGGCGGGGGACAAGGCCATTGGAAGGCGCGATCGTAGGAAAACGACCGACCCCGTCCAGGGGGGTCCCGACCTCGGCCGGGACCGGCCCCGCCGCGCCTCCGGGCCGCTCCCATGCGTCGATGGTGGGCCGCCTGATATGCAACGCGGCGGGGATCGGTCAGAATCGCGGTTGGCCCAACTGGAGACTCCCTATGCGACGACACCCCGACCGCTCACGCCCCGTGGAAAGCTCCCGCCGCGACTTCCTCAAGTGGAGCGGCACGCTCGCCGCGTCGGCGACCGCCATCCCGACCGCCCACGCCGGCGAGGACAACACGATTCGGCTCGCCCTGATCGGCTGTGGGAACCGCGGGAGCGGCGCGGTCGCCAACGCGCTCTCCGCGCCGGGCGGACCGGTCAAGCTCCACGCGATGGCGGATCTTTTCGAGGACAAGCAGGCCCTCTCCTACGACTCCCTCCGGGACCGCTTCGGAGACAAGGTCGACGTCCCGGCGGATCGCAAGTTCCTCGGGTTCGACGCGTATCGAAAGGCGATCGACACCCTGCGGCCGGGCGACGTGGCGCTTCTGACGACCCACGCCTACTGCCGACCCACCCACCTCGACTACGCCGTGAAGAAGGGGGTCAACGTCTTCATGGAGAAGTCCTTCGCGCCGGCGCCGGGCGGTCTCCAACAGATGCTCCGCGCCGGGAAGGCCGCGGAGGAGAAGGGGCTGAAAGTGGCCGCGGGTCTGATGTGCCGGCATTCCCCGAACCGACAGGCGATGATCGAGAAGGTCCGCAGCGGTGAGCTGGGGGAGATCCCTCTCATCCGTGCCTACCGCCTCTCCGGGGCCCGGTGGCTCGGCCGCCGGAATGCGGAGGCGGACGAGCTGGAGTGGCAGATCCGCCACGCCCCCCATTTCTTCTGGGCCTCCTCCGGCTTCTTCATCGAGTGGCTCATCCACCAGATCGACGAGTGCTGCTGGCTGAAGGACGCCTGGCCCGTCGCGGCCCACGGGATGGGCGGCCGCGTGGTCAACAGCCGCGACCACGGGCAGGACCTCGACACGTACGCCGTCGAGTACACCTTCCCGGACGGGGCTCGGGCGACGGTCGACGGGCGGTCGGTCAACGGCTGCCACAACGAGTTCGCCACCTATCTCCACGGGACGAAGCGGGCGGGCCAGTTCTCCGGAAAGGTCCACCGGGGGACGGTCCGGACCTACGAGGGCCACCGGGTGGACGCCGACGCCGTCGCGTGGAGCGCTCCGGAGGAGAAAGCGAGCCCGTGGCAATACGAGTGGAACGTCCTCCTGGAGAACATCCGGAAGGATCGGCCGCAGAACGAGGTGCGCCGCGCCGTCTACGCCGACTTCGCAGCCAAGATGGGACGGGCGGCCTTCCACAGCGGAGAGGCCATCACATGGGACGGGATCCGGTCCTCCGACTTCCGCTTCTCCGACTACGCCGACGAGATGGGCTTCGACAGCGAGGCACCGGTCCACGACGACGAAGCCGGCCGCTATCCCGTGCCGGTTCCCGCCGAGTGGTCGGAAGTGTGACCACGCACGACCGCAAAGCCGCGACTACGGGGCGTCCCGCCGACCGTCGGGGTTCCCATCTCGAATGGCCACGTCGGAGACGTCTCGTCCGCGGCGATGCGGGACGTCGGCCGGGTCACGGCGGCCGACGTCGTTTTCCCAACGCTTCTCGGTCCGGCCGTCGCTCGGCGCTCCGGGGCGGTCTCCGAGCGGTGGAGGAGCTTGGCTTTATTGCGTCTCCTCGGTGTGGAGGTCCGGCGGCTCGCCATTGCCCGTCGGTTCTCCTTCGAGCAGCCATGACAGGTTGAACCGCGCGATCCGCCCGCCGGCGTGCTTGTTTTCCTCGCCACCCTCGAACTCGAGGTAGATCCACCCCTCGCTCGCCGTCGCGGGCCGCCCCGCCGCCAGCGAGGAATAAGCGCTCGGCCCGTCGAAGACGAGCCGCTTCACGGGCCAGGTCTTCCCGCCGTCGAAGCTCGCCCAGACCGTCACCCGCTCCCGCTGGCTTCGGGATGTGTCCAGGTTGCTGAAGATCAGGATGTCCTTGCCCCGGACGGGAAGGCGGACCAGCCCGCCCATGCACCCGTAGTCGCGATCCTGTCGGCCGTCGGGCAGCGCCTCGACCACCCGCCGGTCCTTCCACGTCTCGCCCCCGTCATCGCTGACCGCGGCGTGGCGCCGCCGAGGCTTCTCCGCCCCGGGCCAGTGGACCCGCGAGTTGTAGTAGATCCGCCCGTCGGACAGCTCCGCGACCGCTCCCTCGCCCGTCCCTTTCTCGGGAAAGGGCTCGCTCGGCCGCCACGTTCGCCCTCCGTCGTCGCTGTAGATGGCGGTGTTGTACCCCTTCGGGCGGTTGAACACGCGTGCGGGGCGGAGCAGGCGTCCGGCGTGCTCGCCGTGTCTCAGCGTGATGCCGTGCTCGCTCATGTGCAGCGACGGCACGTTGCCGTTGCTGTCCTCGTGGAAGACCGCCTCCGACTCCTCCCAGGTCTTGCCCGCGTCCTTGCTTCGATACACGGTCCGCGGCGCCGTGCTGGTGTCCCGCGGCGGGTGGGACGGATGGACGAAGGCGAGGACGTCTCCGCTCGTCTCATCGACGAGGACGCCACCGCCGTGAATGCCCTGCGCCACCGGAATGGGCTCTCCCCAAGTCTTCCCCGCGTCCTCGCTGCGCCGGACGCGGTAGCGGTCGTGGCCCCACGTGGCGATCACTGTTCCGTCCGTGGCGACCACCACGTTCGGATAGCGTCCGCCGTCGAACAGCCGCTGTGTCCGAAACTCCGGCTCGCCGAGGAACGGCTCCAGGGAGCCCTCGGCGGGCTTGCCCGCCGCCGTGGTCACGCCGTCGTCCGCGAGCGCGGCGGCAGGGAGGAGAACCGTCGCCGCGAGATATGCGTGCTTCGGCATGGGGCGCCTTTACCAAAAGAAGTCGCTCGCCGATTGTCACGATGCACCCGGATTTGAGAAGGGCGCCAGCGGTCGGCCCGCGTGACGTCTCGCTCGAGGCGGCGCGCCTGATCCACCGAAGTGACGCGGGCGGTCGGCCGACGGCCCTCGGTCCGCCGAAGAGCACCCGCGGCTCCCGATTGGAGCGGACGAGCCTCCTCCGAGGGCTGTTTGTCCGTGGACGTCAGGCCCGTCTCGGGCCCTCACGACTTGCGACGCGCCTGGGAGGGACGAGGGATCTCGTGCTTCTTGAGCCGGCGGTACAGCGTCGCCACGGAGATCCCCAGCTCCGACGCGGCATCCGTGGCGCTTTGGTTGCACCGATTGAGCGCTTCGACGATGGCCTGTCGCTCGGCGTCCTCGAGCCGCTTGGGGGCCGCATCCTCCCGTGCCGCCCCCGAGCTCGCGGCCCGCTCCGCGGTCCTCGCCGCACCGATCGTCTCGGGGAGCATGTCCGCCCGCAGCTCCGGGCCGTCGTGGACCACCACCACCTGCTCGATGATGTGCTGCAGCTCGCGAACGTTGCCGGGCCAGGTGTGTTGTTGGAGCCGCGCGCGGGCCTCCGGCGCGATGGTTCGGAAGGCCCGTCCGTGGCGCTTGGCCGCCCGCTGGAGAAAGTCCTCGGCGAGCCGAACCACGTCGTCCTTGCGCTCGCGAAGCGAGGGAAGCTCGATGGGCACGACCGTCAGGCGGTAGTAGAGATCCTCCCGCAGCTCGCCGTTGCGGATGGCCTCCTGGGGCGAGCGGTTGGTCGCGGAGATCAGCCGCACGCTCACGCGGCGTGGGTTCTGGGCGCCGAGCGGTTGCACCTCGCCGTCGTCGACCACGCGAAGCAGCTTCGCCTGCAGGTCGAGGTCCAGCTCCGTGATCTCGTCGAGGAAGAGGGTCCCCCCGTCCGCCTGCTCGAAAGCGCCGGTCCGCGCCCGGTCGGCGCCCGTGAACGCTCCCTTGACGTGGCCGAATAGGGCGCTGGAGAGGAGCTCCCGCTGGAGGCCGGCCATGTTGACGGGGATGAAGGGCTTGTGGGCCCGGTCGCTGTGGCGGTGCACCGCCCGGGCGACCAGCTCCTTGCCCGTTCCCGTCTTCCCCTGGATGAAGACGTTCACGTCGCTCGGCGCCACGCGCTCGACGAGCTGATACACGATCTGCATCTTCGGCGACCCGCCGACGAGGTCGCCGAAGCGATCCCGCGAGGAGGCGAGCAGATGCCGCCCGTGCTCCGCGACCATCTGGCTGGTCCGGTCCTTCTCCTGGGTGCGCCTGATCACGTCGATCTCTTCCGAGGCGAGGTAGCCGCGGGCCGCGAGGAGCTGACCGAGGGGTGGGACGGGCTCGCCTGCCTCCTGCTTCTTCCGCTGGTCGGCGAGGCACGCTTGGATGGCCTCCTCGCTGAGGCCCCGCTGTCGGTACAGCTCGACCGCCTGCTCGCCGAAGGGACGGGGCGCCCCGAACGCCGGAACGTCCATCCGGTGCAAGGCCACGGCACCCTGGAGGCCGTGGTCCTCCACCGGGAAGATCTGAACCCGCACCCGCGCCGCCTCACCCCCCTCCTTCGCCGGCAGCCGCAGCACGCCCGTCCACGAGCCCTCCTCCTCGAGGGCCGACCGGATCTGAGTCCACCAGCCGGACGCCGCCCCTTCCCAGACACTGCCGTAGGGGACGCCGACCGTCATCTCGGCGGCGCGGAAGAGATCCTCGGCGCCGCGGTTCCACCAGCGAACCGTGCCCGCGGCGTCGAGCACGACGCACGCCTCGTCCACGCGCTCGCTGATCACCGCCCGGGCGCGGCTCAGCAGCGCATCATCTCCGCGTCTCGTTGAATCGGAACGCCCCCCGACGCTCATCGGAAAGGCTCCCTCGCTGGGATCACTTGAGCATCTGGTCGAGCTCCTTCTCGTCGCTGGAGAAGGACCGCGCCGTGGCCTCGCTGATCTTTCTTTGCAGGAGAAGCCGTGCCAAGGCGTCGTTGAAGGTTTGCATGCCCCGCTCGCGTCCCATCTGGAGGTAGGAGTAGATCTGGTCGACCTGGTTCTCGCGGATGAGGTTTCGGATGGGCGGCGTCACGAGCATCAGCTCGTAGGCGAGAACACGTCCCCCGCCGTCCCGTCGGGGAAGGAGGCGCTGCGTGATGACCGCCTCCAGCGTGAAGGAGAGCTGGACCCGGACCTGCTCCTGCTGCTGCGGCGGGAAGACGTCGATGATCCGGTTGATGGTGGCCACGGCGCTGTTCGTGTGGAGCGTGGAGAAGGCGAGGTGGCCCGTTTCGGCGATGGTCAGCATGGCGCTGATGGTGTCCACGTCCCGCATCTCCCCGATCTGAACCACGTCGGGGTCCTGTCGAAGGGCGTACTTGAGGCTCGCCGCGAAGCCGTGGGTGTCCCGCCCCACCTCGCGCTGCTGGATCATGGCCCGCTTGTGGTGGTGGACGTACTCGATCGGGTCCTCCACGGAGATGATGTGACGAGGGTAGTTCTGATTGACGTAGTCGATCATCGACGCCAACGTGGTCGACTTGCCGCTGCCCGTGGCGCCGGTGGCGAGGATCATGCCCTGCGTGCGCTGGCACAGCGACTCCATGATGGAGCTCTTGAAACCGAGGTCCGCGAACTCCGGAATGCGGTACGGAAGCTTCCGGATCGCCGCGGACATCATGTCCCGCTGGAAAAAGACGTTGATCCGGAAGCGGCCCACCTCGGGGATGCCCAGCGACGTGTCGAGCTCGCGGTCCGCCTCGAGGGTCCGCCGCTGCTCGTCGCTGAGGAGCGAGCCGATCATCGCCTCGGTGGCCTCGCCGGACAGCGGCTCGCCGTCGACCGGCTGAAGCTCGCCGTGGACGCGATACTGCGGCGGAAGGCCCTCGGCGATGTGGAGGTCCGAGGCCGCGCCCGCCTCCATGTTCCGCATCAAACGATCCACACGCTGGTCCATCCGGTGTTCCCTCTCGTGTCGATCGCCCGGGCGTCGTGCCGCGCGACCTTCTTCGGGAGGTGTTCCGCCGGCCGTCCCGGCGACGAGGCCACCTCGCTCCACCGCCCTCCGCAAAGCGTTAGAATATGCACGCGGCGGGGGTCGGGCTCGGCCGCGTGATGAGCGGGGGAGCGCTCCAGGAGTCGACAATGAGCCGTGTCCGTGCCGCCGTGGTCGCCGCCGTCGTCTGCGTGGTCCTCAGCGCCATCGGGATGTTCTCGGTCCATTCGCAGCTGTCCAAGTATGCGGCCCGCGAGGAAAAGTCGATGGTCGAGGCCGCGACCACGCAGGCGATGGCCATCGAGCGGGAGGTTCGCCACGCGGTCTCCTCGGCGGAGACGCTCGCCGCATACGCCTGGGGAGCGGGCCAGGAGAAGCGCTTTCGCGTCGTCAGCGGCGATCTCGTCCAGTCCCACCGCTCGGTCATGGCGACGGCCCTGGTTCCCGAGAAGGGTGACCTCCGGATCCATCCCCCCGATGCTCTGGAGACGCCGATCCTCCGGCGGAATCGCCCGTCGAGCCCGGGGCGGTCGGTCGTCCTGAAGGGACCCACCCGCCTCTCCGACGGCACGCAGGCGCTGTTGGTCTGGTGCGAGGTTCGCTCCGGCGCCGATGGAGGTCCGCGAACGAGGGCCGCGGTCGTTGTCCGCGTCTCGGCCCTGCTGGAGGCGGCCCGGCTCGACGCCATGAGCGGGTTGGGCTACCGCTACGAGCTGGCGCGTCTGCGAGAGAACGAGCCGCCGCAGCTCCTGGCGAGGTCCGCGAGGGCGCCGCTCCAGGACCCTTTCTACTACCAGTTTCCGGTGGCCAACGACAAGTGGCGGATCGCGATTTCCAAAGACAATCCCGAGACCGCCATCATCTTCTACGCCCTCCTGGCGACCCCGCTTCTCCTCGGCTTTCTGGCGGGATCGCTCACCTGGTACTCGCTGCGGCAGCCCGTGATCCTTCAGCAGCAGCTCCAGGAGCGGAAGCAGGAGCTCGGCGGAACTCACGTGAGGCTCCGAGAACAGGTCCGGGTGCGCGAGCGCGCCGAGCGGACCCAGGCCATGCTCTACCGCATCGCGCGGTGGGCCGTCACGGAGCCGGACGTGGGGCGCTTCTGCGGGCTGATCCACGAGGAGCTGAAAAGCGAGCTCCGGGCGGATGAGATGTACGCGATCCTCCGGAGCGACTCCGAGAAGGATCGCGTGCTCTACCCCACCGGGACGAGCGGGGAGCTCAGCGAGCCGGGGGACATGGTGGAGGAGGTGCTTGACTC
>CAZQQP010000159.1:0-2139 GCA_964595475.1 uncultured Planctomycetaceae bacterium | reverse complement strand
CTACCCCCGTCGTCTTTCCGCCACGCAGCCGACCGGCTCCGCCGAGGGCTCGGGCCGCGAGGTGTCGGACCGCCTCGGAGCCGCGCTGGTGCGCGGGCGAACCCCCTTCGGCGTCTTATTGGTGCAGTGCCGGGAGCCGGGGTTCGCTTATGGGGAGGCGGACGCGAAGCTCCTGGAATACGTCGCCCAGCACGCCGCGTCCATGATCGACGGAAAGGTGGCCGGGGAGTCTCAGCGGGAGACGGAGCGGCGGCTGGAGATGGTCCTGGATAGCACACCGGCGGTGGTCTGGACCACGGATCGCTCGCTTCGGTTCACCACGGTTCGCGGGTCGGGGCTGCGGGCGCTCGGCCTTCAAGCCGACGAGCTGGCGGGCGAGGACCTCGGCAGCTACTTCGGAAAGGGAGAGGAGGGAAGCGAGGTGGCGCACGCCCATCGCGAGGCGCTCCGCGGCACGGCCACGGGCTTCGAGCTGGAATGGCAGGAGCGGTTCTACAGCGCCCACGTGGAGCCGCTGTTCGACGCGGAGAAGCGGCTGGTCGGCACGGTGGGGCTCCTCGTCGACATCACGGACCGCCGGCGGATCGAGGCTTCCCTCCGCCGGAGCGAGGCGAGCTTCCACAGCATCGTGGAGAAGACGGACGACGGGATCGCGGTGGTCGCGACCGATACGACCGTCCTGCACATCAACCCCGCCGCGAGGCGTCTGCTCGGACGGCCCGACGGCAACTTCGTCGACGAGCCCTTTCCCACTCGCTTGCCGCCGGGCGAGCGGTCGGAGCTGGATATCAGGGACGAGAAAGAAGGGGCTTCCCGCGTGGTGGAGATCAGCGCCGCGGAGACCGACTGGCACGGCCAGCAGGCCCATCTGCTGTCCATGCGGGATATCACCGCCCGAAAGCGGGCCGAAGAGGAGCTCGCCCACGCCGCCATGCACGACAGCCTCACCGGCCTGCCCAACCGGAAGCTCTTCCTCCATCGCCTCCAGCAGTGTCTCGCCCGCGACCGTCGCCAGGGCCGAGCGTTCGGCTTCGCGGTCCTCTTCATCGACCTCGACGGCTTCAAGCGCGTGAACGACACCCACGGCCACGGGCTGGGCGACGCGCTGCTGGTGGAGGTCGCCTCCCGCCTCCGCGAGTGCGTCCGGACCGAGGACACGCTGTCCCGGTTCGGCGGCGACGAGTTCGCGATCCTCGTGGAGGACCCTCCCCGGCCGGAGAACCTCGCGGCGCTCAGCGACCGCATCCGGGAGGCGCTCAGCGATCCGATCCTGGTGGGCGACACGGGCTTCGACGTGGACGCGAGCAGCGGCATCCGGCTGGCGGGCGCGGGGGACAACCGCCCCGAGGACATCCTCCGGGACGCGGATCTCGCCATGTATCAGGCGAAGGCGGAGGGGGGCGGCGGAACCAAGCTGTTCGACCCGTCGGTGCTTGGTCAGGCCGTGGCCCGGGGGGATCTCCGGGCCCAACTTCTCGAGGCCATCGACAAGGACCAGTTCAAGCTCTGGTATCAGCCGATCTTTGCCCTTTCCGACGGGCGGCTTGTGGGCGTCGAGGCGCTGGTCCGGTGGGACCATCCCGAGTGGGGCGAGCTTCCCCCCGCCACTTTCCTGGGGGCGGCCCAGAACAGCGGACTGAACCGCGAGATCGACCGCTGCGTCTTCGAGATGGTCGCCCGCCAGGCCCGGCATTGGATCGACGTGCTCGGCGAGCGGACGCCGCGGGTCGCCGTCAATCTCGCGGCCCCCTCCTTGGGCCGCGACTGGGCGGTCTTCGTGGAGAAGCTGCTCCAGGAGACGCGGGGCGCCCCCGTCGGCCTGCTCCGCTTCGAGATCAACGCCACCATCCTGACCCGCTCCCCGGCGGAAGCGCGTCAGGGGGTCGCCGCGGTGAAGGGGCTCGGGGCGGGCGTCAGCGTCTCCGGCCTCGGCGCGGACGCGAGCTCGATCCGCGGGCTCGAGCAGCTCGACATCGACGAGGCCAAGGTCGGGGACAGCTTCCCGGTGGCGTGCGAGCCGCACGGGGAGCACGCGACGGTGACCTCCACGCTCACGGAGCTCGGGCGGCGTGTCGGCTTCGAGACCACGGCCCAGGGTGTGGAGACCCGACAGCAGCTCGACACACTCCGTTCCCTCGG
>CAZQQP010000158.1:3176-10419 GCA_964595475.1 uncultured Planctomycetaceae bacterium | reverse complement strand
CGTAGCCGACGACGCTGAACAGAACCACGAGGCGCGATTCCAACAGCCAGCACGCGACCACGCCCACGCCGATCAGGGGATAGGGGAAAAACAGCACGGCGCCCACGGCCCGGAAGTACCCTTCCACCGCGTGCGGGGCGAGGCCGCTCGCGTGGGTTCCCCACGGCGCCCACTCCGTGCTCCCAACCTCGTGAGCGAAGAGGAACACGACCAGCACCACGGCGGCGACGGGCAGACGGGTCGACGGCAAGCCGAAGCCGGTGTAGAGCACGCCCGCCACCGCGACGGTCGCGAACAGCGCCAGCAGCGAGAAGATCCCCACCACGAGCGTGCCGCTCCCCGGCGCGAGCCGTCCGCTGCTCACGAGGTAGCCGACGAGCAGCGAGGTCAGCAGCGAGTTGAACAGATAGCCGCCGGTGCGCACGCCCTCGCGATCCAACCCGAGGCCGACCGCTCCGCCCATCGCGATCAGCAGGCCGAGCAGCCCGATGGCCCCCGGCAGCAGATCCACGGCCCGCCAGCTTCCGGCGGCGGGAAGCAGCAGCGTGGCGAGGAGGAAGACCGCGCCCATCCATCGCTTCTGTGAGAAGTAGACGACCGCGGTGGCCGATCGCATGGGCGTCGGTCTCCGGGAGCTCGACGGCGGATCAGGCGGGACCGAGGCGGTCGGGCATGCGCTCGACGGCCTCGATGTCCTCGATCCGCTCGCGCGCCCGAATCAGCTCCGCTTCGCCGTTCTCCCCCACCAGCACCACGGCGGGGCGGTACGTAATGAACTGCATGGACTGCGGGATGTTGTACGCGCCGACGGGATGGACGATGAGCCGGTCGCCGGGGCGGAGCGTGGGCAGCGGCGCGTCCTCCCGGAGCACGTCGATGTTCATGCACAGCGGCCCGTAGACCACGGTGCTTCGCGGCGCTTCCTCGGACGCTCGGGCGGGCCGCACGGCCAAGCGGTACCACGGGGCCGTGTAAACGAGGTTCACCCCCGCGTCGACGACCACGGCACGGCCTCCCGCCGGCGTGCTTCGGTTGGCCACCGCGGTGCACAAGAGGTGGCCCGCGTCGTCGGCGAGCGCCCGCCCGGGCTCGAGGACCAGCCGCGGCCACTCCTCGTCGGGCAGACCCTCGTGGAGCACCTCGCACAACGCCTCGGCGTACGCGTCGAAGGTGGGCGGCCCCTGCTCCGGAAAGTACTGATACCGCAGCTGGTTGGACGAGGCGAAGCCCCCGCCCGCGTTCACGTATCGCAGCGACACGCCGTGGCGCTCCCTCGCCCACCGTGCGAGCGCCAGCAGCCGCCGCAGCGCCTCCCGATACGCCTCGAGGTCGAGGACGAAGGTGCCGATGTGCATGTGGAGCCCCACCAGCCGCAGACTCCTCGACCGGGCGATCCACTCGACCGCCCGCCCCGCGTCGCCGGTCTCGTAGTGGAAGCCGAAGCGGCTCCACCGCACGTGCGTGCCCGTCACCATGTTCAGCCGGATACCGACGTCCACGGGGCTCTCCCGCTCCTCCACGGCCGACTCGAGGAGCATGAGCTCGTCGAAGTTGTCGATCTGGATCCAGGCGCCGTCCTCCACGCACCGCCGGAGCATGGGCTCGGCCTTGCACGGCCCGTTGACGATGATGCGGCGCCCGTCGATCCCGAGCCGCCGCGCCTTCTCATACTCCAACTCGGAGACCACCTCGGCGAGCGCCCCCTCCTCGTGAAACACCTGGCAGATCGCCTTGAGATAGTTGGTCTTGTAAGACCAGGCCACGTCGACCTTCGGATACCGCGTGCTGAAGGCGCGATAGAAGTCACGAAATCGCTTCCGCAGCGTCTGCTCGAAGAAGACGAACAGCGGCGAGCCGTACGTCCTCGCGAGCTTCTCCATGGATACTTCGGGCACGTCTTGGGCCGCGGGCACGGCGACACCGTGGGCGTACTTGTTCATCGTCCCCATGACGTGCTTGTCGATGGTGGGCGGGATGTAGGGCTTTCGCTCGCTCATGAGTTCTTCCGCCAGTCGATCTCCCCCGCCGAGGACAACTGCCCGACGTCCTCCACGTCGCAGACGAGGTCCACGCTGTGGCGGAGGAAGACCTTCCCCGCCTCCCACGTTCCGGCCGACGGCCACTGTCCGCGGAGGAGAGCCTCCACCCCCATGGCGGGGAGATTCCTCCCGCACGCCGCGGCGAAGTCCACCCACGCCGGCAAGCGGGGGTTGACCTCGATGAGGTAGAAGCGGCCGCTGTCCCCGTCCTCGACGAACTCCAGCTCCAGCGGACCCGCCCATTCGAGGTGCTCCACCACACGAGCCGCCAGCCGCTCCAGCGGCGCATTTCGCACGGTGAGCCCGCCGAACCCTTTGCCAAGCTCGGACCGCAGCGTCTTCCGAATGTCGCAACACCCGCTGGGAATCCCCCCACACCCGTCGCCCACCGCCGCCACGTCGAATTCCGTCCCCTCGATCCGCTTCTGAACCACCACGGGTGCCCCCCAGCGCTCCACGAGCCGATGGAACGCGTCGCGGGTCTGCTCCGGCGTGAACGCGTCCCGGGCGCCCGCGATCGCCCCCTTGAGGACCACCGGATATCCGATCCGCTCCGCGGCCACCGTCGCTCCCGCGACGTCCCACACGCTGGTGCTGTCGGGCGTCGGACAGCCGCACGCCGCGCCGAGCGTGGGCAGCTCCTGTTTGCGCCGCGCTCGGTACGCCTCCATCGACGGGAGAAGCGTCCGAATCCCCCGCGTCCGGAGCGCTTCCTCCGCCTCGATCCACAGCGGGATCTCCGTGTCGAGCGTGGGGAGGAGGACATCCACGGAAAGCCGCTCGTGGATGGCGGCGAGTCGGCCGACCATCGCCTCCCGCCCCGCCGAGACGTAAGGGAGCTGAAAGACGCGGTCGGGCCGCGGGCTCGCGTACACCCCGCTCTCCAGCACGTCGTAGACGAGGCCGACGATCTCCACGTCAGCATCCCACCGACGGAGACACCGCACCGTGCCACACCCCGCTTGCGGGTTCTCACCGCTGTGCAGCCCTGTCACCGCGACCGTCGCCATCCTCCGTGTCCCGCTCGATGAGGCCGTAGGACCGAAGGGTGGCCATGAACCCCTCGAGATCCCGCGCGGCCGTCGGCTCATCCACCTCGTACCGCGTGACCAGCCGGTCGAGCACGTCTCGCCCGGACTTCCCCTCCTTCAGCCAGCGGATCACGTCGAGGCCGGACCGGCTGATGTGGTAAGTCTCACCGGTCGCGGGATCGAACGCGAAGCCGTTGTCGTTGATGAGAAGCTGTTGGAGGCGCGTCAGGTCTCTCATGGCGCCGCCCCGCTCGTCTGCTCGTCGGGCACCGCCTCCACGACGGTGTAGAACGACCGATCCGTCATGGGGTGCACCTTGGCCACGCGAAAGCCCGTCTCTTGGAGCAGACGGCGATACGTGGCAAGGGGCTTGAACAGCGCCCGGCCGAAGGTGTCGTAGAAGATGTAGCGAAACTCCCAGGCGAGCGCGTAGTCGCGGTTGCCCTCGACGAAGGCCTCGCAGATCACCAGCTTGCCGTCCGGCCGGAGTGCCCGCCGCGCCTTCTCGAGCAGCGCTCGGCAGACGTCCGCGGACCAGTCGGTGAGCACGCGGCTGAACAGAAGGCAGTCATATCCGCCCGGCAGCTCGTCCTTGTTGAAGTCCCCCTCGATCACGTTTACGCGGTCGCCGCAGCCGCGCTCGGCGATGGTGCGCCGCGCGAGGTAGGAGGACGCTGGCAGGTTGAAGATCGTGGTCTTCAAGTCGGGATGAGCGTCGGCCAGTTGACAGGGGATCGTCCCGTCGCCACCGCCGACGTCGAGGACGTGGTCGACCCCCTCCAACGCCTGCGAGGCGACCAGCGCCTCGCGGGCCCCGTCCGCGGTGACCCGCATCCAGGTCTCCATGTGCTCGGCGGCCTCGAGGCTGGGCGGCGGCCACTCCACGGCGTGAGGCAGCGGCATCCCCCGGAGCACGTCGAGGAAGGGAAGCGCCGCCACGGCCCGCCAGAAGCGGACGAGCTCTGCCGAGTAATAGACGCGGCTTCCGTCCTCGCCGAACAGCCACTTGGACCGCCACCTTCCTCCTCGAGCAAGCCGAGCATGCCGAGCAGGTGGAGAAACTTCCACCCCCGGTGGGGATGAAGGGAGAGCCGCCGGCAAAGGTCCGCCGCCGTCAGCCGCCCCTCCGCCCCGAGGAGCTGGGGGATCTGGAGATCGAGGAAGGCCTCGAACAGCCGCGTCTTCGCGCCGCCCGCGAGCATCTCGTAGAGGTCGCTGTCGAACTTCCTCGCCGACGCCTCCGTCGCCGCGGGCGGGTCGAACGCGTCCGCCTGGTTGCTTGGGTCCGTCACGGTTGTCAGTGGCTCCGATGGGGTTGTTTCCGCGCGGGAGAGCCGAGCGCCCAGCCGGGGCCTCCTACCCACCGCTCGCCCCGCTCCCTTTCCCCGCCCCGTCGTCCGCCGGTTGGACCTCGACGGCGCCGATGTCCGCCACCGCCTTTCCGTCGCCGTTCCCGTCGGCCGGGCGGGGGGCCCCCGCGATGTCCCCGTCGGGCACCGCCACCGACGCCCCGCCGTCGACGGCCTTGGACCCGCTTTCCGGCGTGAAGTCGCCTGCCTGCGGCTTGATGAACAGCGGCGGCGTCTTGGCCACGCTTTTCCAGCTTGAAGGAATTTTCTTCTTCTTCTGGATTTCCGAGAGGAGGAGGCCCGCCACCTCGACGCGGGCCACCTTTTTCTCCGTGACCACCGGCAGGGTGTAGCAGCGGCTGATGATGTTGTTGGCGAGCGTCACGCGGGTCTTGGGCGCTTGATAAGCCGAAACATAGATGGGGTAGGAGGCACCGACCAAGGTGTTCGACGTGATCGTCGCCTCCACCGGCGTGACCGAGGCGTAGACGTATGCCGGCACATACGCGTCCGTGATCACGTTATTCTGGATCACGCAGCGTTGCTCGCCGCTCTGGTAGCTGTAGATGAACACGCCGTAGTGATACGACTTGTTCTGCTCGCCCGAGCCCTTCCGCCCGCCGGCGCCCTGCTTCTTCGGCGAGGGCTTTTTCGGATCGCCTCCTTGGGACGGAACAAAGCGTGAGCCGAGGTAATCGTCGCCGGTGAGGTTCATCCGGTTCCGGCGGACGCGAATGGTCCCCTTGCCCACCTGATAGGCGTAGACGTAGACCGGGTAGGCGTATTTCTCCTCGAGGGTCCGCCGAAAGCGGTTGTGCTCCACGTCGAGGTTCGTGCTCTGGTAGCCGTAGACGCCGTAGAAGGCGGTGCCGCCCGACGACACGATGGTGCAGTCGGCCACGCGAAGCCCGTTGCACCGGTAGGCGTAGACGCCGTACGTGGAGAAGCCGCGGAGGGTGAGGTCGGTGATGGTCCAGTGGTCGGCGCCCTGCAGCGAAAGAAGCGCTTTCTTCTCCTCGCTTCCCTCGAGGACCACCTCGCCCGCCTCCCCGCCGGTGTGCTCGCCGGTGGGGTCTCCCACCAGACGGTTGGGTTGCTCCTTCGTGCCGGCGGTCGTCAGCGAGACGGAGCCGACGTCGTAGACACCCGGCCCGACGTAGATGGTGTGGCCGGGTCCGTCGCACGCCTCGATCGCCGCTCCCACGGTGGCGAGCGCCTTCGCCGGGGACGTTCCCTTGTTCCCGTCGTCGCCCGACGCCCGGACGTAGAGCTCCTTCTTCCCCGACGCCGCGTCGCCGGGGCCGCTCGGCGAAGCCGTTGGCTGTGGGCCCGGACCGGGCGGTCCGGCCGGACCTCCGGGGGGCGGAGGTGGCTCGGCGGAGCGCTCCGCCGCCCCACTGTCCGGACCGGGCTTGGTCTCCCTCTCCGCCGCCGCCGCGTCCGCGGCCGGCTCGGCGTCCGATCCGTCGGTCTGGTGGGTCCTGTCCGACTGGGCGTCGCCGCTGTTCGGCCGACGCGTCTCCCCGCGGCCGTCCGACGAGCTCTTCGTTCCGTTGGAGGTCGCCGCCGTCTTCCCGCCGCCGGAGGCGTCGGCGCTCGCGGAGGCGACCTCGGGGGCCTTTTCTTCCGGCCTCGTCTCTCCCGCGGCCGAAGCGGACCACCACTTCGGCGCGTAGACTGCGAGGACGGCGCCGCCGGCGACGAGGACCACCACGGGCACGAGGATGGGCAGCCACACGTTCAGCTTGAACACGAAGGGGTTTTTTCTCCGTTGTGGCTGGGCCATGCTGTCTTCCTTTCCGCCCGGCTCGGGCGTCTCGTTGATGAGGTGGAGGAAGCTCGTGTCTCCCTGCGACCGTACGGGCACGTTGTTGACGCCGCCGCATTGGTCGCAGCGAACTTGCTTCTCCGCGAGCAGCTCGGGCACGGCCTGGGCGGCGCCGCAGTGGTCGCACTCGAAGCGGATCTGAGCGGGCTCGGACGGCTCGGAGCGTAGCCGGTTGACGTGGCCGCACGTGGGGCAGCGGCTCTTTTTCTTGCGGCGGGCGTTCCGCACACCGACCTTCTGCCCGCACTGCTCGCAGCGGATCTTCACCTGATCCACGTCGGCGCCGCCTTCCGGATGAGTCCACCTCGGCCCCTCGCCGCTCGCCAAGACACTCCGCGGGACGAGGCATCGAAAAAACAACGTAGCCGCCGGCCGTGTCCCCATCAAGCTGGGCCGACCCTCCGGCGAGCCACCCTCGCCGCGGGCGGCCCATGGCGCGAGGCGTCCGGTCTCGCGTCACTGTCCAACCACGCGGTCCACTTCCTCCAGGCTCGTCACGCCCTCCGCCACGAGACGCAGGCCGGAGTCCTGGAGGCTGTGGAAGAGGTTGGGCCCGATCGCCCGCCGAAGCTCCTGCAGGCTCGGCCGGTTCAGGATGACGTCGCGGAAGTCCTCCGTGACGTCGAGGAGCTCGAACAGCGAGCGCCGGCCGAGGTAGCCCGTTTGGAGACACTGGGGACACCCGCCGGGCACGTGGATCTGTCGGAGCCCCTCGCCCTGCTTGCCCAGCCGCATCAGCTGCTGCGGCTTGGGCCTCACCGCGACCTTGCAGTGGGGACACAGCTCGCGGACCAGCCGCTGAGCGACCACGAGGTTGAGCGCCGACGCGAGCAGATACGGCTCCACGCCCAGGTCGATGAGCCGGAACACGGTCCGGATGACGTCCTGGGCGTGGACCGTGGAGAGGACGAGATGGCCGGTCGCCGCCGCCTGCATGGCGATCTGGGCGGTCTCGGCGTCGCGGATCTCCCCCACCAGCAGGACGTCGGGGTCCTG
>CAZQQP010000158.1:0-3166 GCA_964595475.1 uncultured Planctomycetaceae bacterium | reverse complement strand
GGACCGCAGCAGCGTGGAGAAGGTATTGCCCTGGTGGGGGTTGGTCGGAATCTGGGTCACCCCCTCGATCTCGTACTCGACGGGGTCCTCGATGGTGATGACGTTTCGCTGGCGGACGTCGATGTCGCGGATGACGGCGTAGAGCGTGGTGGTCTTCCCCGATCCCGTCGGCCCGCAGCAGAGGATCATGCCCGAGTCCTGTCGGTCCGTCCGCTGGATGGTCTCCTGCATCCAGCTCGGCAGCTTCAGGTCCTTGAGGTGCTTGGGGGCGTTGACGAGGTCGAGGACGCGGAGGACCAGCTTCTGGCCGTGCATCGACGGGGTGAAGCTGATTCGGTAGTCCACGGTGCGGTCCGGTGCCGCCAGCGAGAAGTGGCCCTCTTGGACGACGTGGCGCTGGGCGATGTCGATGTGGCCGAGCACCTTGACCACGCCGAGTAGCCGGCTCGCCACGGCGTTGTCGAGGTGGGCCGTGTCCACCATCATGCCGTCCACGCGGAGGCGCACCTCGTAGGTCTGCCCCTTCGGCTCCACGTGGACGTCCGTCGCCCGCGTCTCGATGCACAGGACGAGGAGCTGTCTGAGAAGCCGCCCGGCGCCCGCGCTTTCCTCCTCGCCCCCCTGTGTCGCCGCCCCCGTGCTGTCGATCAGGGTGAGATCCCGCTCGGAGAAGCCATGCGTGCCCACCCGCCGGGCGAGCGCCGCGACGTGCTCCGCCGCGGCTTGCAGCGAGGAGACCGCCTCGCGGCCACGCGCCGACGGGTCGGGACGGCCGGGCGACCGAGTCGGCGGCTCGGGGGTCGCGTCCTCCATCTCCCCCTCCTGTTCGTCGGGGGCTTCCTCGCTCGTGGAAGTGGGGGCCCCCGCGGCCCTCGGCGTCGCGGACCGGTCCGTGCCGCTCTTTCGGTCGCGGCTGCGGGGAGAGAGCACCGTCAAGCGGGTCTTTCCGACGGCGATGACGTCACCGGGCCGCAGCCGCGTGGTGGAGGTGTTCTCTCCGTTGACTTGGGTGCCGTTGCGGGAGCCGAGGTCCACCAGACGAAGGCCGTCCTCCGCGTGCTCGACCACGCAGTGGTAACGGCTCACCCGATCGTCCTCGAGAGCCAACCGGTTCTGCGGGTGGCGGCCGACCGTGATCGATTCGGACGCGTCCACCGGAAGGCGCTCGCGACCGCCGTTGCTCCGGACGTCGAGATAGAACCGCTTTCGGCGCTGTCCCATCGATCGCTCCCCTCGCCCGTGAGTTTAGCTCGCTCCCGCGGCCGGCGAAACCGGGGTGGTGGACGGGCCTTGGGGTGCGGAGTAGGAATCTCCGTCGTCGGACGGAGGACGCCCATGGCCATCGAGAACGGTCAGATCGCGGACATGCTCGACGAGATCGGCGATCTCCTCGAGCTCGTCGGGGAGAACGCCTTTCGCGTGCGGTCCTACCACAACGCCTCCCGAAGCATCCGGGACCTGCCCCAGCGGCTGGAGGATCTCGTCCGCGAGGGGAAGGACCTCAGCAGCCTGCCCAACGTCGGGAAGAACACGGCGAGCAAGATCCAGGAGATCGTGCAGACCGGCCGCTGCCAGCGTCTCGAGGACCTCAAGCAGCAGGTGCCGCCGGAGCTGACGGCGCTGATGGAGGTGCCTCAGCTCGGCGCCCGGAAGGCGATGCAGATCCACCAGTCCCTCGGCGTGAAGAACCTCACGGAGCTGAAGGAGGCGTGCGAGGAGCACCGGGTCCGCGAGCTGCCGGGCATGGGGGCGAAGACGGAGGAGAACATCCTCAAGGGCCTCCGCACGCTCGCCTCCGCCTCGGGACGCATCCTCCTGAAGCAGGCGGCGGACCGCGTGGCGTCGATTGGCCGCCGCCTCGAGGCCATCCGGTCCGTCCGCCGGTGGGAGGCCGCCGGCAGCTATCGCCGGGGCAAGGAGACCGTGGGCGACCTCGACCTGCTCGTCCTCGCGACCGACCGCGAGGCGGCCGCGGAGGAGATCCTCACCCACGAGGACATCGAGGAAGTGATCGGCCGGGGCAGCGAGAAGGTCAGCGTCCGGATGAAAGGCGGTCTGCAGGTCGACTTTCGCTTCTTCGAGGAGAAGACCTTCGGCGCGGCGCTGTGCTACTTCACGGGCTCGCAGGCCCACAACATCCGGCTGCGGGGCATCGCCCAGGATCGCGGGTGGAAGCTCAACGAGTATGGGCTGTTCGAGGGGCGGAAGCAGCTCGCGGGCAAGACGGAGGCCTCCGTCCACAACAAGCTGGGCTTGCAGTGGATGGCGCCGGAGCTCCGCGAGGACCGCGGCGAGGTGGAGGCGGCGGACGCGGGAACACTGCCCCGCCTCGTCGAGGACGGCGACCTGCGTGGTGAGCTCCACGCCCACACCACGGAGTCCGACGGCGGGGCGAGCATCGAGGGCATGGCCGAGGCCGCCCGCGCCCGCGGCTACGCCTACCTCGCGATCACGGACCACTCCAAGGCGGTGGCGATGGCCAACGGCCTCGACGAGGAGCGTCTCCGCCGCCACGCGGACCGCATCCGGGAGATCAACGAGCAGTACGACGACCTCTGGCTGCTCGCGGGCATCGAGGTGGACATCCACCGCGACGGCACGCTGGACCTCGACGAGAAGGTCCTCGCCGACCTGGACTGGGTGGTCGCGAGCTGCCACTACCACTTCAACCTCTCGGAGAAGCAGATGACCGACCGCCTCCTCGCCGCGGTCCACAGCGGCGTGGTGCACTGTCTCGGCCACCCGACCACACGCATGGTCGGAAAGCGCGACCCGCTCCAGTTCGACGGGGACCGCGTCTTCGAGGCGTGTCGGGAGAAGGGCGTGGCCGCGGAGGTCAACGCCCAGCCGCCGCGGCTCGACCTGCCCGACACGCTCGCCCGCCGTGCCCGCGACGCCGGCGCTCGCCTCACCATCTGCACGGACGCCCACCAGCCCGCCGACATGGACCTCGCTCCCTTCGGCGTGCAGACCGCCCGGCGGGGCTGGGTGGAGAAGAAGGACGTGCTGAACACGACGGGGGCCAAGGGCCTCGCCTCGGTGCTGGGCGCCGGTTCGGGCAAGCGGGGCCGCCGACGGGCCGCGAGGACTTCCTGACAGTGCGTTGCAGTTGTTAAGTAGGCGGAAAAGAATAAGTTGAGCCTATTCATCGGTGCCAAGGCGGAAG
>CAZQQP010000157.1:0-10443 GCA_964595475.1 uncultured Planctomycetaceae bacterium | reverse complement strand
CGGTGCCAAGGCGGAAGCAGGCTTCCGCCTTGGCACCGATGAATAGGCTCAACTAATCCTTTTCCGCCTCCTTACCGGAGCCCAGGCCGGCGACGCGCTTCTCTGCCGCGACCGTCATGCCCACGCGCATCCCACCCGTCGTCCTCGCTCCGCCGGATGTGGTTCGCCGGCTCTTGCCTCGGGGATGCGAACAGCAACACGTCGCCATCGGTCCGGTCGACGAGGGCGGCGCCCGCTTGGAGCTCGTCGCGGGCGTCGCCGTGGGCGAGCTCCCGAAGCGGCTCCCGGCTTCGGCCGCCGTCCGTGCTCCGCCTCGCGACGAGGGTCGTGGCGCCGGCGTGCGGGCCGTCGGTGGTGCGGTGGGCGAGCGCGATGACGGCGCCTCCGTTGGCCCACGCGAGGCTCGGCACGCGAAACCCGTGCGCGCCGCGCACCGAGACGAACGCGGTGGAGACGATCGGGTCCGTATCCGCCGGAGTCTTCCCCGCGCCGCGGGCGGGGCTTCCCAGAAGCGCGCCCAGGTACACCGCGGCCGGGCGACGCGTGGGGTGTCGCTTCATCCAACGGCTCCAATCGCAAAAGCGATCCGGTGTGTCCGGGACGTCATCCACCGTCTGCGTCGAACGTCAGGTCACTCAGACGGACGGTCAGGGTGTGCGGCGTATCTCCATCGATGGTTCGGACCTTGTACGTCCATCGAGGATCGTCGGCGCGGGTGTTGAACCGGACGAGGCCGAAGGACTGGGTGTCGTTGTAGGAGAAGATCGCCGCGTCCTTCTCGCCGTGGACGTGGGCGTTGGTCAGTCGCGACGAGTTGACCTCGTAGAGGTCGTAGAGGCCGTCGGGCTTGCCCGCCGATTCATCAATCCGCCAGGCGTCGGACCGGTGACGGTCCGCGCTCATGAGGACCACCCCCTCGATCCGCTCATCACGCAGAAAGGTAAAGAGCTCGCGCCGCTCGTGCTTGTATCCGTTCCATGTATCGGGGCTGTCGCCCTTCGTCCGGTAATCCCACGGCACCGACGAGACCAACACCTTGAATGTCGCCTCCGACTCCGCCACGCCCTTCTTGAGCCAGGCCTTCTGGGCCTCGCCGAGCATCGACCGCTCCTCCGGGGGCAGGCGTGGCGATGTCCGGTAGTAGCGGGTGTCGAGCATGAAGAAGGCCACGTCGCCGATGGAGAAGCGATACCAGCAGCCCGGCCGGTCCTCGCCCCCGCCGTAGCCGGGGTTGGCCCAGTTCTCCCGGAACACGTCCCAGACGGCGGGCTTCCATGCGGGCTTGTGCGGCTTCGGCCCGCCCCAGGAGTCGTTGTTGGAAAAATCGTGGTCGTCCCAGATGGCGAAGAGCGGGACCGTTTGGCCGAGGCGTCGGAAGCGGGGCTCCGACTGCCGACGGTAGTAGCAGTAGCGCTGGATCGCCGGGCTCTTCGGGTCGTCGCTGTAGACGTTGTCCCCGAGCATGAGCATGCACCGCGGCTCCGCGGCCTGGATCGTCTCCCACACCCGCTCGTTGGGCGGCGTGAAGCCGGCCCCGCCGCCGAACGCGATCCGGAAGTCGGCGGGCTCGCCCCGCTCGGGGAAGGTCCGGAAGTGAAAATGCCCCTCCTTCCGACCGTCGAGGACCTCGCCGGCGTTCGGCGTCTCCTCACCCACCACGACGCGGTAGCGATAGCGGGTGTCCGGCCGGAGGCCGCGGAGCTTCACGACCGCGGTCCGGTCGTCCTCCCGCGAGGCGACGGCCCGTTCGGAGAGGCGTGGCTTCGTCTCCCCCGTCGCTTCGGCGTAAGCGACCCGGACGGGCGTCCCGGCCTCCGCCGCGCGCACCCAGAGACGAACGGTCCGGTCGGAGACCGCGCCGAGTCGCGGGCCCTGGGTCAGGCCTCCGCGGGCCTTCTCCACTGCCCGCCGAGCGCGCCGGTACGCCTCGGTCTCCTTCAACGGCTCGGTCAGCTCCGGCGGGCCGGCCACCGGCTGACCCGGCGGGAGGCCCCGCTCCAGGGCGGTCCGCAGCTGGCGGTCGGCCTGCGCCATCTCGCCTTGGTGGGCGAGCGACGCCGCGAGAACGAAGCGTGGCTGGGCCCGTTCGGGCTTGGCTTTCACCACCTTGCGGAGATACTCCTCGGCCCTCTCGGGCTCGCCGAGGAGAATCTGCTTCGCCGCCCACACGTCGACCCGCTTGGGTTGGCCGAGCCCCGGCGGATCGCCCGTGTGCTGGGAGTGGGCACTGGATGCCCCGTGGTCGCCGCCAAACGCGAGCGAGGTCGCCAGCGTCGCGGCGAGGACGAACGCGAACGCCGGCCCTTTTTTCATTGGCATCGGGATCCTTTCATCGAGATCCGCTGGGAATCTCTCCCGAACCGCAGCCGATTCCGCGCTCCCGTAAGGAGGCGGAAAAGAATAAGTTGAGCCTATACGCCAAAGCGAGGAGCGGGAAGCCTCCTTGCTTTGGCGTGGGCCTCGAACCATTTGCGATGCCCCGCCGGCCACAGCTCCCGGCATTTGCGGACGTTGCGCTTGCTCGAGCATCGGCGTCGCCGTCTCATCGGTGCCAAGGCGACTTCCGCCTTGGCACCGATGAATAGGCTCAACTTATTCTTTTCCGCCTACTTATCTGACGTCGCCTCGTCCGAACGGATCCCCACCTCCGTCCCACCGCTAGTAGTCCGCCCCCTTCAGGCTCCTCGCGACCGACTCTTGCCACGTCTCGAGGGCTTGCTTCATGCGGGCCGCCCGGTCCGGATGGGCGTCGATCACGTTCTTTTGCTCTCGGGGATCGTCGGCGAGGTTGTACAGCTCGTAGCCGCCCGACCGCCGGTGCAGCTTCCAGTCGCCGTCGATCCAAGCGGCGGGCCCCCGACGCCGCTCGGCGTCGGGGTAGTCCTCCTCCGGGGTGTGGATCAGCTTGTAGCGGACCGTGGGCTCCTCGCCGGCCTGCTGCTCCTTATACAGCTCGGGCATGAGCTTGTGGTTCGGCGTCGGCCGGCCCCGTCGGGGATAGCTCCAGAACCCCATCGGTTGCTTCCGGTGGTCGCGGTCGCCGACGAGAACCGGTAGCAGGCTCTCGCCGTCGAGCGGCGTCGGCTGGTCCGCCGGGTCGACGCCCGCGATCTCGAGGAGCGTCGGGTAGACGTCCGAGCTGTTGGCGCGGGCCTTGGTGGTTCGCGGCTCCAGATGGCCGGGCCACTCGACCACGGCGGGCACCCGGAGACCGCCCTCCCAGAGGGACCCCTTGTCTCCGCGGAGGTCCCCGTTGTTCGCCTCGGGCGTTTGGCCGCCGTTGTCGCTGAGGTACCAGATCAGCGTCTCTCTTTCGATGTCGAGGGCGCGGAGCCGGTCCCGCAACGCGCCCATCGCCCGGTCGATGCCGGTGATCTCCGCAAGGTAGTTGGCCTGACCCTCCGGGAGATCGGGGTAGAGCTTCCGCAGCGGCTCGGTCGGCCGGTGGGGGGAGTGGGGATTGCCGAAGGCCACCACGGCCAGGAAGGGCGCCTCGTCCTTCGCGGCCTCCTCGACGAAGGCGAGAGCCCGCTCCATCGTGACCATGGAGCTTTCGCCCTCGAACCGCCGAACCGTCCCGTTGTCGCTGAGCCAGGGGTCGTTGTTGTAGAAGTTGAATGCGGAGACCCACTCGTCGAACCCGCTGCTTCCGGGGCTTGCGGGCTCGCCCGCGACCATCGGGCCGAGGTGCCACTTGCCGAAGTGGCCCGTGCGGTAGCCCGCCGCCTTCAACGCCTCGGCGAGGGTCCGCTCCTGGGGTCGGATGGTGTGGCCCCACTTGAACGCGCCGAAGCGATTGGGGTGGCGACCCGTCAGCAGGCTCCCCCGCGTCGGGGTGCAGACGGGGGCGGCGGCGTAGAAGCGGTCGAACCGGACGCCGCGGGCGGCCATCTCGTCCAGCACCGGGGTCCGGACGTGCGGGTGGCCCATGTAGCCCACGTCGCGATATCCCTGGTCGTCCGCGACGCAGATCACGATGTTGGGCCGTGGGTCGGTCTCCTGGGCGCCCGCTGCCGACGCCCACAGGCCAGCGAGGAGCAGCGAGGCAACGACCGCACCGTGCCGGTGCATGGCGGGGCGATCCACGGATCGTCGGTTCATGACGAGAGAGTCCTTCTAAGGCGAGTTCCGATCGTGGGGCCGGATCGCGGCCGGGCGAGCCGCTCTTCCCTACTGGCGCTTGTCCACTGGTTCTCGACGGGCTCGACGGTGCTCCGGTGGCTCTCGGCGAGCTCCTCGATCTCCTCGATGACCTTCGGATGGTCGTCGGCGACGGGCATGTCGGGGTCCACCCGCATGTCGTTGGAATAGGGGATGCCGTAGTAGGAATCGAAGCCGTTGTGGGTGGGGAGATAGGGGCTCAGATGACCGAGGTGCCATTTGCCGACGCACGTCGTCGCGTAGCCGACCTGCTTGAGCGCCTCCGCGATGGGGACCTCTCTGTCGGGGAGTCCGCCCGCGGACCATTCGAAGAAAACACGCGGGTGGCCGGCGAGGCCGCTACGGATCGGAAGGCGGCCCGTCAGCAGCGCCGCGCGGCTGGGGGTGCAGACGCTCGCCGCCGCGTTGAAGTTGGTCCACTTCTGCCCCTCTTCGGCCGTGCGGTCGAGGTGGGGCGTGCGGATGCTCGGATGGCCGAAGGCCCCGAGGTCTCCGTAGCCGATGTCGTCCGTGAAGATGACGACGATGTTCGGCTGCTCCACCTCGGCAGCCTTCGCGGGGAAGCCGGCCGCGAGGCCGGCTGCAAGGGCGGCCGCCGGGAACAGCGCGTGGAAGCAATGGGCTCGCATCCGCGTCTCCTGCTCGCATCGACGCGTCGGCAGAGGAACACGAAGATAAGGATTTTTTCGGAGGAACGAAACGCTCCGTCCAAGCGGCTGGTCTCCGACGGCCACGGGACGAGCTGGCACAGCTACGGCCCCGTGGTCCCTATCGGATCACCATTCGGAGTGCGGTGGTCGGTGGGGATCGAGGACGTCGGCGAGGGGGTCCGCGTCGTCCAACGGCCGCGGCTCCGTCGGTTCTCCGACGGAGCCAACCGGATGGTCGGCGGGCATCGCCGCGGCGGCCCATCGGTCGCACGAAGGAGGGCTCGGAGTGGCTGTTCCAGCACGTGTGTGACATCGGGGCCGACGCCTGCCGCGACGTGGCGGAGCTCGTCGGCGGGCGGACCTTCGTGTGCACCTGAAGACCCTTGTGCCTACCGCTTCGAGACGATCGTGAAGAACCGACGCGGACTCTTGCTCACCCACGAACCGGACGTCGCCGATGCCCCCCTCGCAGCGACCTCCCCACCCGCTCAGAGCGGGCGGGCGAGGATGTTCTTCCAGTAGACCCGCGCTCCCTTCGGCCAGCCGCTTCCCCCGTGGACCTGGAGCGCCACGGAGCCGCGGCGGCCGAGGGTGTTGTAGACGCGCTCCTTGTCATAGCCGGGATGGGTGGACCGGCGGCCGTCGAAGGCGCCGACCTTCACCCCGTTGATCCAGACGGTGATCCGGGGGAATTTGCCCGTGCAACGGATGTGGGCGGTGTTCCAGTCGTCCAGACGCCACGCGTCGACCCATTGCCAGGGCTCGCAGAGGTGGGTGTAGACGCCGTCGGGCCACTTCTTCGCCCGGGGGTCCGGGCGGGTCTCGAACCCGACGAGCTCGTCGCGGTCCGGCTTGCCGAAGATGCGGAAGGGCTTCATCGCGAAGGCATCGGGCGTCTCCCCGCGAAGGTGGCCGACGTTGCCGCCGTCGTGGTAGTCGACGTACATCTGCCACGCGGAGCCCTCCTCCGTGCACCGGAAGAAGACCCCGGAGCACGGCCCCCAGTCGGGCTTCATGTCGATGCGGAGCTCGAAGTCGCCGAGCTTGCGATCGGTCATGAGCAGACCGCCGTTGCCGGAGCCGGGCGGGTCCTGCTCGCCGGCGAGGACGCCGTCCTCGACGGTCCATCGGCCGCCGGTTCCGTGGCCGATCCGCCCGGGGTTCTTGTGCCAGCCGTCGAGGGACTTGCCGTCGAACAGGGATACCCACCCGTTGTCCCCCGGCCGCGCCCCGCGTGCCTTCCGGGTGGTCAGGATGTGCGGCCCGGCGATGACGGCGCTCGCGGCGGCCGTCACGAAGCCACGCCGGCTCGGTGCCCGTTTTTCCATTGTCGAGACCCTTTGCTGGAAGCCGAATCGTTTGCTTGAAAATCTAACGGATGGATCATGCGTCCGAAAGGGAGCGACGGTGAACCCAGAAAGATCGGCCAGCCTTCCGGCCGTGGCGAAGACAGAAGCTTTGATCCCGACCGAGGGAGAAAATCGATGGTTGGACATTCCCCTGGATCCACGGGCGTCCTCCTTCCGGTCGTGACGGCCGCGACGCTCGCGCTGTTTTCGCCCGCTGTAGGAGACGAAGAGAAACCGGAAAAGCTCCGCATCCTCGTCGACAAGACGTTCATGCACCTCAACGAGGACAAGCCCCTCACCGAAGCGCAGGTCGGGGAGATCGCGGCGGCGGGCTTCAACGTGGTCGTCCCCCGGCGGGGCGCGTCGGACCTAGACTTCCTCGAGCGGTGCGCCACCTGGGCCGACGACCACGGCATCGCCTTCATGCCGTGGATGCGGGGCACGCTCGCCTCGGACGGCGGGCCGGAGATGGTCTGGGCCGACGGGCGGGTCACGCCGATCTGCAGCCCGACCTCGGATCGGCTGTGGGACTGGCTCACCCGTCGCATCACGGCGTATGCGAGGCTGAGCACCCGCGTCGACTCCGTGATGGGCGTCTTCCTCGACTACGAGATCTACGCCCAGCCCAAGGGCGGCAATGCCTACTCGCTGTCTTACGACCGACGGACCCTGCAGCGCTTCGCGGAGGCGAAGGGCATCGACCCACCATCGCTGGAGCCTGCCGCCCGCCGCCGCTGGCTCAAGGAACAGGGTCTCCACGAGGCGTTCGCCACCTTCCAGGTGAGCCGCTGGCGGAAGCGGTGCCGTCGGCTGCGGAAAAAGGTGGACCGGATCAACCCCGCGTTCCGCTTCTGCGTCTATCCCGCGGACAACCCCACGCCCTTCATCAAGCAGGCGATCCACCGCGAGTGGGCGACGGAGCGGGCGCCGCTCATCCTCGCGGGCCACTCCGGCTACGGCCGCCGCGGTGCCGTCCCCCACGACCTCGCCCTCGAGGCGAACCGCCGCGTCCTTCGCCGGCACATGCGGGCCGCGGCGGCGCGAGACTTCCCTCACGCCTACATCGGCGGCATCGACCCGAAGGTGGAGGGCGCCGACCCGGAGTTCTCCGGGAAGAACGCGCTCATGCAGACCCAGGTCGCCGACGGCTACTGGGTCTTCTACGAAGGGCCGACCCAGCCGGCGTGGCAGGATCGCGTGCCCTATTTCACCCCCGGTCCCGAGGACCACGAGGCGTACATGAAGTGGTTCGCGTGGGCGAACGACCGCATCGAGGCGGGCGATCTCGATGCTTGGAAGGAGCCTCGACAAACGGTCGACCGCGTCGCCCGTCCCGCGTCGAGCCCTTCGCTGCGTGCCCTCGACGCCGACGGAGCGTCGTGGACGGACGCGGCGCTGGAGAAGCCGGGAACCCGGCTCCGGGGCTCGGGCGCGTACTACATCCGCGGCCGGGACGGCGAGCCGGTCCGCCTCCGAATGCGCGGCCATCGTCTCGGCGACTATCGGGACGTGCCCGCCTACGCGGTCCACGGCCCCGACGGCACGACGGTGAAGAAAGGCCGGCTGAAGCTCGGGGAGACCGTCCGAGCGGCGTTCACCCCGAAGAAGGACGGCATCTACCAGCTCATCACCCACAGCCGGCGGAACGCCGCGTCGGTGCGGGTCGACGCGGCGCACTGGGTGATGGCCCCGCCGGGCTATCCGGATCGGCCGCGGGCGATCTCGATCTGTCAGTTCGCCCGACGGCTCTACTTCCACGTGCCGACCGGGACGTCGGGATTCACCGTGGTCGCGCGAGCGCCCGAGGGGAGCGGCGAGCGGGCCGCGGCGAAGGTCCTCGACCCGGAGGGCCGGAAGGTGGCCGCCGGCGAGTCAAAGCGAACCGTGCGTCTCGAGATCTCGGTGCCGACGCCCCACCGCGGCGCCGCGTGGTCCGTCGTCCTTCAAGACCCGAAGAAGGGCGGCATTTTCGAGGACGTCGACCTCCGCCTCGAGGGCGTCCCGCCGTTGCTCGCCGAAGCACCCGAGGCGCTTCTCGTCCCGGGCGGCCGGTAGCGTGGTGTCCCCCGGATGAGCAGGCGACCAAGAAGAAGTCGAGCCTATTCATCGGCGCCAAGAAGGTGGCTCCCGCCGTGGCGCCGATGAGACGGACGGCCGATGCTTGAACGAGGGCGACGTCGCCTGAGCGAATGGCCGTGCAAGGCGAGTCACGCCCGACCCGTGGCTCTCCCGTGATAAAGGAGCCGACCCTGCCGGAGCGAGGGAAGCGGGAGAAGCGCCGATCCGCGCGACGGGCCCACTCGGGCGATCGGGAAGAACCGGCCCCTTGACGCATTCGCGGGTTCCCGGCGTCGTCGCCGTCCGGCGCGACGATGAACTAGCCGACGAGCCGGATCGTCAGCGGATATCGGAAAAACTCGCCGTTCGATGTCTTGACGGCCGCGACGAGGACGCACACCAGTTGGAAGAGGACCACGGCGAAAAGCAAGGGGAGACCGATGAAGGCGAAGATCAGCAGGAAGGAGACGGCTCCATAGATCAGCACCGAGATCTGAAAGTTGAGGGCTTCTTTCCCGTGCTGGTCGACGCGTTCATGCTCGTGTTTCTTCAGGAGCCAGACAACCAACGGTCCGAGCACGTTCCCGAGCGGCACCACGTAACCCGCCAGACCCGCGAGATGGCACCCGATCGCCCAGCTCTGCGCCTCCGAGTCGTCCATAGGAATGTCCTCCACTGCACCGCCTTCCCGGTCCCGCACCGACAGCGGCTGATTGTACTCCGTTTTTTGGGCCCATCGGTCGCCGCGTCGGCACTGTCGGCGGTGGCATCGCCCCCCCTATTCCACCTGGAAGTGCTCCTCGCGCTATGCCGTCTCGGCGAACGGCTCACGGTCAAGCGACGCAGACACCCTTGTCCGCGCCATCCGACGCGGCGACCTGGAAGGCGATCTCCTCGGTCGTAAAGGCGATAAGAGGCGCTCGGCCCGAGTGCCTGGCCCACAGACGGCCGGTCCCCGCCGTTGACGCGGCGGCGATCATCGGTCAGCATCCTTGTCGCCTCGACACGGACTTCATAGAGGAGTCAGCCATGTCCTCAAGTCGCTTCGCTCACGGGTCTCTCGTCGTCGCCGGGCTTCTCCTGGCGCTGGTCGCCGGGTCGGTTCGCGCGGCCCCGGAAGAGTCGGCCGACCGCGTCATCGCGAAGGCGACCGAGGGCGATCCTCCGGTCGCTTCCATCCAGGTGATCCGCTTCGCTCCCGGCGGCGTTCTTCTCATCGGGGACGGGAAGGCGTCGCAGGTGGTCGCGGTGCGGACGTCCGCGAAGAAGGAGGCCGCTTCCTTTTCGGACGGCGGAGGAATCGACGCGATCAACCGGAAGGTCGCCTCCCGTCTCGGAACGGAGCCGGACGGGGTGGACCTACTGGACCTCGCGGTCCACCCGATCTCCGGCCGGGCGTATCTCGCCGTCCGGAAGCACAACGAGAAGCGGGAGCTGATCGTCCGCGTGGACGGGAAGGGGCGGATCGACGCCTTTCCGCTGAAGGACCTCGAGTACGCGCGGGTGCCCCTCCCCGAAGAGGACACGAAGATCAGCAAGATCACGGACGTGGCGTGGGCGGGGAAGCGGCTCCTCGCCGCGGGCCGCGCCAACGAGAAGTTCGCCTCCAAGATCTTCGCCACGCCGGGGCGGATCAAGCACGACCAGGCCGGCTATCTCTACTCCGCGAAGACCTACCACGTCTCCCACGGCCGGTGGGAGACGAAGGCACCGATGCACGTCCTCATGCCGTACGAGGAACAGGGACAGCAGTACGTCGTCGGCGCCTACACCTGTACGCCCGTCGTCAAGTATCCCATCGGCTCGATCCAGCCGGGCGCCAAGGTGGAGGGTCGGACCAAGATCGAGCTGGGATCGGGCAACCGGCCGCAGGACCTCATCCGCTACGAAAAGGACGGCACCCATTACATCCTGACGAACACCTATCGCTTCCACCACGACCGCCGTCCCTTCGGCCCGAGTCCGTACTGGGCCTGTTGCTTGGAGCGGTCCCTTCTAGGGGGAAACAAGAAGGTCAACAAGGACGCGGTCCGCCGCCTGAACAGCGACCACGAGCCGCAGACCGACCGCATCCAGCTCATCGAGGCGTACCACGGGGTAATGCAGATGGCCCGGCTCGACTCCGACCACGCGCTGATCCTTCGTGAGCGGCCGAAGGCTCCGGTCGGCGGCGAGGACGCCGACGCCGTCGACCTGGAGGTCCTTCCGCTGCCGTGAGCACGAGA
>CAZQQP010000156.1:4085-10538 GCA_964595475.1 uncultured Planctomycetaceae bacterium | reverse complement strand
AATGGTTCGAGGCCCACGCCAAAGCAAGGAGGCTTTCCGCTCCTCGCTTTGGCGTGTAGGCTCAACTTATTCTTTTCCGCATCCTTAGCATCGCGGCGTCGCGGCCGACGCCGCGACGGCTCGACAGGCGGAGGGTCGGCTCGCGAGAGGGTTCGGAAGACGAGGTGCCTCGATGAGCGAGTGCAAGCGCGTCGCGTGGTTGCTGGCCGCCGTGGGTGTCGCGGCGGTGGCCGAGGCGTCGGACAGCGAGGGGAAGCGACCCAACATCGTCTTCATCCTCGCCGACGATCTCGGCTACTCGGACATCAGCCCCTACGGCTCCGAGATCGACACGCCCAACCTGCAGAAGCTCGCCGACGGCGGCATGCGGTTCACCCGGATGCACAACACCAGCAAGTGCTTCCCGTCGCGGGCGTGTCTGCTCACGGGCGTCTACGCCCAGCAGGCGAACATGCACGACGACCCGGGCCACTTCGAGAGCTCCGTCTTCTTCGGCGAGGTCCTCCGCCGGGCGGGCTATCGCACGCTCTTCGTGGGTAAGCACCACGGGACGGACAATCCCTACAAGTGGGGCTTCGACCACTACCGCGGCCTTCGCGACGGCGCGGCGAACTACTTCAACCCCGGGGAGAAGCGTCCGTTCGACCCCGGCGAGCCGGCCCAGAAGGACTGGGCGTATCCGCGGACCTTCGTCTTCGACGACAAGGTGAAAGCGCCCTTCACCCCGAAGAAAGGCTACTACGGCACCGACACGTGGACCGACTGGGCGCTGGAGCTGCTGGAGCGGTACGAAGACGAGGAGAAGCCGTTCTGCTTGTACCTCGCGTACCAGGCACCCCACGACCCCCTCCAGGCGTGGCCGAAGGACATCGCCGAGTACAAGGGGAAATACGACGAGGGGTACGCGGCGATCCGCAAGGCACGGTACCGCCGCCAGGTGGAATCGGGCCTGCTCGACCCGGAGCGCTACCCGCTGTCGGAGGCCACGCATCGCGAGTGGGCGGCGCTCAGCGAGGAGGAGAAGCGGGATCAGGCCCGGCGGATGGCGGTCTATGCCGCGATGATCGACCGGCTGGACCGGAACGTCGGCCGCCTCCTCGACTGGCTTAAGCAGCGGGACGCCCTGGAGAACACGCTGATCATGTTCGCCTCGGACAACGGGGCCTCCGCGGAGGTGGTCCGGATCGGCGAGGGGAACATCGGCTCCATGACGCGGTGGGCGTCGCTGAAGGAGGACTGGGCGAACGTCGCCAACACCCCGTTCCGCCGCTACAAGAACGACTCCTACGAGGGGGGGGTCTGCACGCCCTTCATCGTCCACTGGCCGGGCGTGGTCGAGCCGGGGACGACTACGGATTACTTCTGCCACTTCATCGACATCATGCCCACCCTCGTGGACATCACCGACGCCGAGTATCCCGAGCGATACAAGGGCGACGCGGTCGTACCGATGCAGGGCGAGTCGCTCCTTCCCGTCCTTGAGGGCGAGTCGGCGAGCCGGGAGGGGCCGCTATTCTGGAAGTGGCGGAAGGGCCGCGCGATCTACCAGGAGGGGTGGAAGCTGGTCGAGCAGGGAGGAGGCGGCTGGGAGCTGTATCGGCTGGCCACCGATCGGACGGAGACGCAAGACCTCGCCCACCGATATCCCGAGCGGGTCCGCCGGCTGAAGCGGCGTTGGCACAAGTGGTATGAGGGGACGGCCCGCTACCGAAAGTGAGGCGAGCTAGGGGCTTTCCGTGCGCATCCGCTGCTCCGTCATTGTCGTCGGCTTCTTCCTGGTCGGTGGGGTCGCCTCCGCCGCCACGGTGAGCGGGGAGCGAAGGGTCTGGCACCGGATCGGCCTCACCGTGGAGGGGCCCTCCGCGGCGGAGGAGGGCGAGCCCAATCCCTTCACCGACTATCGGCTGACCGTGGTCTTCGCCCACGAGGAGGTGCGATACGTCGTCCCCGGCTTCTACGCCGCGGACGGGAGCGCGGGGGAAACCGGCGCGAGCCGCGGGGCGAAGTGGCGGGCGTATTTCGTTCCGGATCGCCCGGGGGAATGGACCTACCGGGCGACACTGCGGAAGGGCGAGGACGTGGCGATTTCGGAGACAAGGGACGCCGGCCGCCGGGTCCGGTCGCCTTGGCGGGGCCGGGTCGAGGTGGCCCCGGCGGAGCCCTCCGCGCCGGGGTTCCGGGGCCCTGGGATGCTCCGCCCCGCCGAGGGCCGATATCTGCGGTTCGCGGGCACCGGCGAGGCCTTCCTCAAGGCGGGCGCCGGCAGCCCCGAGAACTTCCTCGCCTACGCCGGCTTCGACAACACCCGGCGAGCCGAGGCCCTCGACGAGCGAAAGGGAGAGAGCTTCACGGGGACGCTTCACCGCTACGCCCCTCACGTCTCCGACTGGCGAGAGGGAGATCCCACGTGGGGAAAGGGCCGGGGCAAGGGGATCGTCGGCGCCGTCAACTACCTCGCGTCCGAGGAGGTGAACAGCATCTACATGCTGACGATGAACGTCGGGGGTGACGGAAAGGACGTCTGGCCCTGGCGGGAGCCCACCGGGTATGAGCGGTTCGACTGCTCGAAGCTCGCCCAGTGGGAAATCGTCTTCTCCCACATGGACCGACGGGGGCTTCAGCTCCATCTGGTCACGCAGGAAACGGAGAACGACCAGCTCCTCGACGGCGGCGACCTCGGCCGTCACCGAAAGCTCTACTACCGCGAGATGGTGGCCCGCTTCGCCCACCACCTCGGCGTGACGTGGAACCTGGGTGAGGAGAACACAAACACCCCCGCCCAACGGAAGGCCTTCGCGAGGGAGATCCGAGCGCTCGATCCCTACGACCACCCCATCGTCTGTCATACCTATCCGGACCAGCACGAAAAGGTGTACGAGCCGCTGCTCGGCTTCACGGCCTTCGACGGACCTTCGCTCCAGCTCGACTCCATGGGCGGCGCGTACGCGATCACCCGCCGCTGGCTCGATCGCTCCGCCGCGGCCGGCCGCCCGTGGTTCGTTTGCATCGACGAGCCCGGCACGGCGAAGACCGGGGCGAAGCCGGACACGGTGGCCCCGGCCCACGCCGCGGCGCGGCGACGGGTTCTCTGGCCCCACCTGATGGCGGGCGGCTCCGGCGTGGCGTGGTATTTCGGCTACGACCATCCCCACGACGACCTGAGCTGTGAGGACTGGCGAAGCCGCGACGCCCTCTGGGACCAGACGCGCCACGCGGTCCGCTTCTTCCGCGAGCACCTGTCGTTCACCGAGATGGTGCCGCGTGACGCGCCGCTCCGGGGCGGGCGAGGCCATTGCCTCGCCAAGCGAGGCGAGGTCTACGCGCTCTACCTCCCCGTGGCGAAGGGGGCCCGCGTGGAGCTGCCGAAAGGGGAGTATCGCCTCCGCTGGTACGATCCCCGTCGGGGCGGCGAGCTGGTCGAGGGGAGCGTCTCCACTGTGGAAGGTGGGGCGGTGCGCCCGCTGGGCGTGCCGCCCGAGCGACCGACGCGAGACTGGGCCGCTGTGCTCACGAGGGAAGGGTCGTCGCCGAGGCGGTGACCCCCCGCCGAGGTAAGGCCGGCACCGCCGACACCACCGGGCGAACGGGCAAGCGAGGACCCCGGCAGCGAGATCCGGAGCGACGCATGGCCGACCTCTTCGACAACGAGACGTATCTCATCCGCCGACAGATCCTGAAGCTCTTCGGCGCCGGCTTTCACATCTACGACGCGGAGGGCATGCTCCTGTTCTACTCCCATCAGAAGGCCTTCCGCCTGAGGGAGGACATCCGGCTGTACACCGGTGCGGAGATGGAGAAGGAGGTGCTGACCATCAGCGCTCGCGAAGTGGTCGACTTCTCCGCCGCCTACGATGTGACGGACGCGACGACGGGCGAGCGCGTGGGCGGCCTCAAGCGACGCGGCTTCAAGTCCATGCTCCGCGACGAGTGGGTCCTCACCGACGCGAGCGAGGCGGAGATCGGCGTGGTCCGCGAGGAGAGCCCGGCGCTGGCGATCATTCGACGCTTCATCGAGATCCTCGCCCTGTTCCTGCCGCAGAGCTACCACGTGGAGATGGACGGCCGCCCCGTCGCGTCGTACAAGCAGAACTTCAATCCCTTCGTCATGAAGATCACCGCCGACTTCACGTCGGATACGGAGCGTCGCCTCGACCGACGGCTCGGTCTCGCCATGGGAGTGCTCCTCGCGGCGATCGAGGGACGTCACGGATGAGCGGGGGCTTGCCGGGCGCTACGAGCCGCCGAGCTCGCCGGCCGCGTACGCCTTGTACCGCTCGGCCACCCGGCCGCCCTTCACGTCGCCTTGATGGACGAGGACGCCCACCCGCCGGGTGAGGGAGTCCCCCTTCTCCAGCGTGAACCGCTCGCCGCTGTGCTTCCGGACGCGACGGGGCCCGAAGCATCCGTAGTCGCGGGTGAGCCAGCGGTGGGGCTGCGGGTTGTCAGGGTGGCTGAAGATGGCGAGCCCGTCCGTGGTTCCTTCGACGGTCGCCGAGTAGTCCACCCACTTCGCCTCCTTGCCGTTGGTCCCCGCCTTGTTTACCCCGCCGGCCGAGTTGACGATCTTGCCGTTGCCGCTGTTCACGTTGAAGCGCTCGTTCATCCGGATATAGGGCCACGCGTAGTGCACCCAGTCGCTCGTGAAGGTCACGGGCCCGTACGCGGCGGTCACGGTGAAGGTGATGTCCATCAGATACTCACCGTCGCCGAGGGCGATCACCCGGAGCCGCCGCTCCTCGTCGAGGACGGCCTTGTCGTGGTCCATCTCCCAGAGGAGGTCGGAGACGATCCGCGCCCGGGCGTGGTCGGTGCCCGAGCGCGTCTCGATCGTCCGGAACCGGACGTGGCGGATGTGGTCGCGGTAGAGGGTCCGGGCGTCGTTGTCCTTCGCCTTCGTGTAGTAGGCGTTGTAGAAGTTGACCTTGCGTCCGTCGCCGAGCTTCACTTCGTCCGCGAACCAGAAGGAGCGGTGGTGGGGAAAGCGCTCGGGGTGCTGCACCGTCATCGACCGACCGCTCGGGCTCCGCACGGGGTAGTAGTGGACAAGGTCCACCTTGGGTCCGTAGCGGTAGACGAAAGCTTCCTGGCCGTCGATGAGCACGCGGAGGCGGCCCTTCGCGTCGGAGCGCTCCACGCGGATGTCCGGGCCCGCCGCGGCGGCCGTGGAGAGCGTGCCGGCGGCGAAGATGGCGACAGCCAGAAGGGTGTGCGGGCGTCGGATCAAGGCTCGTCCTCCTCTCGCGTCTCGTCTTGCGTCGAGACCCGCGGTCCGGCGATGGGGCCACCCGAGGCCGCGAGCCGACCGTCGGGCGTTCCGACGGGCGCGCTCACTTCGGGTCGGAGCTTGCGGCTTTCTGGATGCGGAACGCCTTCGGGTCGTAGTCCGGGTTGATCTTGACGACGCGTCTCACCGCCTCGACCGCCTTCTCCCCGTCGTGATACGTGGTCGTCTTGGCGGGAAGGCGGACGCCGTCGACCTTTTTGTACTTTTTGAAGACGTCCACGCTGTCCACGGGCGCATTCCGGAAGTTGCGTCCCTTGTACGCCACCCGCCGCGGTCGGTGTGTCTCCGGCGAGAGCAGCAGGGTGAACGGCTTGCCCTCGGGCGGCGTCACGCGGACCGCCCGAAGCTTCTCGCCGTCGACGGTGCGGGTGCCCTTGTCCACCGCCTGGAGCCCCTCGGCGTCGAGACGGGCGAAGAGATACGCCAGGTCCCGCCAGAGCTGGGCCCTCAGCCGCTTCCGCCGGCTCTTGGGAAGCGGCTTCGTCCCCCGCGGGCTCTTGCCCACGGCACGCTCTCCGTTGAGAACCAGGGTCCTCGTCCCGCCGTGGACGGTCTGCTCCGCCCGAAGCTTGTCCGGGGGCACGATCAGGGCGCTCGCCTTTACCTCGATCTTGCCCTGCGAGGTGTGGAGGGTCTGGTCCGTCTTCTTCCGGATCGCCTCGATCTTCTCGAACGCCTTCCCGCCGAGGGCGTCGCGTGCCTTCGCAAGAAGCTTCCGTCCGCGTGCGCGGGCCTCGGCGGTCGCCTCCTCGTCCTCCTTCTGCTTGTCGGGCGGCTTCGTCGGGATGCTGATGTCGATGCGTCGCACCTTCCCGAAGGTGGACAGCGACTCGCTGAACGCCTTGGGATTGCCCACCACGAGGATGCGTGTCTTGTCGGGGTGGAGGAACTTTTTCGCCACCCGGTGGACGCCCTTCGCGCTCACTTGCTCCACCCCGGCCTTCACCTTCTGGAGAAAGTCCGCCGGGTAGCCGTAAGCCGCGTAGGTCATCCGCCGGCGGAGCACCTCGCCCCGCTCGTCGTTCTTGAAGACGAACGTATTGAGGTAGGCGTCCTTCGCGAGAGACAGCTCCTCCTTGGACGGCGGGACTTCCCGCATCCGGCGCACCTCGCGGAGCACCGCCCGTGTCGCTTTCACCGTGCTCGAGCTCTTGGTGAACACGCCCGCG
>CAZQQP010000156.1:0-4075 GCA_964595475.1 uncultured Planctomycetaceae bacterium | reverse complement strand
AGAGACCCGTCCGGTAATAAGGGGCGGTGTACCGGCCGAAGACGGAGTAAGCGAGCCCCTTCTCCACCCGCACGCGGTTGTACAACCGGCCGGTGAACGCGGCGCTGAGCACCTGGTTCATCACCTGGACCGCGGGGTAGGCCTCGTGGTCGCGGCGGATCTCCCCCGGGTGGCCGATCAGGACCGTGCTCTGGCTCACGTCCGTCTTCTCGATGAGGTGGACCGAGGAGCCCCGCTTCGCCTCGACCGGCGGCGGCGACGGGGGCTGGAAGTCCTTCGCCCGCTCCCATCCACCGAAGGTGTCGCGGATCTTCCGGAGCATGGTCTTCTTGTCGAAGTCGCCCCAGACCGCGAGAAGCGTGTTGTTGGGGTGGAAGTACTGCTCGTGGAACTTCACCATGTCCTTCCGGCCGACGCGGTCCACCGTGTAATACTCCGCGTGGCGGGCGTAGGGGCTGTTCTCGCCGTAGATCACCTTCCCGAACTCGCGGAGCGCGATCTGCTGGGGCTTGTCGTTGCGGCGGGAGATCTCCGACTTCTTCCGGCTCTTGGCGAGCTGGACCTTCTCTTTCGCGAAGGACGGGGACGTCAGCACGTCCGCGTAGATGTCGAGCACCTTGTCCACGCTGTCCGAGAGCGTGTTCATGCTCACCGTGGCGTGGGTGTCGTCCATGGACGTGCTCACGTCCGCGCCGAGCCCCTCGAGGATGCGGTTCACCTGCTCGGGCGACCGGTCGCCGGCCCCGCCCGTCCGCATGACGGTGGCGGTGAGGTCGGCGAGGCCCACCTTCTTCGCGGGCTCGTAGACGGAGCCCGTGTTGACCCGGGCGACGGCCTGGACCTTCGGCAGACGGCGGTCCTCGAGGAGGAAGACCACCAGACCGTTGTCGAGCTTCACCCGCTCCGGCGTCGGGGGCTGGAAGTCCGGCAGATCCGGAAAGCTGAGGCTACGGGGGTCCGGTGTGGACTTCTTCGGCGCGCCGTCGTCCGCACCGAGCGCCGCGCCGGCCGAGAAGAGGAGGGCGACGGCGGCGAGCCAACAGGGGGGACGATGCGTGGGGCCGGCGGGCTTCCTTCTCTCGGGAGCGGGCCTTCGGGAGGAGAGAGGGCACGTCATCATTCGCTTTCCTTCTCGCCGGTGTCGGCGCTTCGGATTATGCCCACGGTCCGGTTCGACCGGGTGAACGTCTCCTTCGCGACGCGCCGGACGTCGGACACGGTCACTTCCTGGATGCGTTGGATCTGTCGGAACACGTTCCGCCAGTCGCCGGTCTTCGCCTGCATGGTGGAGAGCCTCCTGGCGAGCCCGATGGTGTCGTCGAGGTTGTTCACGAGCTTCGCCCTCGACCGCGTCTTCGCCCGGTCGAGGGCCTCCTTCCCCACCCCCTCGCTCGCGACGTGGTGGAGCTGCTCGAGGATCTTCTTCTCGAGCTTGGAGGGGGAGACGCCCTTGCTCGTCGCCGCGTAGGCGGCGAAGAGCGGCGCGTCCTCGGAGCCGGGAAACGACGGGATGGTCCCCGCGCGGAGGGCGAGGCCGGGCTCCACCAGCTTCCGGTGGAACCGGCTCGTTCGGCCGCGGGAGAGGATGTCGTGGAGGACGCGGTAGACCACGTGGTCCTCGCTGTGGATGCTCGGCCGATGGTAGCCCACGAAGACGTAGGGCTGGCTGTTCTCCACGAGGGTCACGCGTCGCTCGCCCCGCTGCTTCGGCTCCTTTGTGGTCACCGGAAGCGGCGGCTCGCCGCCGGGGAGGCGGGAGAAGTACTGCTTCGCGAGGGAGCGCACCCGGTCGGGCTTCACGTCCCCCACGATGCCAATGGTGATGTTGCTCGCCCGGTAGTACTTCTCGAAGAAGGACCGGGCCATCGGCCGGGAAAGGTTCTTCAGGTCCGACATGAACCCGAGCGTCGGCCGTCCGTAGGGGTGGGCGATGAAGGCCGCACCCAAGCTCTCCTCGATCAGCCGGCCGAGCGGGCGGGAGCCCACCCGCTGTCGCCGCTCCTCCATCACCACGTCGCGCTCCGTGTAGAACTCGCGGAGCACCGGGTGGAGGAAGCGCTCCGACTCCATCGCGAAGAACAGCTCCAGCTTGTTCGCGGGGAGGTTGAAGATGTAGCCCGTCTCGTCCGAGCTGGTGTAGGCGTTGAGCCGCTCGGCGCCGTTTCGCTTGAGGATCTCCTCGTAGGCGCCGCTCTTGGCGTACTGCTCCGCCTGCTTCACCGCCTTCTTGAAGCGCTTCTGCAGCGTCGCGAGCCTCTTTTCATCCGACCCGCCGCGCCGGGCCCGCAGCCGCTTGATCTTCCGAAAGATCTTGTCGGCGCGGGCCATCGCCTTACGCTCGGCCTTCCGGTTCGTCGTCCCGATGGACTTCGTCCCCTTGAAGGCCAGGTGCTCGAAGAGGTGAGCGAGGCCCGTGCCGCCCATGGGCTCGTCCATGGAGCCCACGCCCACGTGGGTGTGGAACCCGACCACGGGGGCGGCGTGGCGCTCCACGACCACGAAGGTCAGGCCGTTGTCCAGGGTGAACGACGTGACGCGGGGCTCGAAGCGCTCGAGCAGGTCCTGAGCGTCCGCCGAAGCGGCGGTGGCGAAGAGGACCAGCGCGACGAGCGCTCCCAATGTTCTCGGCGGTCGGCCCATGCGTGAATGCCTTTCTCTCGGAGGCGATGAGCGGGTCACCCTATCGCGCCGGTACGCCGCATCCAAGCGGCGGGCCGGTCGCTTCGGACACGGCGGAGCCGTTCCAAGCCGCCGCGGCGACGGGCGGGCCCCTTGGGGCACGGCCCGACCGCGGGGTCCGGTCCCGTCACGCCACGCCAGCCGGAGGGCGACGCGACCCCGTCCGCGGCTCCGTCGCGCCCGCCCACGATTCGGGTCGGGCGTCATGCAGGCCACGGAACGCACGAAAGGCGGAGGCGATTGCCGAGCCGAGGGAATATTCGCGACCGGGTGCACCGACCGTACAATGGCTTCGAAGCGCTCGTAGCTCAGGGGACAGAGCGACCGGCTCCTAACCGGTAGGTCGGAGGTTCGAATCCTCCCGGGCGCAGTCTCCCAAAGCCGGACGAGAGCGGCCCTTACGCTCTACCCGCTTCCGAGCGGCGCGGCCATGACCGGAACCCGAAGGCTACCCATGGGTATTCGGAGGTCGCGCCATGCCTACCCAGACTGCCCCGATGCGACGCGCCCCGATGCGACGCCAGCGAGAGAGGGGCCGGCCGGACCGGGCCTACGTGACCGTCGACGGGAAGCGCATTCAGCTTGGCCGGTGAGGAAGCGACGAGGCCCAAGCGGCCTATGACCGGCTGATCGCCGTGTGGCTGGCGGCTGGCCGGCGGGTCCCGCGGAGCGAGCCCACGACCCTCTACAGGCTCGCGACCCTCTTCGTCGAGCACGCCGAGCGCTACGACCGACGCCCCGACGGGAGCCAGACACGCGAGGCCAACACGATCCGGGAGGCGCTGCGTCCGGCAACGCGGCCTTCGGCCGCAACCAAAGAGACCCAGTCCAGCGGAAGGGCGAGACGCGACGGAGTCCGGTCCACGCAGCTCCCCTGCACCCTTGTTCTTTATGATCTTGCGGGCGGGTCGAGGCTCAAGGTGCTCTCGGCCCCGGGCCTCCGCGGCGCTCCACTCCCTCCCGCGGGTCGGTCGTTCCGCTTCGGCACGCTCCGGCCCGGGGCCTGCGCTCCACCTTGACCCCCGACCCGCCCGCAAGAAGAGCCGGTTCATAAGGGTGCAGGGGGGAGGCTGTGCCGGCGACCCCATTGGGCCGGGCCGAGCGGCCGAGCCGCCCCGCACTCACCGATCTCGTTCGCGGCATCGAGGGATGGGGGGACCGACGGAGGGCAGAAGCGGCCGCAGCAGACAACACGGCGCTCATCCTGTTTGATGGATGCACAAGACAAAACCCCCGTCAGAAGGCGAGCGCCGTGAAGGGGGCGAAACGATTCCTGGCCAAGCTCACTGCCTCCATTGGAGGCGTCCTCAGCTGCCTCAACCGCCTCGTCGTCAAGGGGTATCTGCCACGCCGCGACGAAGATTCCCTCAACGGTTGGATCGACCGCGAGCTCCGG
>CAZQQP010000155.1:0-10556 GCA_964595475.1 uncultured Planctomycetaceae bacterium | reverse complement strand
CTTCCCGCTCCTCGCTTTGGCGTATAGGCTCAACTTCTTCTTTTCCGCCTCCTTACTACGACGGGTTCGACAATAAAGTGACCGTGCACGCCTACGCCAACCCGTCCGAGGAGCGGAAGAACAAGTACGGCGGCGAGTGGGCGAGCGGGCCGCGGGGTACGGCCTGGTCCGCTTCAACACGGAGACGCGGGAGATCACCTTCGAGTGCTGGCCGCGGGGCGTGGACGGCACCGCGGACGACGCCGAGCAGTACGCCGGGTGGCCCGTGACCGTCGAGCAGCGGCAGAGCTACGGACGCGAGGGGATGGCGCATCTGCCCGAGATCCGCGTCGACGGGACCCGCTTTCGCCCCAAGGTCCTCGAGGACGGCGTTTACACCGTGAAAATGGGCGAGCAGCCGGACCGGATGAAGACCCGAACCGGCCTCGATGCCCAGGAGGACGGCGGGGAGCGCGAGCCCGTCGCTCAGCTTCGACTGAGAATTCGTCGGCCCGAGCCGGTCGCGAGGCTGCGGGGGCGAGGAAGCCGCAGCAAGGCGATGCCGGCGTGAGTTCCGGCGGAACGTGTTCGGGAGAAGCGGTTCTCGCACACGTTCTAAAAGGCCGCCGGCCGGCGGGCCGTTCGTGGAGGACCCCAACGGGCTCCCCACGGCGCGGCCCGACAGGAATCGGCGAACCGCACACGTCGCGCGTGCACACGATTCCTGTGGGTCGAATGCTTGTATGCCGGGTGGCAGTGGTAGCCTTGTCTGCCAGTGCCCGACGGTGCCGAGCGGCGCAGATGCTCGCACGGGCTGAATGATCCTACTTCGGAAAATCGGTATGGATGAATCGCCGACCGTGCCGCCGTCGCTCTCTCCCGGCGATCGGATCGCGGTCCTCGCCCCCTCCGGCCCGCCCCCCGAGGAGAAGGTGGAGGAGGGGAAGGCTCTGATCCGGCAACAGGGCTGGGTCCCGGTCGACCGGCGAGACACGGCCACGGCACGCGGCTATCTCGCGGGGCCGGACGCCTCGCGGGCGGCGGACCTCGCCGCGGCGCTTTCCGATCCGAGCATCCGGGCGGTCTGGGCGGCCCGCGGGGGCTACGGCGCCATGCGGATCCTGTCGGATGTGCCATGGGCCCGCCTCACCCAAGACCCGAAATGGCTCATCGGCTTCTCGGACGCCACCGCCCTCCACGCCGCCGCCAACCGACACGGCGTCGCCTCCGTCCACGGCCCGCTGGTCTCCACGCTCCCCGACACATCCCCGGAGGCCCGCAAGGCGCTTTGGGCACTGCTGAAGGGATCGCCCCCACCCGAGGAGCACGTGTTCACGGATATGACGGGCATCAGCGGCGGCACGGCCGAAGGGCGGCTAGTCGGCGGAAACCTGAGCCTCCTGACCGCCGCGATCGGAACCGGATATCTCCCGTCGTGGGAAGGAAGCATCCTGTTTCTCGAGGAGGTCGGCGAGGAGCCCTACCGCATCGACCGTATGCTCACCCAGCTGGAGCTGGCGGGCGTCGCTCAGGCGGTCCGCGGCGTGCTCGTCGGCACCATGACCCGGTGCGACGATCCGAGTCACGAGGTCACCGTCGACAAGGTCCTTTCCGAGCGTCTCGCCCGCTGGCGTGCCCCGGTATGCACCGGGTTGCCCGCCGGCCACAGTTCCGAGAATCGTCCTCTTGCCCTGCTCGGGACAGCTTCGGTCGACGCGGATCACGGCCAGGTCCGTCTCTCACCCCCGCATTGAGCGGGCGTCCGCAATCGCGGCGAGGGTCCTCGTGTCTTCGACGGTCAGCAGAGATCGCGACAACCCAATAGGTTGCTCGCGAAACCCAGAGCGAATTTGAATCGGAGCCGGACTGGCCGGGAGATCCGGGGCGGAGGTTCTCATTGAAGCTGGGTCAACTTCGGGGAGGGCCCGCCTGGTTCAATGAGGATCCCGTTCGGAAGCTTGCGTCGATGCGAGGAAGGAGAACGGAGAGGGAGGGATTCGAACCCCCGAGGGGACAAGGTCCCCTACCGGCTTTCGAGGCCGGCGCCTTCAGCCACTCGGCCACCTCTCCGAAGGGTACGAGATCCATCGTACGGCTCGACGCAGAGTGTGCCAAGGGTCTTGCGAGAGCCCGCCGATCCGCATGCCGCGGGTCCGGCCGCCTCGGGGCCCGCGGCCGTCGGAGCGCCGCTACGCGATCCAGTCGTCGAGGACCTTCCCGCCGACGTCCGTGAGGCGGAAGTCGCGGCCCTGGAAGCGGTAAGTCAGCTTGAGGTGGTCCAGGCCGAACTGGTTCAGCATGGTCGCGTGGAGGTCGTTGATGTGGACGGGGTCCTTCTTCACGCCCCAACCAAACTCGTCCGTCTCGCCGTAGACCTGGCCGCCCTGGATGCCTCCGCCCGCGAGGGCCATGCTGAAGGAGAACGGGTGGTGGTCCCGCCCGGTGTTGGCCTTCCGCCCGGGGCGGTTCTCCCCGAGCGGCGTCCGCCCGAACTCGCTGCCCCAGACCACCATGGTCTCCTCGAGAAGGCCCCGCTGCTTCAGGTCCTTGATCAGCGCCGCGATGGGCTGATCGACGGCGCCCGCGTTGTAGGGAAGCTGCTTGTCGAGCTTGCTGTGGTGGTCCCAGGAGGCGTAGATGATGTTCACGAACCGCACGCCCCGCTCCACCATGCGCCTGGCGAGCAGACAGTTGCGGGCGAAGTTGCTGTAGGTGTCCCCTTGCTTGCCCCGTCCGCCGGGGATGTCCGGCTCGGGCCGGTTCACCCCGTACATCTCCATCGTCTCCTCGCTCTCACCGGAGAGGTCGATCAGCTCCGGCGCCGCGGCCTGCATGCGGAACGCGAGCTCGTAGCTGGCGATGCGGCTGGCGATCTCCGGGTCGTGAGTGCGCTGGTAGTTCGCCTCGTTGAGCTCCCGCAGGGCGTCCACGCTCTTTTTCTGCACCTTACGCGAGACCCCCTTCGGGTTGGAGAGGTTGAGGACGGGGTCGCCCTTGGTCCGGAAGCGAACGCCCGCGTAGCTCGAGGGGAGGAGGCCGCTCTGCCAGAGCGTGGCGCCGCCGCTCGACCCCCGCCCGTTGGTGAGCACGACGTAGCCTGGGAGGTTCTGCGACTCGCTGCCGAGGCCGTACGTGATCCACGAGCCCATGACGGGCAGGCCGAAGTCGGGCCGGCCGCACTGCATCATGAGCTGGCCCGGGTGGTGGTTGAACTGGTCCGTGTGCATGCTCCGGACGAGGAGGAGGTCGTCCGCGACGCTCCCCCTTTTGGGGAACAGGTCGGACAGCTCCATGCCCGATTCCCCGTGCTTGTGGAACGTCCGCGGCGACGCCATCAGCGTGGCGGAGTTCTTCTGGATGAAGGCGAACCGCACGTCGTCGAGCATGGAGTCGGGGAGGGGCTCGCCGTCGAGCTCCCGCAGCTTCGGCTTGGGGTCGAAGAGGTCCACCTGCGAGGGAGCCCCCGCCATGAAGATGAAGATGCACGACTTCGCCTTGGGCGCGAAGTGGGGCGACCTCGGCTGCATCGGGTTGACGTCGGAGGTGCTGAGGTCGGCCCCGGCGGCGCGTTGCGGGCCGAGAACGCCGTCCTGGCTCAGCATGGAGCCGAGGGCGATGGCTCCGAGGCCCGACGCACCGCTCGTGAGGAAGTCCCGCCGCGATTGGTGGGCCTGTTGCTCGGCGATTCGCTTGGTCTGCTCGTCCATCGTGGGTCTCCGTGGGGGAGCTCTCCTCCGGCGCGGGACGTCGCGCCGAGCCGCGTCATTCCCGCGTGACAAACTCGTCCGTGTTCAGCAGCGTCCGCGCCGTGGCCACCCACGCGGCGGCCTCCTCGGCGGCGACGCCGTCGGGCTTGTCGTCCTGGATGAGCTTCTCCGCCGCGTCGGGGTGGCGCTCGTACCACGCCCGGCTCTCCTGGAGCAGCCCGAGCAGCGTCTGGGCCTCCGCCGCCTCGGGCGGCCGCGCCAGACAGCGGCGGAAGGCGTAGCCCACCCGCCGCCGATCGTCCGCGTCGGGGCGGTCGCGGAGCACACGCCCCGCGAGCGCCCTCGCCGCCTCGACGAAGACACGGTTGTTCATCGCGGTCAGCGCCTGAAGCGGCGTGTTCGACGTCTTCCGCTGGACCACGGTCTTCACGGAGTCGGGACAGTCGAAGGTCATGAGGTTGGGGTGGGGCGCGGTCCGCTTGAAGAAGGTGTACATACCCCGCCGATATCGGTCCGCCCCCTCGCTGGCGTCCCAGCTGAAGTTGTTGGCGTAGCTGATGTCGGCGACGTCCGGCGGCATGGGCGGGAAGACGCTCGGCCCGCCGATCTTCCTCGCGAGCCGGCCGCTCACCGCGAGGGAGAGGTCGCGGATGACCTCCGCGTGCACGCGAAAGCGATTCTGTCGGTGCAGCAGCTTGTTGTTCGGGTCGCGGGACGCGAGCGCCTTCCGCCGGCGGGAGGCCTGCTGATAGGTCGCCGACGTGACGATGAGGCGGATCATCGCCTTCCGTGACCAGCCCCGCCGGCGGTACTCCGTCGCGAGCCAGTCGAGGAGGTCCGGGTGGGTAGGCCCCTCGCCGCGGACACCGAAGTTGTTCATCGTCCGGACGAGCCCCTTGCCGAAGAGGTAGGACCAGATGTGGTTGACGGTCACCCGCGGCGTCAGCGGGTTCTCCTCGTCTACTAACCAGCGGGCGAGGTCCAGACGGTCCGGCGGGCCCTCCTTCTTCCGTGGCTCGAGCGGCGGGAGGATGTCCGGCGTGTCGGGCTTGACCCGCTCCTGAGGACGGAGGAAGTCGCCCCGCTTCATGACGTGGGTCTTCCGCGGGTCCTTCCGCTGGCGGATGATCCGCACCTTCATCAGCGGCGGCTCGGGGGCGTTCGCCTTCAGCTTCTCCAGGCGCTCGATGAGCGAGGCGGTCGACGGCGCGTGGGCGGCGTAGTGGTCGAGGAGGACCTGTCGCTGCTCCTCGGTTCGCTCCTCGCGGTCGATCGCGAGCACCTGCCGGACCTTCTCCGGCGCCACGCTCGCCGGGTCGGTCCCCGTCATCGTCCGGATGCGGAACCGCCCGAGGTTGTGGTGGCCGCCGTCGTACGCCTGGACGAGGCGGAACGTCAGCCGGACCGGCCCGTCGGTAGCGATCGGCTCGGCGGTTCGGAAGACCGCGTGGTGGTTCTCGCCGAACTTCGGCGCGACGGCCCACCCCGTCTCCTTCTTCCCGTCGACGGCGCCGGCAACCGCCCAGTCGTCCTGGCTGAAGTCGGCGGTGGCCCGCTCGAGTGTGACCTCCTCCGCCGCGTCGGGGTCGTCCGCCGGCGCCGCCTTCACGACGAGCTCGCTGAGGACGAAGTTGCCGTTGTCCGACCGTCCGGGGCCGCCCGCCGGCAGACGCTCGTCGGCGAGCGCGTCCACCCGGAAGCCGCGGATGGGCCCGTCGGACGCGGTCGCGACCACCGTGTAGGTCTCCCGATTCGCGTCCTTCCCACGAACGAAGAAGGACCCGTCGTCCTGTCGCACCAGCTCGGCGCCGTTCTTCGCCTTCGCCGTTTGGACGTTCACGTCGTGGAAATGGAGGCGACTCTTTTTCGCCTCCTCGAGCCTATCCTCGAGCTTCTCTTCCCACTCGGGCAGCGTCTCCGCGAGGTCGGCCTTCTTCTTCCGAAGCGTCTGTTTCAGTCGCTCGACCTGCTTCTCGTGCTTGGTCTTCTTCGCCTGGTACGCCCGCCACGCCTCGGACGACCTGGGTACCTGGGTCGTCTTCTCGTCGCCGCTGTTGAAGAAGGCGTAGAGCTGGTAGTACTCTCGCTGCGTGATCCGGTCGTACTTGTGGTCGTGGCAGCGGGCGCAGCGGAAGGTGAGGCCGAGCCAGACCGTCCCCGTGGTCTCCGTCCGGTCGAAGACCGCCTTCACGCGGAACTCCTCGGGGTCGGTCCCCCCTTCCGTGTTGGTCAGCGTCTGTCGGTGGAAGGCCGTGGCGAGCTTCTCGCTCGGCGAGGCGTCGGGGAGGAGGTCGCCCGCGAGCTGCTTGATCGTGAACTTGTCGAAGGGCATGTCCGCGTTGACCGCGTCGATCACCCAGTCGCGGTACCGCCACGCGTTGGGCCGCGGCCGATCCTTCTCGTACCCGTCGGAATCGGCGTAGCGTGCCTTGTCCAGCCAGTGCCGCCCCCACCGCTCGCCGAAGTGGGGCGACGACAGCAGCCGGTCGACGAGGCGCTCGTAGGCGCCGGGCCGTCGGTCGTGGACGAAGCGCTCCACCGCGTCAGGGCTCGGCGGAAGGCCGAGGAGGTCGTAGTAGAGCCGGCGGATCAGCGTGTAGCGATCCGCCCGCGGCGACGGCTCCACCCCTTCCTCTTCCAGCTTGGCGAGGACGAAGCGGTCGACGGGATTGGCGGGCCAGTCGGTGTTCTCCACCTCCGGAAGCGACGGCCGCTCGAGCGGGCGGAACGCCCAGTGCTTGGGCCAGGACGCACCCTGCTCGATCCACCGCCGCAGCGTCTCCACCTGCTCGTCGCTCAGCGGCTCGCCCTCCTTGGGCATTCGGACGTCGGGGTCCTCCGCGGTCACCCGCCGCAGCAGCTCGCTCTCGCCCGGCTTGCCCGGCACGATGGCTCGCTTGCCGGACTCGAGCTCGGCGAGCGCCTGCTCCCGGCTCGTCAGGTGGAGGCCGCCCTTGACCTCGCCCGTCCCGTGGCACTCGAAGCAGTGGTTGGCGAGGATGGGCCGGATGTCCTCCGCGAAGTCAACCCCCTTGTCGCCGGCCGCGGCGACAAGACCCGGCGTCGACAACGCGACGCCGAAGGTCAAGAGGTAGAGCTCCCCCCGACGGCGATGATGCGTGTCTCCCACGGCTACGCTCCCTGGCTCGATTCGACCTTGACGTCCCATGTTAGCGACGCCGCGGGCCGGTTGCATCCCGCGGAGCTGTCCCACCCTGCCCGTTCGTCCCGCCCACTTGTCGCCCCGGCGACACCGACAGCGCCGCTCGCGGTGGCGCCTCAGACCTCGCTGGGGATCTCGTAGCCCTCGCGGTACTCGGGCTTGAGAAGTGCGTTGGCCTCTTCGTGGGCGAACGCCCGCTTCTCCGCGTCGTAGGACAACGCGGCGTCGCCCACCCGCGTGGCGATGTTCCCCATGTGGATCATCACGTGGCTCGGGTCCGCCACACCGATGTCCGCGTTGGGCCGCTTCCGCGTCTTCACGGCCTCCAGGAAGTTGGCGTAGTGATAGGGGTCGGGCACTTCTCCGAATTGCTTCTTGACCACCTTGCCGCCGCGATCCTGGACCACCCAGCCGCCGCCGTGGCGGCCGACCGTCATCATCCGCTTGGACCCGTACAGCTCGATCCGCGTGGCGTTCTGCGTCCAGTAGGGGTGCTCCTCCGTCCGGCGGATGGTCCCCGTGGTCTTCCGCATGTAGCGCGGGTAGCCGGTCAGCTCGAAGGTCATCACGAAGCCGCCGAAGTCCCAGTTGATCACCTGGACGTCCGGCACCTCCGAGTCGTCGTCCTTGTGGACGAGCCGCCCGCCGACCGAGCGGACGCTCCTCGGTGGCTCACCCTGTCCCATCAGCATCATCGCCAGGTCGATCTGGTGGATGCCGTCGTTGGCCATGTCTCCGCCGCTGTAGTCCCAGAACTGGTGCCACCCGTGGTCGAAGATCTGGCGGTGATACGGCCGCTCGGGCGCCCGCCCCAGCCACGCGTCCCAGTCGAAGCCGTCCGGCGGCTCGCCGGCATCGCCCAGGTTGAACGGTCCGCCCGGCTTCATGTTGTAGACCTGGACCAGCGGCACCTCGCCGAGGGCGCCGGACCGAACGTACTCCACGGCGTCCTGGACGTAGGGCGCGGACCGGTTCTGCGTGCCCACCTGGACCACTCGGTCATACTTCCGGGCGGCCTCCACCATCTTCTGGCTCTCCCAGATGTTGTGGCAGTGGGGCTTCTCCACGTAGACGTCCTTGCCCGCCTGGCACGCGAAGATGGTGGCGGCCGCGTGCCAGTGGTCCGGCGTGGAGACGACCACCGCGTCGACCTCCGGAGCGTCGAAGACCGCCCGCATGTCCTTCACGAACTTGGGTTTCTTCTCTTGGACCTTGGAGAGGAAGTCCCACGACGACTCGAGGCGGCCGGGGTGCAGGTCGCAGAGGTGCGTGAGGTTGGCCCCCTTCTGCATCAGCCCGCGTGTGTCGTACCGCCCGCGGCCGCCGCAGCCGATCATGGCGATGTTGGGCCGCTCGTTGGCGCCGCGCGCCCGCCGGGCGTTGGCGGCGGTGAGCGCCGCCGTGCCGAGGGTGACTCCGCCCGTCGTCTTGCCCGCGTCCTCGAGAAACTCGCGTCGGGTCCGCTGTTCCATCGCAGCCTCCTTGGATTCGCTCGTGTGATCGAAGTTGTGAGGATACGGTGCATGATGGTCGGCGTGGGATAAACCGGGGCAACCGTGAGGTGGGCCACCCGACGCCGTGAACCCAAGCCCGTGTCGTCTTCCGCGAGCCTCCGACCGTGAGAGGCGACCGGACGCTGTCTTCGCCGTAGGAGCCCGCGGTTGAACCACGGCGGAGCGGGTGGTAAGTTCCGCTTCCTCGATTTCTCTCCACATTTGCAGAAAGGCGATCCATGTCGCTGAGACGATGCGCCATCCTCGCGGTGCTCGCCGCCGCGGTGACCACGCCCCGGCTCCTTGCGGACCGGCCCAATATCCTCTTCATCCTCACGGACGACCAGGCGCCCTGGGCCACGGGCGTGACGGACCCGCTGGACAACGCCATCACCCCGCACATGGATCGTCTGTTCCGGACGGGCGCCCGCCTCACCCGCTGCTTCACCCCCACGCCCGTGTGCAGCCCCTCCCGCGCCTCGCTGATGACCAGCCAGTACGGGACGGAGCTGGGGATCACCGACTGGATCCACCCCGGCAAGGAGAAGCAGCTCGGCGTCGACCCCGATGTGGTCATGTGGCCCGAGCTCCTCGACGAGGCCGGCTACCACACCGGCCTCGTGGGCAAATGGCATCTGGGCATACAGGATCGGCACCACCCGACCAACAACGGCTTCGACTACTTCATGGGCCACCGCGCCGGCGGCTGGTCGCCGAAGGACCCGCGTCTGGAGAAGAACGGCACGTACCAGCGATTCGAGGGGCTGAACACGGACATCCTCGCCGACCACGTCCTCAGCTTCCTCGAGCGGGCGGCCAAGAAGGACGCGCCCTTTCTCATGTGCTGGCACACCCGTGCCCCGCACCGTCGCTGGCTTCCCGTCGCGGACCCCGACTGGGCGCCGTACGCGGACCCCTACGACCCGGTCATCCCCAACCCGGACTATCCCGACCTCCAGGTGGACAAGGTGAAGCGGTGGACCCGCGAGTATCTCGCGAGCGTCCGCGGCGTGGATCGCAACATCGGCCGCGTCCTCGACCGCCTCAAGAAGCTCGGCCTCAACGAGAACACCATCGTCATCTTCACCTCGGATCACGGCTACAACATGGGCCACAACGGCATCTGGCACAAGGGCAACGGCCACTGGATCGTCAAAGACCCGCCCCCGGCGACGGAGAACATCCCGAAGGGTCAGCGGCCGAATATGTACGACACCTCCATCCGGGTGCCCACGGCCATCCGCTGGCCCGGCGTGATCGAGGCGGGGACCAAGGTCACGGAGTCGGTCACCTTCCTCGACTTCTTCCCCACCCTCCTCGCGATGGCGGGCGTCGACCGGCCGGAGGATGTCACGATCCGCGGACGAAACTTCCTTCCCCTTCTGAAGGGGAAGACGATCGAGGGGTGGGACAATGCCGTCTACGCGGAGTACTCGACGCACCACCAGTCCACCACGGACATGCGGATGTACCGCACGGAGCGGTGGAAGCTAATCCGGGACTTCCGCAATCCCGGTCGGGACGAGCTCTACGACCTGAAAAACGACCCCAAGGAGACCGAGAATCTCATCGACTCGAAGGACCCGGAGGTCCAAAGCGCCATCAAGCGGCTGCACCAGGAGATCCTCGACCGGATGGAGAAGATCGACGACCCGGTCCTCGAGCGGGTCTCTCGCTGATCCGCGGGTGGGTCACAGGTCTCACGCTCATGAACCGTCGCTGGACGACTTTCCAGCCGTCTCGTTCGTCACGCCCGCAGCGCCGGACGGACGGACCGGTCGAATACGGGAGGCTCGTCGCCGGCGGATCGCTGGCGCACCGCTTTTCTCGTTCGTCGTTGGGGTGTCGGGCTCGGCATCGGGCTCGTCCCGGGCGCGATCGAGGCCGGAACGAGAGTCCTGGCGCCGGCTACACAGCGCGATGAACGTTCTGGAACTGACAGCCCGGGAAGTGGCTCGCCGGGGGAGTTCGATCTCTCGGAGTGGGTCAGCCGGAGGAAGAGTCGTCCCGCCACCGGTTTTCCGCGGACGCGCTGAGCGATCGATTGGAGCGTCGAGTTCCCCTCGACATCAAAACGGCCCGCGGCCCGCCGACCGACGGCGCCCGGCCGAAGTGGGTCGACGAGGTCGAGCCCGTGCGAAGCGCTCGCGAGCTAAGGAGGCGGAAAAGAATAAGGTGAGCCTATACGCCAAAGCGAGGAGCGGGAAGCCTCCT
>CAZQQP010000154.1:7443-10588 GCA_964595475.1 uncultured Planctomycetaceae bacterium | reverse complement strand
AAGCTCGCCCCCCACATGCCCATCGAGCCACCGTGAGCCCGCGGGAGACGAGAGGGTCTCCGTTGACGGCGTGGGTTGCCCCGCGGCCGTCGAATCGCGGCGGATGGGGAACGAGGTTCGCACAAAGAGAAGGGCGACGCCCTACTCCGTCTCGCGGCCTTGGTGGGTGCGCCACTGGCGGACCACCTCCTCGGGGTCGAGGGGGGCGACGCGGGGAGCGGGGCCGCGGACGTGCGTGGCGTTGGCGTGGCGGATCTTGCGGTTGATCATCTCCACCCATTCCCGGACCGCCTCTTCCGTTCGCATGCCCATCGCTTCGGTGAGGCCCGCGGAGACGGCCGACTCCACCTCGCGGGCGGGCGACCGCTCGGCGAGCTGCTCGCGGCGGACCTTCTTCTTCACCCACCACATGGGGTCGTACTGGCCGTCGAGGTCGGGGAGGGGTCGCCCGGCGCCGGGGAGGTCGTCGAACTGGCCCTCCCGCTGGGCCTCGCGGATGCGGTTCTCCGCGATGCGACGCGTCCGGAGCGGGCCGGCGTCGTCCGCCATGGTTAGGCTCCCGCGGTCGCCAGAAGGTCCTGTTCCCGGAGCACCGTCTCGAGGCGCTGCCACGTCGCCTCCGACGGCTCGCACAGCGGCAGGCGAAGGTGGCCGTTGTCCAGCCCCGCGAGCCGCATGGCCGACTTGATGGGAATGGGGTTGGTCTCCGCAAACAGCGCCCGGAAGAGCGGGAGGAGCGCGAAGTGCTTCTGCCGGGCGGCCGCGAAGTCGCCCGACAGCGCGGCGTGGGCCAACGCCCGCATGCGGTCCGGGACCAGGTTGCTCGCCACGCTGATGACGCCACGGGCGCCCACGCCCATCAGCGGGAGAGTCAGCGAGTCCTCGCCGCTGAGGAGGGTGATCTCCGCCTCCGCGGCGATGTCCGAGGCGACGTCCATGGAGCCGCTCGCCTCCTTGATGGCGGCGATGTTCGGGTGGGCGGAGAGGCGAGCGACGGTGGAGGGGGCGAGGCCCACGCCCGTGCGGCCGGGGATGTTGTAGAGCACCTGGGGGAGGTCCACGCCGTCCGCGATGTGCATGAAGTGGCGGTAGAGCCCCTCCTGCGTGGGCTTGTTGTAGTAGGGGTTCACGAGGAGGAGGCCGTCCGCGCCGACCGTGCGGGCGTGGGAGGAGAGCTCGAGGGCCTCGGACGTGGAGTTGGACCCCGTTCCCGCGATGACGGGCACCCGGCCGGCGGACGCCTCCACCACGGCCGCGATCGCCCGGCGGTGCTCGTCGTGGTCCAGGGTGGGGCTCTCCCCCGTCGTGCCACAAGGGACGAGGCCGTCGGCACCGCGGGCCACTTGGTACTCCACGTTCCGCCGGAGCTGCTCCTCGTCGAGACGCCCGTCGCGGAACGGACTGATCATCGCCGTCAGTGCGCCTTGCCACATGGTGAGTTCCCTGCCAGGTGTTTTCAAAAGGCTAAGACGTCACCCGAGCCGGTTCAAAGCCGGCGACACGATTGTCGCGATGGCCGCCACCATCGCGCGGACCGCTCCCTTACGGTCGCGGCTCGGGCGGACGCGGCTCGTGGCGCGGCATGGGCCTTACGCGAGCCACCGGAGGAAGTCGTCCACCTGGTCGTTGTCCCCGACGGGGAACTCGTCCCGCTCGATCGGGGCCGTCCCGAGCCGCCAGGTGCGCTCGGTGAAGTCGTCCGGGAAGACGGCGTTGGGGCCGGCGGAGATCAGGCTCACGTCGCCGGCGTTCGCGTCGCCCGCGGTGGACGGATCGTTGTCCGGGTCGTCCGCGACGTTGAGACGCTCCGTGTGGTTGAGCCCGAGCGTGTGGCCGAGCTCGTGGGAGATGACGTTCGCGAGCGCCCGGCTGAACTCGTTGGCGAGCTCCGCCCTCGCCGTGGTGGGCGAGAGGAGGTTGAGGATGCCGAAGTTCTCGCCGAAGACGATCGCCTCGTCGTCCTTCGTCTGGTTGGCGAAGTCGATCTGGCTCGCGAGGCCGAAGGCCCCGATGTTCGAGTCCGTCTCGCCCGCGAAGACCGTAGTGAACTCCGTGGCCTTCGGGTCGGTCCCGCCGTCGTTGGCGGCGAAGTCGATGTTCGCGTCCTGGCCGAGCCGCTCCGCGAGCGAGCCGGGGTCGGTCGTGGTGAAGAAAAGACCCTGGTCCGCGGTGAGGAACTCCTGGAACTCGTCCTCCACCGGCCGCGCCGTCGCGTCGAACGGGTCGGGGCCCTGGGTGATGAACTCCACGCCGAGCGGGTTGTCCCGCTGGTCCGCGGGGAGCTGCTGCACCGCCGGGTGGCTCTTCGGCACGTCGGAGTAGATGTCGGCGATGTGCTGGAGGGCCCCCGTGACGGTCTCCGTCTGGCCGTCGCCGTCGAGGTCCTCCTCGCCGCCGCCGATGACCAGCTCCGAGAGGCCCTCGAGCTGCGGATCGAGGGCGGACGCCTGGAAGGGGTCCACCTTCACCCGGCCGAGGTCCGTCTTCGTGGAGACGCCGCCGCCGAAGTCGAGGTGGACCAGCTGCTTCGGCGCCTGGGCGCCGAGGTCGTTGCCCGCGTCGTCGTCCGTCGCGTCGGGCGTGTTGGAGAGGTAGGCCACCCGCTCGTCAGCCGGCAGGTCGACCGAGCCGTCCTCCTCGCCGTCCAGGCCGTCGTCGCTGGAGGAGCGGGTGAGGGTGAGGCGGTAGCTGTTGTCCTGGCCCGAGTCGAAGCCGAAGGCGTCGGGCGTCGCCACCACGAAGAAGTTGAGGTCCTCCTCCGCGATGTTCGCTCGCTTCTCCGCGGACAGCGCGTCGAGCTGCTCCTCGGCGCCGACGCCCGGGACGGTGGGCAGCTCGAAGGCCTGGACGAGCGGGGCGGAGCGCTCGCCGAAGATCTGCTCCAGCTCGAAGTTGGACTCCCACCGGCCGAGCATCTCGAAGGTATCGTCGCCGCGGGTGGGCGTCCCCTGATCGTCCTGGACGAAGACGCCGAGCTTGGCGGACGCCTTCGTGTCGAGGCGGGCCTTGAGGAACTGGAAGGCGTCCGCCTGGAAGCGGAAGACGTCGACGTCGCCCGGGCCCTCGAAGCGGTCGCGGAGGACCTGGGCCTCGCCGTCGAGGGGCACCGAGACGGCGGGGCGGTCGAGGGCCTGGCGGAAGTCGG
>CAZQQP010000154.1:0-7433 GCA_964595475.1 uncultured Planctomycetaceae bacterium | reverse complement strand
GAAGAAGAACTGACGGCGATCGTCCCCGCCCTCCTGACCGTCGTTGTCGAGGTTGCCGTCGAGGATGGACCCGAACGGATCCTCGCCGAGCTGCGTCGGGGCGTCGCCGCCGAAGGCCACCTCGGTCGGCTCGACCGTCCCGTCACCGTCGTTGTCCGTGCTCACGCCGCCCGGCGTGCCGTCCTGGTCGAAGTCGCGGAGTGCGGAGCGGCCGCCGGTGTGGTCGTGGACCGCCCGGTCGAATAGGTCGCCACCCGAGAGCGTGACCTGGGGATCGATCTCGCCGAAGCCACCCGGCTTGACGACGCTGAGGACGCCTTGCTCGTTTCGGACGTCGTAGGTGAGCCGCACGCCGTTGTCCGTGTCGAGGATGTTCCCCTCGCCGTCGCGGACGGCGACGGTCGCGACGTCCGCGTTGTCCACGGTGCCGTCGTCGTCCGTGTCCTCCGCGAGGCGGAGCGAGCCGGAGACGAGCGTCGACGAGCCGGAGCCCGGCCGGCCCGCGCTCACGGGCTCGCTGAAGACGACCTCCAGCTCGCTGTTGTCCACCGCCGTGTGCTCCACCACGGTGGGCGGGCCGAAGGCGTCGCCGTAGACCCGCTGCTCGATGGCGTCGGTCCGGACGCCGCGGATGCTGCCGACGCCGTCGGCGGCGGCGACCGCGGTGGTCTCCCCGGGCTCACCGACCGTGTCCCGGACGTCGCCGCGAACGTGCATCGTCTCGACGCGGCTCGGCCGGATGCCGCCCGCCTCCGCGGAGTCGACGAAGGTGCCCTGCTCCTCGAACCCGACGAAGAGGCGGTTGTCGGCCGGCAGCGAGGGCGTGCCCTCCGTCGCGGCGCCCACCTCGGGGAGGACGCCGGCGGCGACCACGCTGTCCGTGATGTCGCCGCCGATGCGGACACGCTTCGCCGACCCGCCGAAGAGCACGTCGTCCGAGGTGTTGTAGACCTGGTCGTCGCCGATCCAGCTGCCGACCGCGATGACCGCGTCCTGGACGTCGCCGCGGGTGACGATCGAGCGGGCGTCCGTCCCGACCGCGGCGAGCCCGCCGTTGATCGAGCCAAAGCGGGCCACCCGTGTCTCCCCGCGGGCCGCGAAGACGCCCTCGTGGGTGTCGCCGATGCGGACCACCCGCGTGTCGCCGTGGGCCACGAAGGAGGACGACTCCGCCGTTCCCTCGGCCACCCGGAGGACGCGGAGATCGCCGTCCACGGTGACGTCCGCGGAGCTGTCCAGCGCGCCGCCCACGGTGAGGCGGCGCCCCTCTCCGAGGTCCACGTCGCCGCCGAGGTCGCCGCCGACGCGAAGGTTCCCCGCCCTGTGGACCAGGTCGATGTCGGCGTCGGACTGCACGCTCCCGGCGATCCGGCCGGCCCGCAGCGTGTCCGCCGTGACGGTGCCCGCGACGTTGCCGTCGTGCGTGGGTCCGCCGGCGATAACGAGACGGCGGAGCTCGTCCGCGTCGACCTCGCCGGAGGACGCGATGTCCGCGTCACGGAGGACGAGGCGGCCGAGCTCCTCCCCCGCGGTGATCGTGCCGGTGAGCTCCGCGCCGACGGTGATAAAACTGCGGATATCGCGGTCGGCCGAGACGTCGCCGGTCAGGTCGCCACCGCGCTGGAGGAAGCGGAAGAGCGACCCGCCGGCCGACAGCTCGCCGGTGAACGCCCCGCCGGTGAAGCGGGCGTTGCGGACATCCTCGCGGGCGACGATCTCGCCGGAGAACGGCCCGCCGGCCTGGACGACGCGGCGGATCTCGTCGGCCTCCACCGTGCCGGAGAAGGCCCCGTCCCGCTGGACGAAGCGACCGAGGTCGCCGGCGGTCTCGATCGACCCGCCGAAGTCCCCTTCCACCACGACGCTCCGGATGGTGTTGCCCTCGGCGCGGAGCGTGCCGTCGAACGTCGCGCCCGCCGTCCCGAGCGTCGCCCGTCGAAAGCTGTCCGCCGTGACGGTCCCGTCCGCGTCGGCGGCGTCGAGGAAGCCGACCTCGCCCCCGACGACGAGATCGCCGCCGCCGAAGCCGCCGAGGGTGAGCCGGCCGACGTCGCCGCCGATGCGTCCTTGCCAGTCGCTTCCGAGGCCTCCGACGTCGAGGCGACGGACCGAGCCGTCGAGCCATAGGTCGACGGCGTCGCTTCCCGCGAGCTCACCTTCCACGTCCAAGCGACCCACGGTGCTGTCGTCCTCGCTGAGCACGCGCCCGACCTCGCCGCCGGTCACAGTCACCGCGGTGCCGCGATCCGTGCCGCGGAGGACCACCGTGTCGACGCGGCCGTCGCCCCGGACGGCGTCGTGAATGATGGCTTCGCCGCCGCCCCTCAGCGAGATCGTGAGCCCGTCGCGGGTGGCGTCCTGTCCGGCGGTCGCCCGGCCCACGCGGGCCTCCAGCGGCGTGTTGTTCGTGAGGCTCGCCACGGTGTAGCCCACGTCCGGATCGACTGTGCCCGACCCGCTCGTCCGGTCCGCCCGAATGCCGCCGTCGGCGAGGACCGTCGAGGCGGCGTCGAGCGTTCCGGCCACGCGGCGGAGCTCGCTCTGGCCGCCGAGCGCCTGCGGAACGCCGCCGTTGAGGTCGAGGACCGTGTCGTCGGCGGTGCCGAACACCCCGTCGTCGGCGGGGGAGACGCCCGCCGTCAGTGCGCTGTCGGTGAGGCTGCCGCGGACGTTCGCCACCTGGAAATCGCCGTGGAACAGCTCGCTGCTCGCTCGGGCCCTCGCCCGGTCGCCGTCGCTGCTCAGGCCGATCGTGCCGTCGAAGAGGTCCCGGAGGTCGTCGTCGCCGAGGACCAGACCGCTCGACGCGGTGGTGTCCTCCATCGATCGGACGACGAAGCGGCGGAGCTCGCCGCCCGCGGCGATGACCGAGTCGGTCACGCTCCCCGCCCGGAACGCCGTCAGGCTCGCCCGCCGGGCCGCGTTGTCGGCCGGGGTGGCGAAGTTGTCGTCGGCGATGGAACCGGACCCGTCGTCGTCGCCGATGTCCCCGGAGCTCGCGCCGACCTGGAGGAGGAGCTCGTCGACGCTTCCCGCCGCGGCGAACCGCCGAAGGTCGGAGCCCACCGCCATGTTCGTGCTGTTCACGTCGCCGCCGGCTCGGACGACACGGGCGTCGTCCTCGACGAGCACGTCCGCCGAGAGGTCGCCGCGGGCGATAAGGCCCTGGAGCGTGCCGCCGATCTCGACGCTCGTATCGGGGAGGCCACTCCCGCCGACGTTGCCTCGGGCCACGATCCGGGCGTCGCCGTCGATGGCGATCTCGCCGGCGAGGTCGCCGCCCGCGACCAGCCGCGTCGCACCCCGCGGCACCGCGTCGATATCCAGCGTGCCGAGGAAGTCGCCGCCCGTCCGCACGAGCCGACCGGCACCCGCCGCGATGCTCGCGTCGCCCGCGACCGAGCCGCCCACGACGACCCGGGACAGCTCACCGCCGACGTCGACGCTCGCCGCGTCGCCCCCTCCGTCGCGGACGCTCCCGCCGACCCGGAGCAGACGCATCGACTCGGCGTCCACGGCGGCCTCGGGGAGCATGTTCCCGCGGACGACGAGGCGGCGAACCTCGCTCTCGCCGGCATCCACGGTGGTGCCGAAGTCCCCGTCGACGACCACGCTGCGGACCATGCCGTCACCGGCCGCCAGCGTGCTCCCCGCGGCGGCGTCACCGGTCACCCGCACGCGACCGATGTCGCTGTTCGTCGCTTCGATACGGCCGGCGAGGTCGCCCCGGACGACCACCGCCCCGATGTCCCCGCTTCCCGCGACCACTTCTCCGTCGAGGTCGCCCACGGCGATCACGCGGTCCACGGAGCCGTTGGGCGCGGCGACCCGTCCGGCGAGGTCGCCGGAGCGGGCGACCACCCGCCCGACGTCGCCTGTGGAGCTGATGAGCTGGCTGTCCGAGGGGAGGACGGGATCGCTCGAGTCGGAGCCGACGAGGACGGCGGAGCGGAGATCACCGCCCGCGACGACGTCTCCCGTGACCCGGCCCTCGCGAACCCGCAGCGCCCGGAGCTGACCGCCGACGTGGACGTCGCCCTCGATCACGGACGGCCCGCCGCCGCGATCGGGACGGGTCCGCAGCGTGTTCAGATCGCCCGTGACCGAGACGTCCCCGGTGATGCTTCCCTGGACGTCGGCCCGACGGAGGTCGCCGAGGACCACGAGGTCCGCGGCGAGCGCCGTGTCGCCCGCGCCCCGACCGCCGCCGACGCGGAGACGGCGGAGGTCGCCGTCGACCTCGATCCGGTCCGTCGCCTCGCCGAGGTCGCCGGCCGTGATGATCGCCCCGACGTCCCCGTCGACGTCGAACGAGCCCGCTTCCAACGCGCCGCCGATGCGGAGCCGCCCGAGCGCCGGCCGTCGCCCCGTGTTCTCCCCTTGGATGGTCAGGTCGCCGTCGAGGTCGCCGTCGATCACGATGGCCCGGACGAAGCTTCCGGCCTCGATATCCCCCGAGACGTCGCCGGTCACGCGGAGCCGCCCCATGTGGCCGTTGGCGCCCGTCGCCGCGATGAGGGAGCCGTCGCCGATGCTTCCGCGGATGTTCAGTGAGCGGAGATCGCCGGCGACCGTCACCTCCGTCGCGGAGAGAACCTCCCGGTCGGCGTCGCGGTTCGCGGCGCCGGGGACGAAGGAGCTCAGCGAGCCGGTGGTAATGGTGGTGTTCTCGATGCGATCGAGCGTCCGGACCCGCCCGATGGCTTCCGCAAAGTCGATCTCGCTGTTGCGGATCTGGTAGGCGCGGAGCGAGCCGAGCTCCCTCGACCCTTGGATGTTGGCGTCCTCGATCACCCCCCGCTGTCCCTCGCGGACGTCGAGGGCCTCCGGCAGGTCGTTGAGCGGCCCCACGGCCTGACCGGACTCCTCCGCGAACTCACGAATCTCGGACTGCCGCACGGACTCGCCGAAGGCGTCGACGGAGAGGGTCTGCCCGCGGCCGAGGGCGGCCACTCGGTCGATGGAGACACTCCCCTCGATGCCGCGTGTCTGGGCGTCCTCCGGCAGGTCCGGTCCCCGGATGCCGAAGCCGCCGGTGACGATGCGGCCGATCGACCCGTTGTCGCCGCCGAAGATCGAGCTGTTGACCAGGCCGAAGCCGCCGCGGCCGACACGCACCTCGCCGATGTCCGCCGCGCCGATGCGCGTGCCGATGATCCCTCCGCCGTCGCCGACGCTGACCTGGCCGAGCTCGGTCACCTGCTCGCCCACGGTCGCTTCGTCGCCCTCGACGTCGAGGTCGGGAAGGACCAGCTCACGGTCCACCTCGCTGGCATCCTCGAAGTCCTCTGTCACAAAGATGTCGGCGTGGACGATCGACCCGCCGCCGGTCAGGTCGATCTGGTCGATGCCGCCGCTCGCGACGATATCGCCGCGGAGGTCGGAGCCGCGGGGCTGCCCCGCGTTGGTCACGCGGTCGAGCTCGCCGCCCGTGAAGAGCCCGGCCCGGGCCACCGCGCCGGTGCCCGTCGGCCGGACACCGTCGCCGATGTTGATCCGCTCGTGGACGTCACCCTCCACGACGACCGGCGCGTTGATCCCCTCCGACCCGGCCACCGTGTCCGTCCCGTCGGTGTTCGCCGCGAGGATGTCCGCGGACCCACCGATGGTGATATTCCCGATCCCGGACCGACTGGTGACGGCGATCGCGTGGCTCGAGACGTCGATGCCCGTCGCCTGGCTGTCGAACGGGAAGGCGTCGAAGACCGCACCGGCGGGGAGGAACTCGGCACCCGTGCTCGTCGACGCGAGCCCGATGGGCCCGGACGACCGCAGCTCACCGAGCGTGTCGGCGGTCATGCTGATGATGGCCCCGCCCGTGGTGTTCTTGACGGACGTGAAGTTGCCGCCGGTGATCTCGAGGACGTCCACCTTCGTCCCCCCGACGATATCCAGCGGAAGCGTGGGCAGCGGCTCCTCCTCCTCCAGGTCGAGATCCTCCCGGTTCTGCAGGCGAAGCTGGGGCTCCGGAAGCGGCTGGCCCTCCGCGGTCTGGGTCACCTCGATCACCTCGCGACCCGGGCCCTCGGCTGTGAGCGTCCCCACCTCCACGGAGCCCGACCCGCCGCTGGTCGCCCCGCGAACCTCCATGGTGACGTCGGACGTCGCCTCGAGGAGGACCACCCCGCCGCTGCCCTGGATGCCGAACGCCCGCGTGGTCAGCGACGCGTCAAGGCGCTCGGGCACGTTCTGCTGCTCCGCATCGGGGTCGAACTCGGGGTTCGGCACCGTGCCCACCGGCTCCAGGACGATCCGACCGCCGCCGTCGTCGTTGAGGACGACCGTCTCGCCCCGGCCGTGCTCCACCGTGGTCACGTCCCGCCCGGCGAAGTCGTCGTGCTGGAAGACATCGCCGTCCACCTGGATGAAGCGGACGTTGCCGCCGAGGCCCGTGGAGATGGCGGGACCGCCCGCGGCCTCCGTCCCGAGGTTTCCGCCGACGTCGATCAGGTCGATGATTCCGTCCTTCCCGCTCTTGTCCGTGTCCGCCGCGATGGTGGGGACAAAGCCGTCCGACCCGACGTTGCCGGCCACGCGAAGGACGCCGATGCCTCCCTCGGCCCGGAGATTGCCGACGAAGTTGCCGGCCGCGTCGACCATCTGGTAGTCCCCGCCGATGCCGGGCGCGCTGCGCCGGTTGATGGCGAGGACACCCGCCGCCCCGTCGTCGTCATCCGCCGCCGCGGTGGTCCGGACGAGCCCCACGTCGCCGCCGACGTCGAGGACCGGCCCGTCGACGAGGCCCGTAGCGGTTCGCAGGCCGAGGTTCGCCGCCTCGAGCGAGCGGAGACCGCCCCGGTCCACGCTGATGTCGGGGCGGGAGGCCTCGGAGACGAAGAAGTCGCCGACGGTGACGGCCCCGATGTCGCCGCGCCGCACGTCGAAGCTCCGCTGGTCCGCGAAGGTGACCACGCGGTTCGCCGCCCGGACGCCGCCGAGCGCCACATCCCCGAAGCCGTCCACGTGGAGCTCGTAGCTCGCGTCCGGGACGGCCGCCACGGTCTCCCCCTCGTCCGCCGTGCCGCTGAAGTTGACGTCGCCGGGGAACCCGATCGCCACGCGATGCTCGCCCGGCCGCTTCGCGGTGAACTCGATGGGCTCGCCGCGGACCGCGGCGGGGTCGAGGTCGTCGTGGTCGCTGGCGACGAGACGCTGGGCCGGGTCGAAGACGCCGAACTGGACCGGCCCCCGCCCCGTCGCGTTCACGTCGATCTCCACGGTCTGGCCCGCGAGGAGGGGCACGGAGAAGTAGTCGACGTTGTCCCCGGCGGGCGCCTGAAGCTCACCCTCCACGCGGATGTCGCCCGTGTCGCCGCCGCCGTCGCGGATCGCCCCCACCCGCTGGGCCTCCGCGAAGCTGTCGTTGAAGAAGGCCTCACTGCCGAGCTTGAACCGCTCGAAGAGCACGCCCGCATCGTCCGTGCTCCGCGACT
>CAZQQP010000153.1:0-10737 GCA_964595475.1 uncultured Planctomycetaceae bacterium | reverse complement strand
CGACGCGTCGCAGACGTGGCGGGAGAGCCGCCGCATCGTCACGTCCGCCGCGACCGCCGCGGCGAGCGCCGACGGGCTCGCGGCGAAGCGGGCCGCGTTCAGCACCCTCTCCTCGGGCCTGGTCAAGATGGTGAAGGCCTTCGGCCACGACGGGGAGACACCGGTCGTCGTCTACCGCTTCCCCGAGACGACGCCCGCGGGACAGGTCCTTGCCGCGGACCGTCGGCCGGCCCTCGTCGCTCCGTACGCGGGGGGCGAGCGGTCCGCTTCCGCGGAGCTCGTCGGAAGCTACTGCTCCACCAAGCCGGAGGGCGGCTGAGATGCTGGGGCGTTCCGGCCGAGTGCTTGCAACGCTCGCCCTCGTGGTAACGTCGGGCGCTTCCGCCGTCGGAGGGGAGTTCGCGCCGATCGACGCGAACGACCTCTATCCGCTGGAGCCGCGGGCGGGCCATTTCCGGTTCACCGCGGGCGACCGCGAGGGCGAGCGGCTTCCCTTCCGCCTCAAAAAGCACGGCGAGCACTGGGTGTGGACCTATTCGGAATGGAGCCGCCACTACTTGCGGCGAACCGACGAGGGGGCCATCGTCGTGACGAAAGAGGAGGACCTCCGCGAGGGTCTGCAGATCATTTACGACCCGCCCGTCCCTTTCCTTCCCGCTCGGGTCACACCCGACAGTGAAGAGACGGGCGAGTCCTCTGTCGTCATTCGGGAGCTCGACAGCGGCGAGGTCCGCAACCGCGGCACGTGTCGATACGCCGTGCGGCCGCGCGGATACAAGCAGGTGGAGACGCCGTCCGGCACGTCACGCGCTCTCCTGGTCCAAGCCGAGCGGACCATCAAGGCCGGCCTCCTCGAGATGCGGGTCGAGATCCGCTTCGCCTTCCGTCCCGGCACCGGACAGGTGGCCGAGACCGTGGATCGAAAGGCGAGGCTCCTGGGCATCTTCGGCCGGAGCTCCCACTGGCGGCTGGAGCTCGCGAAGGAAGAGGTGGCCGAATCGACCTCGGGACCCGACTGAGGGGTGGGACTCGACGACGCTCACAACGACGGGTCGAGGGAGGAACGTCGTCGCGAGCGTAACTCGTGAGCGTAGTCGAATCGCTCCGCGGCCGCCGACGGTTCCTTTCAACGGGTGCCCCCGTGTATGTCGCGGTCAGTCGTGCTTTCGGAAAACCGCTCCCTTACTCGTCCCCGGCCCGATCGACAAGAAAACCGCTCCCTTCCGGTCGCGGCTCGTCCCCGGCCCGATCGACAAGAAAACCGCTCCCTTACGGTCGCGGCTCGTCCGCGGCCCCATCGACAAGAAAACCGCTCCCTTGCGGTCGCGGCTCGTCCGCGGCCCCATCGACAAGGTCCCTCGTGGGCCTTCTCGATTCCCCCAGAGCAGGAAACAGCTTTGGCGCTTCTCTGACTTGGTTCACGGCGTTGCGTGGCACAGGCGTGGTCCCGAAGGGATCCCTCCGTGGGAACGACTGTGCCACGTGCATCGGCACGCTTCCCCGTCCCACCGAAGGTATAAGGAGGCGGAAAAGAATAAGTTGAGCCTATACGCCAAAGCGAGGCGCGGGAAGCCTCCTTGCTTTGGCGTGGGCTTCGAACCATGTGCGAGGCCCCGCCGACCGCAGATCCCGGCACTTGCGGAGGTTGCGCTTGCTCGATCATCGGCTTCGTCGTCCCATCGGTGCCAAGGCGGAAGCCGACTTCCGCCTTGGCACCGATGAATAGGCTCAACTTATTCTTTTCCGCCTCCTTACCGGAGCTCTCTGCTCCCGGGTTATTACATCTCGGCGGTGGAGGCGCCGGCGGCGGGGAGGTAGCACCGCCGGACGTAGTCGATGGTCATGCGCCGGGCGCTGAAGGGATAGGCGAGGCTCTCCAGGGCATGCTTCTGCATGGCGATCCAACGGCGGGGGAGGCCGTCCTCGTCGCGCTCGTAGAACATCGGAATCACGTCGTTTTCGAGAACTTGGTAGAGCGACTCGCAGTCCGCGGCCGCCTGTCGCTCCGGGTCGCTATGCTCGCCGCCCGTCCCGATCGCGAAGCCGTTGGTCCCGTCGTAGCCCTGGGCCCACCAGCCGTCGAGCACGGAGACGTTCACCCCGCCGTTCACGACCGCCTTCTGTCCGCTGGTCCCGCACGCTTCGTAGGGACGCCGCGGGTTGTTCAGCCACACGTCGGTCCCCTGGATGATGTGCCGCTCCACGTTCATGTCGTGGTTCTCGAGGAAGACCACCCGGCCCGCGAAGCGGGGGTCGCGGCTGATCCGGAAGATCTTCTGGATCAGCTTCTTCCCTCCCTCGTCCGCCGGATGGGCCTTCCCGGCGAAGACGAGCTGGATCGGCCGCTCGGGGTGGTTGACCAGCGCGTCGAGCCGGTCGATGTCGCGGAAGATGAGGTCCGCCCGCTTGTACGTGGCGAACCGCCTGGCGAAGCCGATGGTCAGGACGGCAGGGTCGGGCATGCGGTGACCCTCCTCCACTGGGTCGGGCTCCTCCCGGTCGTGGGCCTGCCGCCGGATGCGTCGCTTCATGTACTCCACGAGACGCTCCCGGAGCGCCCCGTGATTCGCCCACATCTCCTCATCGTCGATGTTGCGGACCGCAGCCCACGCCTGGGGATCGTCCATCTTGGCTTGCCAGTCCTCGCCGACGCTCTTCTTAAGGAGGGAATCCATCGGCGCGGAGAGCCACGAGGGGATGTGGATGCCGTTGGTGATCTGGCCGATCGGCACCTCCTCGACGAACCGATTGGGCCAGAGCCCGTGCCACATCTTCTGGGTCACCCGCCCGTGCAGCGCGGAGACCCCGTTCCGATGGCGGCTCATCTTCAGGCCGAGCGTGGTCATGCAGAAGGGCTCGTCCCGGTTTTTCGGGTCGACCCGTCCGAGCTCCATGAGATCCGCGTGGGAGATGCCCATGGACTCCCGCAGCGGCCCGAGGACTTGCTCGGTGAGGTTCGGGTGGAACCGGTCGTGGCCGGCCTCGACGGGCGTGTGGGTGGTAAAGACGGTGGAGGCGGCGGTCGCTTCCCTCACGTCCTGGAACGACCGCCCGTCCCCCTCCATCCGAAGCCTCGCTCGCTCGAGGACGGCGAAGGCGCTGTGTCCCTCGTTGAGGTGGATCACGCCGGGGTGGATGCCCATGGCGAGGAGGGCTCGGTAGCCGCCCACGCCCAGGACGAGCTCCTGCCGGATGCGGATCTCGTCCCCGCCCCCGTACAGCTGCGCGGTCAGCGCCTTGTTCGTCTCCGAGTTCTCCTCGGTATTGGTGTCGAGAAGCACCATCCGACAGCGCCCCACGTGGGCCGTCCAAACGGTCGCCCAGATCCGGCTGTCGCGGCAGTCCACGGCCACCTTCAGCGGCTGGCCGTCGGCGCCCGTCGCCCGCTCGATCGGCGCCGTGTCCAGGTCGACCGAGAAGTAGTGCTCCTGCTGCCACCCGTCGCGGTTCAGCGTCTGCGCGAAGTAGCCCTGCGTGTAGAAGAGGCCCACCCCGACGAGCGGCACGCCCAGGTCCGAGGCGCTCTTGAGGTGGTCGCCCGCGAGCACGCCCAGGCCGCCGGAGTAGATCGGCAGCGACTCGTGCAGGCCGAACTCCGCCGAGAAGTAGGCGACGGGGAAGGCACGAAGGGACCGGGCGCGGACCGCCCCCCAGGTCTCCTCCGCCGCGACGTGGCTCTGAAGGGCGGCCAGCGCGTCGTCGATCCGGGACTCGAGGTTCAGCTCGGAGGCCTTCCGCCGAATGGTCTCGTCGGAGAGGCGCTCCACGAGTGCACGCGGGCTGTGGGTGGTCTCCCGCCACAGCTGCGGGTCGAGGTCGCGGAAGATCGTCACGATCTCGGGATGCCACGTCCAGTACAGATTGCGGGCGAGATCTCTCAAAGCCTCGGAAACGTCCATCGGAGCCGTCCCTTCTGATACAAAAGAGGGTCATAGAAAAACCGCCGACCGCACCGGGTCAGCGGGGTGGCGGGATGCTCCGATGGACCGCCGGGCGAGTCAAGCGAAGCGAGGAGATTGTAGGTGGCTGCGGACCGGCTCACTCGGACACCACGCGCACGCCGTGGTTCGCGGCGGCTACCGTTGGAAGTCGCCCGCGATGAAGAGGTCGGCGCGGAAGAGCAGGTCCGCCACCGCCGCCGGGTCGTCCGTGTCGACGTAGAGGGTGATGCACCGGGCCCGATCGTCGATGACATAGCCGATCTTCCCGGCGCGGGGCGGTGCGTAGCACACCCGGAAGCCGAACCGCTCCACGAGGGCGGATTGGTAGTCGGGGGTCGACGGGACGCGAGCCTCCAATCGCTTTCGAAGCGCCCGGGCGAGCTGGGCGTAGGTGCAGCCTCGTTTGAGAAGCGCCGCGTCCTTCTCGCCCTCCTCGCCCTGGTTCTCCAGCCATTCGGCCGCGCTCCCCCGCGTACGCGCCGGCACGGGGTTGGTGCACTGCCACACGCGGCCGAGCGCTTCCCAGAGCCGCCGGACCTCGTCCGGGCCGCCCGTCAGCGCCCCCGACTCGATGAGCTCGCAAACCGTTCCTCGGAGATGGCTTGACAGCTGCATAGAAAACTCCTCGGCTCCTCGCGCTCGTCCGTTCTTTCTAGGCGCTCGGTGCGACGCCGTCCCCTGGGGGAAGACCGGAAAGCGGGTGGGGGCCACACACGAGGAAGAAGCCGCGTCGATCGTCGTCAAGGAGGCGGAAAAGAATCCGGCGAGCCTCTTCATCGGTGCGACGGCGGAAGCCGACCTCCGCCGTGGTCCGGTTGAGACGACAAGCCGCCGTTCGAGGGACCGGGACATCCACCGCTGCCGGGGTCCGGCGCCGGCGAGGGATCGCGAACGGGGCGATTTCCACTCGGAGGTCTACCGCTCCGTGCGTCTCTGTCGTAAGCCGAGGGCGCCTCGCGCCGGACGTCCTGACGACAACGATGGCTCACTCCGCTGCCGCGATCGACGCGGACTCCCGGATGTCCTGTTGGGCGAGTAGCTCCCGAAGAGGCCCGCCCACGGCCGGAAGCGCCTCGCCGAGCCGCGCCGTGACGGGGCGGAGGCTCTCCGGCGTCTCCGGCCCGGCCACCGCCCGTCCCGCGAACACGGCCGCCCACCTCTGGCGGGCCCGTTCGTCGTAGGCCGTCAAGGGATGCGGCTGCTTCACGCGGGCGGCGTCGCGGATCGCGTCCGCGAGCTCCACCCCCTCGGCCATGGCGATGTTCATGCTGTGGGCGCCGAGCGGCGACGCCAGATGGGCCGAGTCGCCGACGAGCCAGACGCGGGACCGCCCGAATCGCGTCGCGAGCCGCCGGTCGAACCGGACGGCGAGCGCCCATGGGATGTTCCGGATCCTCGCTTCGAACCACGGTGCCCGCTGCCCGATGAGCGTCCGGAGATCCTCGGCCGAGAGGTGGGGCTGGATTCCTCCGGGGCCGACCTGGAGCGGGACACGGCTCTTGGCCCGTCGCTCCGCCCTCTCTCCGCCGTTTGGCAGCTCGAAGCTCCACCGACAGCGATCTCCCGGGAGGGGCCACAGCGCGTTGGCCGTCCGCTGGTGAAAGACGAGGTGGGCATCCCCGTCGAAACGGCCGTCCGTCTCCAGCTCGAAGATGCCGAAGACCTCGGGCCGCCCCATCGTCTCTTGCTCGATCCCGAGCTGTCTCCGAATCGTCGACACGTGGCCGTCGGCCCCCACCAGATAGTCCGCGTCGACACGCTCCTCGTGAGCCAGCTCCGATACGTGACTCGCGACCACGTAACCGGTTGGGACCTTCTCCCACTTCTGGAGGGTCGCGGAGATGGAGCTCCCGTGGTCCTCGAAGGCCGTGAGCCGGCGGTTCCACCCGATGTCGACCCCGTGAGTGCGGAGGTGGTCCGCGAGAGTCCGCTCGAGCGCCTCCTGAGAAAGGGTCACCGCGAAAGGAAAGCGGGTGCTCAATCGGCCCATCTCGAACACCACCGGACGGGCGCCGTCGTGGACGACCATCTTGTCCACCCGTCGCCCTTGCTGAAGGACCTCGTGCGCCACCCCTAGCCGGTCGAGCCGCTCGAGGGAGGTGGGGTGGACCACCACCGCATAGCTGTGGGCCGCCGGCCGCCTCTCCTCGTCGGCGATGGTGACGTGGAAGCCGTTCCGAACCAGCGCCAGCCCCGTGACAAGGCCCGCCGGTCCCGCACCCGCGATCAGCGCTTTCGTGTCTCGAGCCGCACGCATGATCTGCTCCTCATCTCCGGATGCCCTACCACTGATCTCACGCTACGGGCACGGGTCGGGCGCTTCGCCAGGGGGAACGCCGGTTCCGTCTATCGGTTTTGTTCCGAGGGATGGGCGGACGCCTCGGCTCGGCCTGGACCTCCTCATCGGGCGCTTGCACCGCTTCCCCTCGCTCGTGGTTTCCCCCACCCACCGTTCGGGGGCGGTCCTCCTTGTTCGCGACGCGGTAGCAGGGAAGCTGCCGATTGAGAGACGACGGAGGACGCAGGATGGCGGAACGCTTCACCCTCACGCTGCCGACCCGCGTCGACGTGGTTTCCATGGCAAAGGACGCCGTCGTGGGGGCGGCCGAGTCCCAGGGCTTCGGCGAGGCGGACCGGTTCGCGATCGCCGTGGCCGTCGCGGAGGCGGTCAGCAACGCCGTCCGCCACGGAAACCGCTTGGACCCGGGAAAGCAGGTCCGGATCGAGTGTCTGCTCAACGAGGCGACCGTGGAGATCGCCGTCTCCGATGCGGGCGTGGGCTTCGACCCGACCACGCTGCCCGACCCCACGGCGGCGGAGAACCTGGAAAGCGGGTCGGGCCGTGGTGTTCATCTCATCCGGTCGTACATGGACGAAGTCTCCATCTGCACGCCGGGCAACCGGCTCGAGATGATCAAGCATCGCTCGGATCGTTCCGACAGGTGCTGCCCCGCGTGCAGCGGAGCGGACGACGCCCGAACGCGGACCGGGGGTCACCGCGTAGAGACCCTTCGCCCCTCGCTGTCGGGAGGATGAACGATGTACCTGGTCGAGCTGTGGGAAAACGGTCACTGGCGGGCGGTGGAGCACGCGGGTTGGCACCGTTGCTACCTCGTCTACGGCCAGCTCGCCGCGGCACACGGGGAGGATCGGGTCCTGATGATCCGGACCATGGAGGTCCACCGCACCTGACGCGGTCACCGCCGTCGGTCGTAAAGTTCGTTGAGCTCGCGAAGACGGCGGGGAAGGTGGGGGTGCATCTCCGACCAGTGGAACCGCCACTGCCAGTTGCCCACCGTGGTTCCGGGCGTGTTCATCCGGGCCTCGCTTCCGAGACCGAGCAGGTCCTGCATCGGGAGGATCGCGAGGCGGCCGACGGACCGAAGCGCCGCCCGCACGAGGGGCCAGGGCATCCCTTCGCCCGGGTGGCCGAAGTAGGAGAGAACGTGGTCGCAACCGGCCGACGGAAGCCCGTCGAACCAGCCGCGGCTCGTGTCGTTGTCGTGTGTCCCGGTGTAGACGACGTCCGCCCGCCCGTGGTGGTGGGGCAGATGGATGTTCTTCGCGTCGGCGCCGAAGCCGAACTGGAGCACCTTCATCCCCGGCATCCCCGCCGCGTCTCGGATCTCCTGGACGTCCGGGGTGATCACCCCGAGATCCTCCGCGACCAGCGGAAGGGGGCCGAGCGCGTCTCGCAGAGCACGGAAAAGATCGTGGCCGGGGCCGGCCACCCACTCGCCCGTCTCGGCGGTCTCCGCGTCGCCCGGAATCACCCACGCGGCCGCGAAGCCCCGGAAATGGTCCACCCGTAGCCAATCGAACAGGGTCAGCCGGGTCCGCAGCCGGTCGACCCACCACTGATAGCCGTCCTCCGCGAGCCGATCCCAGCGGTAGACCGGGTGGCCCCAGTGTTGGCCGGTCGCGGAGAACTGGTCGGGCGGCACGCCCGCCGCCCCTTCAACCCGGCCCTCCTCGTCGACGGCGAAGTATTTCCGGTTCGCCCACACGTCGGCGCTGTCGTGGCCGACGAAGATGGGGAGGTCGCCGAACAGGCGAATCCCCCGCTGCCGGGCGTATCGGCGGAGGGCGTCCCACTGGCGGAAGAAGAAGAACTGCTCCACGCGACACTGCTCCACCGCGTCCGCGAGCTCCCACGCGGCCGCGGCGAGCGCCTCGCGATCCCGGTCCCGAAGCGGCGCGGGCCATTCCCACCACGGGGCGTCCCCCTGGGACCGGCGGATGGCGGTGAACAGCGAAAAGTCGTCGAGCCAGACGGCGTGGGCGTGGGTGAACGCCCGGTAGGCCTCGTGGTCCATCCGGCTCCCGTGGCGCTGGAAGCCCTCCCGCGCTTCCCGCAGCCGCTCGGCACGGAAGTGCCCCGGGCTGACCGAAGGGGCAGGGGAAGTCGGCTCGATCCACCCCGCTTCCGCGAGCAGACGGAGGGAGACGAGCCACGGATCGCCCGCGTGAGCGGACAGACACTGGTAGGGACAGCGGTCCTCCCGCGTGGGACCGATGGGGAGGGTCTGCCAGACGGTGAACCCCGCGGCCGCGAGAAAGTCGATGAAGCGATAGGCGTCGGGGCCGAGGTCCCCGTTCCCCGGTCCGCCGGGGAGCGACGTGGGGTGGAGAAGGACGCCCGACCGTCTCTGGTCGAGGGGCTGCTCCCGCGGGCTCGGCGTGGCGTGGGTCATTCCGTCGCTCGCATCCCGTCTCCGGGAACGTGTGCTCACTCCACGCCCGTCGCCCGCCGCATCACGCCGCCGGCCGCCGTCTCGCTGCCGTGGCTCACCACCTCGTCGAGATAGGGCGGGGGCTGCCGCCCGATCCGCTCGTAGACCTGTCGCAGCAGCGTCCGGTAGAGGCGATCGAAGGTCCGCACGGACTCGGCCGGATTCTCGTCGCCGAACCACCAGCACCAGTCGGACCCCTCGCACAGCGCCAGCGTCCACTCCGCCGCCTTCCGCTGCTCTTCCGACAGCTCGCTGGCCGCCGCGTCGAACGCCCGCTTGGCCTCCACGAGCATCTCCCACGCGCGGTTCTTGTCGGGGTGGCCGATCCACGTGGACAGCGTGCCTGCCACCCAGCTTCCCGCGACCATCCGCGGTAAGTCGAAGACGGGCGTGCCGCGGTCCAGACACTCCGAGAAGGTGGTCAGGTCGAGCGACGGATGGGCCGCGAGCTTCTCGTAAAGGCCCCGGAGAAACGCGAAGCCGTTGTGGGGGTAGTTATCCCAGGCGTTCTCCCCGTCGAGGATGATCGGCACCACGGGACGCGTCTGGTGGCCGCACGCGTCGGCGATGCCCTCGAGCCGGCCGACCAGGTCGTCCACCGCGGCGTCGCCGTCCCATCCGCCGTAGACGAACCCGATCCGGTCCGACAGCTCGTCGTCGCGGAAGAAGCACGCCGGCCCGCTTCCGTCGAGGCGATACGGGTGACAGAGCGCCTTCTCCTGCGGCTCGCCGTATCGGGCGTACTCGCCGGCGAGGCTCCGCCCGAGAACGCCCTCGCCCGTCGCGGCCCACTCGAAGCCGGCGTCGCCGAGGATGCGGAGCGTCTCGCCGCTGACGCCGCCCTCCGGGGGCCAGCAGCCTCGTGGGGCCATGCCGAAGTGGTCGTGAAAGATGGACCGCCCACGCTCGATGTGCCAGCGAAGGCGGTCCGCCCCGCCGGGATAGTTCTCGCAGGCGGGCAAGGGGAGCTCCGGCTCGGCGTCCCTCGCGGCACCGAAATCGAGGAGCAGCGGCGCCAACGGGTGCGTGCAGGGATTCATGCACAGCTCCACCTGACCTCGCTCCGCAAGACGGCGGTAGCGCCCCTCGATGCTCTCGAGCTGCTCGAGGATGAGCTGGAGCAGCGTTCGCCGGTCCTCCGCGGTGAAGCCGGTCGCCTTCTCCTCCAACGTCGCCACGCGGCTGTCCGCCTGCCGGACGGTCTCGCCGAGCCACCCGAGGTGGAACCAGGTGACGAGGTCGCCGAGGAACGCGTCGCTCAGATAGCCGACGTCGTCCGGCCGCTCCAGAAACCAGCGGGCGATCTCGGCGAGGCGGCGGTACGCCGGAAACCGCTGGATGACGTGGTGCTCGTGGGCGCGGAGACAGCTCCGGATCAGTCCCTCCGGGTCGGCTCGGCCGACGGCGGGATCGGCGAGCGCCGCGAGAAGCGGGTCGACGAGGCGGTCGCCCCGCTCCAAGTGGGCGCGGATCTCCCGGCGATACGCCGCGAGCTGGTCGAGGAGGACGGGGCTGAAATTGACCACCGCCTTCGCCCCCGCCACGGCCTCGATGTGGGCCGCCATGTCCACGTAGTCCTTGGTGGCGTGGAGGTACACCCACGGCAGACGCCACTCGCCGGTGGTGGGGTGGCGATAGTCCGGCTGGTGCATGTGCCAGCAGAGAACGACCTGGAGTGGGTGGCCCATGATGTCTCCCGTCGGGACGGCGCTCGCGGTGCATGCTCGCTCGTGCGGAACGGACCGGCCGTATCATTGGACCGCCGCCAACCCGGAGAAAGCCACGGCGGCGCGTCGAAGCGTTGCGGAGAAACATCGAATGAGGACACCGACGGCACAACGGTCAACCCCTCCGGGCTTGGTGCGGGTGGATCCCGAACTCGCCCCGTACGAGCTCCAGCTCTGGAAGCGCCTCGCCCGGTACGAAGCGGCCAAGCAAGGGCTGGCGCCGCACGGGGGCCTCTTCGGTGACGCCAGCCGCCGCCACACCTATCTCGGTCTCAACCGCGGTGAGAAGGACGGCGCGGCGGGCGTGTGGTATCGCGAATGGGCACCGGGTGCCGA
>CAZQQP010000152.1:0-10858 GCA_964595475.1 uncultured Planctomycetaceae bacterium | reverse complement strand
GGGCCTACGTCGACGAGCTGGACCCGGAGACCATCCGCGAGTATCGCGGCACGCTGACCCAGCCGGGCGTGGAGAGCCCGTATCGGCAACGGCCCGTGGAGGAGAGCCTCGACCTCTTCGAGCGCATGCGGGCGGGGGAGTTCCCCACGGGCGGCCGCGTGCTCCGGGCGAAGATCGACATGGCCTCGCCCAACCTCAACCTCCGCGACCCCGTCATGTATCGCGTCCTCCACGTGCCCCACCACCGCACGGGCGATAGCTGGTGCATCTACCCCACCTACGACTGGGCCCACGGCCAGTGCGACTCGCTGGAGGGGATCACCCACTCGCTGTGCACGCTGGAGTTCGAGAACCACCGTCCGCTCTACGACTGGTTCCTCGACGAGCTGGAGATCCACCATCCCCAGCAGATCGAGTTCGCGAGGCTGAACCTCTCCCACACCGTGGTGAGCAAGCGAAAGCTCGGCGCCCTCGTCGACGCGGGCCACCTCGACGGGTGGGACGATCCCCGCATGCCCACGCTCGCCGCCCTCCGCCGCCGCGGCTGCACACCCGAGGCGATCCGCCGCTTCGCGGACGGCGTGGGCGTGGCCAAGCGAAACAACCTCATCCAGGTCTCCCGCCTCGAGCATGCCATCCGCGATGACCTCAACAAGCGAGCGCCGCGGGCGATGGCGGTGCTCCGGCCGCTCCGCGTGGTGGTGGAGAACTATCCCGAGGATCTCGTGGAGCAGATGGACGCGGTGAACAACCCGGAGGACCCCTCCGCCGGCACGCGGTCCGTCCCCTTCTCCCGCGTGCTCTACGTCGAGCAGGGCGACTTCCGTGAGGACCCGCCGAGGAAGTTCTTCCGCCTGGCGCCCGGACGAGAGGTGCGGCTGCGATACGCGTACTGGATCACCTGTCGCGAAGTGATCAAGGACGAGGAGGGGAACGTGACGGAGCTGCGGTGCACCTACGACCCCGCGACCCGCGGCGGCCAGAATCCGCCCGACGGACGCAAGGTGAAGGGCACGCTCCACTGGGTGTCGGCGGCCCACGCGGTCGACGGCGAGGCCCGCCTCTACGACCGGCTCTTCCAGAGCGAGGACCCCGAGCAGGCGGACGACGAGGCGTTCTGGAGCCAGCTCAACCCCGCCTCCTGCGTCACCCTGAGCGGGTGCAAGCTCGAGCCCTCGCTGGCGAGCGCCCGCGTCGGTGAGCGCTATCAGTTCGAGCGCCACGGCTACTTCGCGCTGGACCGCGACGCGACGCCCGGCTGGCCCGTCTTCAACCAGACGGTGTCCCTCCGCGACACCTGGGCCAAGCTCGAGAAGCAGGGGAAGGCCAACACCTGACTCGCGGACCCGAAGGGACGAGAGAGGAGCATGGCGGACGAGACGGTCACGCGATTCGCGCCGAGCCCGACGGGCGCCCTCCACATCGGCGGAGCGCGGACGGCGTTGCTCAACTGGGCGTTCGCCCGGCAGCAGGGCGGCCGGTTCGTCCTCCGCATGGAGGACACGGACCGGCGTCGGTCCAGCCCGGAGCTGACCCGGGGCATCCTCGAGGATCTGCGGTGGCTCGGCCTCGACTGGGACCAGGGGCCCGACCCCTCCGCCGACGACCCGCGCTCCGCCCAGCGAGGCGACCGCGGGCCGTACTTCCAGAGCCAGCGGCGGGAGATCTACCGAGAGCACCTTGACCGGCTGCTCGAGACCGGGTGGGCCTACGTGGACTCCCAGGGCGTGGGGGATACGGAGGAAGGGGGCGAGGCGTCCGTCGTCCGCTTTCGCATGCCCGCCCATCCCATCACGGTCCACGACCGTGTCCTCGGCGCCGTGACGGTGGAGCCGGGGCAGGTGGAGGACTTCGTCGTCTGGAAGTCCGACGGCTTCCCCACGTTCCACTTCGCGGTGGTGGTGGACGACGCGACCATGGGTGTGACCCACGTCATCCGAGGACAGGAGCACCTCAACAACACGCCGAAGCACTGGGCGCTGCAGGAGGCGCTCGGGTTCACCCATCCCACCTACGCCCACATCCCGCTCATCTTCAACCCCGACGGCTCCAAGATGTCCAAGCGGGACAAGGCGAAGGCGGCGCGGGAAGCGGCGGAGGAGGCGGCCTCGGAGGGGCGCGTGTCGACCGACGACCTCGTGCAGCGCGTCGTCAAGCTTAACGAGAGCGCCAAATTGGCGCGGACGGAGTGGCAGCGACCGGACATCGGTCAAGACGACGTTCGCCGCTTCCTCGAGAAGGAAAACGACTCACTCGACGTGGCTCGGCTCGTGGCGAATGAGCTAAACGTCAGCCTTCCGGAGATCGACGTATCGGATTTCCGGGGGAACGGCTACCTCGAGGAGGTGCTTTGCAATTACCTCGCGTTGCTCGGGTGGAACCCCGGCGGCGACGTCGAGCAGTTCGACAAAAACTTCCTCGTCGAGAACTTCTCGCTCGACCGTGTCCAGCGAGCGAACGCGCGGTTCGACCGGGAGAAGCTCGCGAGCTTCAACGCGGACGCGATCGCCCACCTTCCCGCGAGAGAGCTTCGCCGACGGATCTGGGAGCACCCGCACAACGAGCCGGTCCTGAAGATGCACTTTTCGGGTCCCGACGATCCGCGCTTCGCGACCTTCGTGGAGGCGTATCGAGAGCGCTCACGGACGTTGCTTGACCCGGTCACCCAGGGCCGCTTCTTCTTCACGCCGGACGAGCACTTGCCCTACGACGAGAAGGCCGTCGAAAAGGTGCTCCGGAAGAACGAGGGCGAGGGCATGAAAGTGCTCCGGGACCTCTCCCACCGTCTCGAAACTTGTGACGACTGGACGGCCGAGACGCTGGAGAGCTTCATCCGCGGCGAGGCGGAGCGCCGCGGCGTCGGGCTCAAGAAGGTCGCCCAACCCCTTCGCGTGGCGGTGAGCGGAGGCACCGTGAGCCCGCCCATCTTCCAGACCCTCGAGGTGCTCGGGAAAGCGTCCACGCTCCGCCGCATCACCCACGTGCTCGCTCGCGAGGGATTCTCGGACGTCGCCCGACCCTCTTGACCGGATGGGATCACGCTCGGGGTTATCCACCTCATTATCAGGGAAAAAAAGCCCAAGCGCCGCCCGCCTCGCGTGGCAGGACACGCCGTGAATGGATTCCGTGCCGCGTCTCGCGGCGCGGGGCCGGTGGCGCTCGTCGACGGCCGTGTGGTGCGGCCCGATACGGGTCCGCCACCACGGGCAAGCCCGCGGACGGGCACCGGCGGCATCCCGCTGGGACTTGCCCGTGCCACCCAAGCAAAGACCGCGGCGGCGAGACGGAGTTGGTTCACCGTCTCGGGTGGCACGGACAAAGCCGTCCGCGGCTTTGTCCGTGCTGACTCGCGCGGCTCCATTCTTGAGCGGCGTGGCGCTTCCCGACGCGAATGAACCGTCGCCCGGATGCGTCCTCACCCATCAACCCGAAGTTTTCGCGACGGATGATCCTGCGGCTCGGCGATCGCGGCCGATCCGGGGTGGGGGCGCGGTGAAAAGGACCGGGCGGCCCATGGACTTGTCCCCACGCATCCGCCCGGAAAGATTGGAGCTTCGGCTGGGATCGTGGCCCTCTGACGTCTTCCCCACGCGGATTCTCGGAGGGGCCCGGCGACAGCCGCCCTCTCTTCCAACGCACTCGAAGATGGAGATTGGCCATGAGCTCTCTCGTCGTCACTGGCAGCGTCGGTCTCGACAACACGTCCACCCCGTTCGGCAAGGCGGAGAACGTCCTCGGCGGCTCGGCGACCTATTTCGCCGCGGCCGCGAGCTTCTTCACGCCCGTGCGTCTGCTCGCCGCGGTCGGCGAGGACTTCAGCGACGAGCACGTCAACGTCTTCAAGGAGTTCAACATCGAGACGACCGGGCTGGAGCGGCGGAAGGGCTCCAAGACGTTCCGGTGGACCGGCGAGTACACGCCGGACATGAACGACCGCAATACGCTCGAGGTGCAGCCCAACATCCTCGAGGAGCCGCTCCCGCCGATCCCGGAGAGCTACAAGGACAGCGAGTATCTCTTCCTCGCGAACACCCACCCCGCCGCTCAGCTCGAGATGCTCGACGGCTTCCCGCGCGCCCGCCTCGTCGCGGCGGACACGATGGACCTGTGGATCGAGACGGCGCTGCCGCAGCTCAAGCAGCTCCTCGGGCGTATCCACGGCCTCGTCCTCAACGACGCGGAGGCCCGCCAGCTCACGGGCAAGACGAACCTCCTCGAGGCGGCGGCGGCCATCCGGGAGATGGGCCCGAGCTTCGTCGTGGTCAAGAAGGGCGAGCACGGCTGTCTGCTCCACCACGACGAGGGCGTCGGGGTGCTCCACGCCTACCCCTCGCTGAACGTGGTCGACCCGACGGGGGCGGGCGACTGCTTCGGCGCCGGGCTGATGGGGTACCTCGCGGAGGTCGGCGACCACAGCCTCCGGGCGATCCGACGTGGACTCGCTTACGGCACCATCGTGGCGAGCTTCAACATCGAGAGCTTCAGCCTCAACCGTCTGCGGGAGATCTCCCGCGACGAGGTCGATCAGCGGCTCGGCGAGTACGCGGACATCGTGCGGTTCGACTGATGGCGGCGCCGCCGACCAAGCGCTGCTTCCTCGCCCTTTGGCCGGACGACGCGACGCGGCGGCGGCTCGCGGAGGAGATGGAGCCGGTCGACGCGGAGGGGCTCCGGAAGACGCCCGAGGCGAACCTACACCTCACCGTGAAGTTCCTCGGCGACGTCCGCGAGGATCGCGTCGCGGAGGTCGTCCAGGCCGCCCACGCGGCGTGCGAGGGGACGAGCCCGTTCGACCTGTCGGTGGAGCGGGCGGTCTTCCTCCCCAACCGGAGCCGTCCCCGCGTCCTCGCCGCCCGCCTGACGCTCCCGCCGGCGCTGGACCGCCTCGTCTCGCGAATGGAGGACGAGGCGGAGGCCATCGGCTTCGACCGGGAGGAGCGACGGTTCAGCCCCCACATCACGCTCGGGCGGTTCAAGCGGCCCAAGGGACGGAAGCGTGGCGCGAAGGTCGATCCCGACGCGATCGAGGAGGCCCTCACCCTCCCGTCCGCCACGTTCCGGGTGGACCGGCTGAGCCTGATGGAATCGCGGCTCGCGGCGGACGGGCCGACCTACACCACGGTCCAGGAGGTGCCCTTCCCGGCATGAGGGCTCGCATGCCCGGCGGGGACCCGGCCGGACTGCCGATGGGCCGACCGGCGGAGCGGCCGGGTCTCCGGCCGTCGGCTCAGACCCCTCTCGGCTCGTCGATCATGCGGATGCGCCGCTCGTGCCGTCCGCCGTCGAAGCGGGCCTCCAGCCAGACGTGAATGATGGACAGCGCGGTCCCGAGGTCGATCAGCCGCTGGCCGATCGCGATGATGTTCGCGTCGTTGTGGCGGCGGGCGAGCTCCGCCGACGCCTCGTTCCAGCAGACGGCGCAGCGGACGCCGGCCACCCGGTTGGCGACGATGGCCTCGCCGTTGCCCGACCCGCCGAGGACGACGCCCCGCTCCGCGTCGCCGCGGGCCACGGCCTCCGCGAGCGGGTAGATCACGCGGGGGTAGTCCACGGGGTCCTCCGAGTCCGTGCCGTAGTCCACCACCTCGTAGCCCTTCCCCCCGAGCCAGTCCGCGATCCGCCTGTGGTAGGCGAACCCCGCGTGGTCCGAAGCGATGGCGATGCTCATCGGAGACGTCTCCTTCGTCCGCCGCGTCCACCCCGCCGCATCGGGCCGAGCTTCCAATCTTAAAGCTCCGGACATGGTCCGCCCATCGCCGCGGACCGCGGATGCGAGGACACCGGTGGGACGGCGCCGTGGGCCGCACCCGGGTGCGGCCCGAGCGGGGGCGTCGCTACACGCCTCGCCGGAGGGCCTGCTCGAGGCCGTCGAGCCTTCGCTCGAGCTCCTCGACCGAGGCCGCCGCGTCGGTTACCGAGCCGCCCCGTCCCGACGCCTCCATCCGCGCCGCGACCTCGACTACGGCGTCGGCGCCGAAGGACCGCGCCTCGCCCTTGAGGGCGTGGGCCGCCCGCGCCACCGCGTCGGGGTCGCCGCCGTCGACCGCGTCGCGGATGTCCTTCCTCCGCTGCGGCAGGTTGTCGAGAAAGGTGGTCACCAGCTCGCCGAGGATCTCCCGGTCGCCGCCGGCGACCTCCCACGCCCTCGACCAGTCGACCGCCTCCTCGTCCGCCGGGGTGGAGGCCGTCTCCTCCTTCACCTCTTCCCCGCCGGGGAGAACCGTCTGCAGCGCCGCGACGAGCTCTTGCTGCTTGATCGGCTTGGAGACGTAGCCGTCCATGCCCGCCTCCAGACAACGCTCCCGGTCGCCCTTCATGGCGTGGGCGGTCATGGCCACGATGGGAATGCGGCGAGCGGCCCCCTCCCTCTCCCGGATGGCCGCGGTCGCCTGGAAGCCGTCCATCTGGGGCATCTGGACGTCCATGAGGACCATGTCGAAGGAGGAGGACTCCACCGCGTCGACGGCCTCCCCGCCGGTCCCCACCGCGACCACGTCGTGGCCATGCTTCTCGAGGAGCTGCACGGTGACCTTCTGATTGACGGGGCTGTCCTCGGCGAGGAGGACGCGGAGCGGAGGCAGCGACGTGGCCTGCTCTTGGGGCCGGTCCTCGTCCTCGGCCGCGGCGACGCCGAGGGCGCTGGCGATCGCGTCGAACAGCTCGGACTGCTTGATCGGCTTGGTCAGGTGGTCGGTGATCGGGACGTCCGTGCGGCGGATGATCTCCGCGTCGCTCGACGTGAGCATCATCACCACGGTGCTGTCGAAGCGGCGGTCCTCCTTGATCCGCTTGACCACCTCGACGCCGTCCATCTCCGGCATGTGGAGGTCGCAGAGAACCAGGTGATAGCGGCGACCCGCGTCGTGGGCGGACTGCAGCTCCTCGAGGGCCCGCACGCCGCTGTCGACCGCCGTCGGCTCCATCCGCCAGTTGCTCAGCGTCTCCGTCAGGATGTGCCGATTCGTGGCGTTGTCGTCGACGACGAGCACGCGCGTGCCGCCGAGGACCGTGGGCCGGCGGCCGGCGGCCTCGATGGTTTCCGGGCTCGTCACGCCGAAGCGTGCCGTGAAGTGGAAGGTGCTCCCCTTGTTCACCTCGCTGTCCGCCCAGATCTCCCCGCCCATCATCCGGACCAGCCGCGAGGAGATGGCCAGGCCCAGCCCCGTCCCGCCGTAGCGTCGCGTGGTGGAGGCGTCGCCCTGCTCGAAGGCGGCGAAGATCTCCTCGCGCTTCTCCTCGGGGATGCCCACGCCCGTGTCGCGGACCGAGAAGTGAAGGAGCACGTCGTCGTCGCTCCGCTCGGCCTCGCGGACCACCATCACGACCTCGCCCTCCTCCGTGAACTTCGTCGCGTTGCCCGCGAGGTTGACCACGATCTGGTTCAGGTGGTCGGGGTCGCCGACGAGCGTCTCGGGGACTTCGGGCGAGATGTGCAGCGCCAGCTCGAGCCCCTTGTTGTGGGCCCGCAACGCCATCGCTTTCATGGTGTCGCCGAGCCGCTCGCGGAGTTGGAAGGGGATGCTCCGGAGGTCGAGGCGGCCGGCCTCGATCTTGGAGAAATCCAGGATGTCGTTGAGCAGCGCCAGAAGCGACTCGCCGGACTTCTGGACGGTCTTGAGGTTCTCCCGCTGGCCCGGGTTGAGGTCCGTCTCGAGGACCAGCTCCGTCATGCCGATGATGGCGTTCATCGGCGTGCGGATCTCGTGGCTCATCTTGGCGAGAAACTCGCTCTTGGCGCGGTTGGCCTCCTCGGCGGTTTGCTTCGCGTCCGCCATGTCCGCCTCCGCCCGCTGCCGCCGCTCGATCTCCGCCTCCCGCTGCCGGATGGACTCGCTGAGCTCCGTATTGCGCTGCTCGAGGTCGGACAGCGTCCGCTCTACGGCCGCGGCCATCTCGTTGAAGGCCCGCCCGAGGTTCCCGATCTCGTCGTCGCGGCGGAGGTGGGTCCGGACCGAGCGGTCGCCCGCGGAGAAGCGGTCCGCGCCGACCTCCAGCTCCCGCAGCGGCGCCACCAGCCGGCCCGTGAGGACCGCCACGAGAACCACCACCACGGCGCCGACGCCCACGCTGATGCCCACCGTGGTCAGCGCCACCCGCCGCAGCGGGGCGAATGCCACGCGCCGGGGCACCTCGGCGATGCATGCCCAGCCCTTCTCGCCGACGGGCCACCAGGCGCCCACCACGCGTGTGCCGCGGTAGCTGCGGTAGCCGTCGAGATCGAGGGTGGGTGCGTCCTCGCCGGCGGCGAGACGCTTCACCGCCTCGAACGCCCGCGTGGGACGGTCCGACGACGGAGGGCGGACGGCGAGGTCGATGACGGCGCGTTCCTCCACGCGACCGCGCGCCCGCAGCTCCGCCACCAGACGCGGCGGCGTCAAGAAGACGCCGTCACCGTTGACGAGATATGTCTCGCTGCGGGGTAGCGGCCGACGCTCCCCGCCCGGCGGCGAGATCCCGTCGCCGAAGTCGCGAAGGTCCACCCGCAACGCGAGGAGGCCGTAGAGCTCGGCGTCCGAGCGGCCGATCGGCGCCGCGACCAGCATCGTCGGGACGCCCTTCGCCATCGCTCCCTCCTCGTCGGGGAGGGCGACCTCGGAGCGGCGCACCGGCGAGGTCCAGACGGAACGGCGTGCTTTTCGCGCCGCCTCCTTCCGCCGCTTGCCTTCGGGCGGGCGGATCTCCTTCGCCGCCGCGGAGACGAGGAGGGCGCCGCTCGGCCGATGGATGCTGATGTCCAGGATCGAGGAGTGGTTGTTCAGGCTGAGCTCGATCTCCCGCTTGAGCCGGGCGAGCGCGAGGAAGTATCGGTCCTCCTCTCGGCGGAGGTGGCGGAGCCGCTGGAGCTCCGAGACCAGGGTGGGGTTGCGGGCGATCAGGCGGGCGGTTTGCTTTCGCTGGGTGAGCCAGTCCGCGGTGCGGCGGGCGCTCTGGGTCGCCGCCTGGCGAAGCGTGGCGCTCAGCTCCGACCGGTGGCGGGCGCTCAAGACCCAGTAGTGGGCCACGGCGAGGCCCACGGAGACGACCCCCGTGGCCAGCACCGTCACCGCGACGACCGTGGCGCGAAAGCTCCGCGGCAAGAGCCTCATGGTGTCGCTCCCGCCTGCTCTCCTTCCCCGGTGCGGTAGAGCGCCTCGAGCATGCGGCGTGCGTTGGCGCCGAACGCCTTCTTGGCCGCGCGGAAGCGCTCGTGGGCGACGCGCTGGGCGTCGGTCAGGCTCGTCCGCCGCTTGGAAAGCTCCGCGGCCCGCCGGACGAACGCCGCCCACGCCGCCGCGTAGGCGCGACGATGGTCGGGGCGGACATCCAGCGCCGCGTGGGCGAACGCCTCCCGGAGCGAGCCGAGGCGGCCGCGGGCGGCGGTCATGGCCGCGAGCACGCGCTTGCGGGGGCCGTCGCCGCGGCTGAGCTCGCGATCCATCATGTCCGCGAGGGCCTCGTCCATGAGGCGGCCCTGCTCTTTCGCCTTCGTGAGAAAGGTCTCGGGCAAGTAGGGGCGCGGCGGAAGCGGGTCCTTGCTCGTCCAGACGACGCGGATCTGGCCGGTGGGGCGGATACGCCCGATGCGAGCGGGCTCCCAGGTGTGCTGGTTGTCCGGGTCGATGCGGATGAGGCCGCCGGGCGCGTCGTGGATGAGGCCGCGGGCCGCCTCACGGATGGCGGCGGGCTCCGTCGAGCCCGCCTTCTCCGCGGCCCTCGCGAAAAGGTGGACCTGGGTGTACGCCGACGCGATGGGGTCGCTGGTCACACGGTCCGAGCCGTAGCGCTCCTTGAAGGCCGCGACGAAGCGACGATTGGCGGAGGTGTTCACCTTCTGGAAGTAGTTCCACGCGCAGTAGTGGCCGGTGAGCGCCTCCGGCCCGGTCTCCTCGCGGATGGAGCGGATCTCCCCCTCCGCGATGCTGACGGACATGACGGGGACGTCGAGATCGGCGCCGGCGAGCGCCTTGAAGAAGGCGATGTTGCTGTCGCCGTTGATGGTGTTGAAGACGACGTCCGGGTCGGTCGCCCGGATCTCCTTCACGACGGCGTCGAAGGACGTGTCGCCGAGCGGGCGGTACGCCTCGCCGACCGGCTCCGCTCCGTATTGCTCGAGGTGTCGGCGGATCAGCTCGTGGGCGGTCCTCGGAAAGACGTAGTCGGAGCCGACGAGGTAGATGCGCTCGCCGAACCGCCGCACGCACCAGTCCACCGCGGGGAGGATCTGCTGGTTGGGCGTGGCGCCCGTGTAGATGACGTTCGGTGACCGCTCGCCGCCCTCGTACTGGACGGGATACCAGAGGAGGTGGTCGCGTGCCTCGACCACCTTCCGGACCGCCTTCCGGCTCGAGGAAGTCCAGCAGCCGAAGATGGAGACCACGCTCTCTTCGGTGATCAGCGTCTTCGCCCGTCGCTTGTAAACCTTCTTTTTCGACGCGCCGTCCTTGATGACCGGCACCAGCCGCCGGCCGAGCACGCCGCCGTGGTCGTTTACTTGGTCGATGGCGAGCTTGGTGGCGTCGACGAGGGACTTGAAGCTGATCGCCATCGTCCCGGTGAGGGAGTAGAGCACGCCGACGCGGATCGGGGCGTCTCGGGCGGGGGAAGTGTTCCGGTCCGCGGCGTCGGCGGGCGAAGAGAGGGCGAGAAGGCCGAAGAGCACGAAGCAAGCTCGGAGCACCGGTCGCATCGTGTTCCCTTTGAGAGCGAAAACGAGAATACGCGCCGGCGGGGGGCGGTCAAGGCGGTGGCCGGCGGGCGGCGTGTCACCTCCGCGACGGGACGGCCGCGATCGCGTCGTGGGAGGCGCTCCGCCGGCGGGTTGACAGAGTGGCCGGAAGACCCGTAGCGGAACACCTTGTGAAGCGTCCGGGGAGCCTCT
>CAZQQP010000151.1:5854-10890 GCA_964595475.1 uncultured Planctomycetaceae bacterium | reverse complement strand
CCGCCTTGGCACCGATGAATAGGCTCAACTTATTCTTTTCCGCCTACTTACCGCCCCTGGAGCAGGTGTCCGCGGCGCCGGTGCCGCGCGTTGAAGGATTGCGTGTAGACCCCGTAGAGCAGTTCATTCCCGAGAGAGGTCCGGCTCCGGCGTCTGGACAAACAGATGCTCGTGATGCCCCATGACCACGAACGCGTGCAGAAGCCACCCGTGCTCCTCCACCGTGCGAGCCAGCCAGTCGACGCGGCGCTGTCGGTCCTGATCGTCGCGCACGATCCCTGCCCCCCGTTCCCACGGGAGATCACGTGGTGCAGCGCCCCGGCGAGCTCCAGACGCAGCGGCCGAGCCATACCCGAGCCCTACCGCGGACGCCCAAGCCCGGCAACCGCTATTGGCTATTCACGATCTGACCCCACAACCCCCGTGGCGGTGCTGGGAGCGCTGTCGACCGGCCTGCTCGTCACGCTCCACGCCGTGGAGGCGTTCCGTCGGGGCGTCGGGGACGTGATCACGGGGGTCGGCCGCAAGACCCTCGGCGCGATCGGCTACCCGCCGACCGTGGTGCTCCTGTTCGCCCTGGCCGGAGACGACCCGCTCTTGTTCGCGGTTCCCGTCCTGATCCTCGCCCTCGCCGACGCGCTCGCCGCCCTCATCGGCGTGACCTACGGCCGCATCCGGTACACCACCGCGGACGGCCTGAAGTCCGCGGAGGGCTCGCTGGCGTTCTTCCTCGTAGCGTTTTTCAGCGTCCACGTTCCGCTGCTGCTTTGGACGGAGGTGGGGCGGCTGGAGACGCTTCTCGTCGCGGGGACGGTCGCCCTGCTGATCATGCTGATCGAGGCGACGAGCTGGCGGGGGCTGGACAACATCTTCGTGCCGCTGGGCGCGTACGCGCTGCTCCGGCTCTACATGGACAAGGCCCCGGAAGAGCTCGCCTGGCGGCTCGCCGCCACGGGCGTCCTCGTCGCCGCCGTCCTGGTCGTGCGGCGACGGAGCAGCCTGGACGACGGCGCTCTGATCGGCGCCGCGCTCTACGGCTATGCCGCGTGGATGCTCGGCGGGTGGCGGTGGCTCACCGCCCCGGCTGTGCTGTTCCTCCTCCACACGCTGGTCTGGCCGAGGACCGCGACGCGGCAGCACCACGCGGTCCACGCCGTGGTCTCGGTCACCTTCGCGGGCCTGCTGTGGATCTTCACCGACGTCTTCGTGGATGCTTTCTCCTTCTATTACCCGTACAACGTAGCCTTCGCCGCCCACATGGCCATCCTGGGTGTCTCCAATCTGGGCTGGGCCGACCCGCCCGTCCGCCACCGCTGGCTCAGTCCGCTGCTGCACGCGATCTGGGCCACCGCCCTCGGCCTCGGCCTGCCGCTTGTCCTGGAGGCATGGCCCGCCGGCGACGCGACACTCCGGTCGCTGCTCGGCCGGATCGGCGCCGGCTGGCTCCTCGTCCTCCTCGCCGCGTCCGGCTATACCCTCGCGATCCCGTGGCTGTACTTCCCGAGGCTCAACCCGCTCCGCATCCACACGACCAGCGCCGTGCTTGCCCTCCTCGCGTCCGCCGTGGCCTCGGTCGAGCCGCTCGTCGGCCCCCTTTTCTCGCTCTAACGCTTTTTCGCGCCGGCCCGCACGGGCCGTGTCCGTCTCTTCCTCGATGACGGCGAGCATCACCTCCTGCTCGCAGGAGGCATCGCGGCGCTTGACCGGGTCGACCGGGAGCTCGAGCACGCGGCGAGCCCACCTCTTCCGCGAACGGGGAAGGCCCCCTTCATCCCGCCGGCACGAGCGGAAACGCCTTCGTCGATGTGCTCCACCGCGACAACGAAGTGCGTCGCCTGCAACACCGGTAGGACCACGGGGCGCCCGCGCCGGAGACCGCCGCAGCGTTTCCCGAACCCTCCTCGTAAAGGCCGTGACCGCGGGAGATGGGAGACCCGCAGACGCTCCTCCGCACCTTCAGTGCATCACGGTGGGCGGCGCGGCCTACGCCCCTCCCGCCTTCTCCCAGAGCTTGTGGATGAGGTCCAGCCCCTCCGTGTAGACCTCCTCCCGGCTTGAGAAGAAGTCCCGCCAGACCTTCGTCGCCGCGGCGAGATCCGGGAGAGCCCGGCCGAAGGCCTCCACGGTGATCCACCCGTCGTATCCGGCGGAGCGCAGCGCCTGGAACGTCCCGAGGAAGTCCACGTGGCCGCGGCCGGGCGTGCCCCGGTCGTTCTCCGAGACGTGGACGTGCTTGATCTGGTCGATGTTCGGTGCGATGCACCCGACGGGGTCCTTCTCCTCGATGTTGGTGTGGAAGGTGTCGAGCATCGTGCCGAAGTTGGCCTTGCCCACGCGGCGGGCGTAGTCCGCGGCGTCGTCCATGGTGTTGAGGATGTAGCACTCGAAGCGGTTGAGGAACTCGATGGCGAGCGTGATGCCCGCGGGCTCGGCGTGGTCGGCCGCCTGGCGGTGGACGTCGACGCCCCGTTGCTTTTCCTCCTCCGTGGGCCCCTGGCCCGTGAACACCGCCAGCGGCTGATGGAAGGGCCCGCAGAGCACGTCGGCGCCGAGGGCGGCGGAGCAGTCCACGGCCCACTTCAGATGGTCGACGGCGCCCTGTCGGCTCGAGGCGTCGGGGCTGATCGGGTTTCTCGCCTCGTCCGGCACGATGGTGACGGCGCTGCACGCGAGCCCCTGGTTCCGGAGCGCCTCGCCGACCTTCCGGAAGTGGGAGACGTCCCCCTCGAAGACCGGAACCTCCACCCCGTCGTAGCCGACGTTCTTCAGGGTCTCGAAGAGGTGGAACTGATCCTCGGTCACGTGGGTCGTCCACAGCAGGAGGTTGAAGCCGGTCCGCATGGGCGTCTCCCGATCAAGAGTTCAAGGCCGTCGCCGTGTCCGAGGCCATGAATAGCCGGCGACGGGGGCGGATGCAAGCAGGCTGCCCCTTCCCTCCGTCCACGAGGGCCCTCCATCGGACCGTCGGTGGCCCGGCCGGGCGATCCTCGCAGATCGAGCGGCGGGCCGCCAGGGGCATTTCGCCGACCTCCTCCGACCCCACAGGGCACAAGCGGGCTCCCGACATCCCGGAGCTCTCGGAGGTCCCAGAGGGACATCCGAACCTGTGCCGCTGAGGGACGCTCGCCCTTGGCGAACCGCGTCCGGTGGGTTACGCTGACGTTCTCGACCGACGCCGCCCCAAGCGGCGTCCGACGGGCATCCCGACGACCTACCAGACGGAGATTATCCATGCGAGACGGCCGATTCCCCAGCGGCGCGATTCGACTCGGGCTCGGCGCGGCCCTCCTCGCGGTCGCGTCCACGGGCCTCGCCGCCGGCGAGTCCGACGACGGGTTCCATCGCATCTTCGACGGCGAGTCCCTCGACGGCTGGGACGGCAACCCGAAGTTCTGGTCCGTGGAGGACGGCGCCATCGTGGGACAGACCACCAAGGAGAACTCGGCACCGCACAACACCTTCCTCATCTGGGAGGGCGGGAAGCCCGCCAACTTCGAGCTGAAGGTGGAGTTCAAGATCCGCAACCACAACAGCGGCATCCAGTATCGGAGCTTCCGCTCCGATGAGGGGCAGCGGCGACGGCAAGTGGGTGGTCGGCGGCTACCAGGCGGACATCGACGGGAAGGGCCAGTGGGTGGGGACCAACTACGGCGAGCAGTTCCGCGGCGTCCTCGCCAAGCGAGGACAGAAGCGCATCATCGGCCCCGACGGCACGAAGAGGACCGTGGGCTCCGTGGGGAGCACGAAGGGCCTCCTCGACGCCGTAAACCTCGACGGGTGGAACGAGTACCACATCGTCGCCCGCGGCCGCCATCTGGTGCAGAAGATCAACGGGCGGGTCATGTCCAAGCTGCTCGACCGCCACAGCAAGTGGCGGCGGAAGGGCGTGATCGCGTTCCAGCTCCACGCGGGCCCGCCCATGAAGGTCTGGTTCCGCAACGTCCGGCTGAAGAAGCTCCCGCCGCTGCCCAAGGAAGATAAGAAGAAGGTGGTCTTCGTGGCGGGCCGCCGCAGCCACGGCTTCGCCGCCCACGAGCACAAGGCCGGGTGCAAGCTCCTCGCGGAGACCCTGGAGTGGAACACCCGAAACGTGACCACCGAGGTCCACACGGGCGGGTGGCCGGACGACCCGACCGCCTTCAAGGGGGCCGACAGCCTCGTGATGTACTGCGACGGGGGCGGCGGCCACATGGTGAACGACCACCTCGAGCAGGTGGACAAGCTCGCGAACAAGGGCGTCGGCATCGTCGCCCTCCATTACGGCGTGGAGGTGCCGAAGGGCAAGCCGGGCGACCGCTTCCTCGACTGGATCGGCGGCTACTTCGAGGCGCACCGCTCCGTCAATCCCCACTGGACCGCGGAGTTCTCCGCCCTGCCGGACCACCCCATCACAACGGGCGTGGAGCCGTTCTCGATCCACGACGAGTGGTACTACCACATGCGGTTCCGCGAGAACATGGAGGGCGTGACGCCCATCCTGACGGACCTCCCGCCGGACTCCACCAGCACGCAGCGGTGGAGCCCGGACCAGGCCGCGACGTCCCACCACGGCAACCCCGACGTCTACAAGGCCGTCGTGAAGAAGGACCGTCCCCAGCACATGGCGTGGGCGGTGGAGCGAGAAAACGGCGGGCGCGGGTTCGGGTTCACCGGCGGCCACTACCACTGGAACTGGGGCCACGACGCGTTCCGGAAGCTGGTGGCCAACGCCATCGCCTGGTCGGCCCACGCGACCCTTCCCCGCGGCGGCGTCGCCTCGGTCACCCCGACCGTCCCCGAGCTGATGGCGAATCAGGACTACGACCCGCCGAAGGGCTTCGACCCGGCGAAGATCCGGCGCAAGCTCCGCAAGTGGGACGAGCAGACGGTCTCCAAGTAGAGCGAGGAACCCCATGGTCCCATGCAACCGCCCCACCGCGACGGCTCTGGCCCTTGCGCTGGCGTCCGCCGTCGGGTCCGCGCCGGCGGACGCGAAGCCGAAGTTCCGAAGCGACGTGGTCACGACCCAGACGCCCGGCCACGCCTTGAAGGTCGAC
>CAZQQP010000151.1:0-5844 GCA_964595475.1 uncultured Planctomycetaceae bacterium | reverse complement strand
CGTGGCGCTCGGCGACGCGGACCGCCTCTACCTCGTCACCACGGACGGCGGCGACGGCAAGGCCTGCGACTGGGCGGACTGGGCGGAGCCCCGCTTCGTCGGCCCGGACGGCGAGAAGACGAAGCGGCTCACGGATCTCGACTGGGTCCGCGCCGACGCGGGATGGGGGAAGACCCGCGTGGGGAAGAACGCGAACGGCGGCCCGCTCCGCATCGCCGGAGAGGCGGTGGACTACGGCATCGGCACGCACGCCCCGTCCGTCATCGTCTACAAGGTTCCCGACGGCTTCACCCGCTTCCGGGCCCGTGCGGGCCTCGACAACGGCGGGACGAACCAGAATGACGGGCGGAGCACCAGCGTCCGCTTCCTCGTCTTCACGGAAGACCCACCCGACTCGCTGCTGCAGCCCTCGGGCGGGGGCTCGGGCGGCAACTACCCGCCGAAGGCCTCCCTGCGGCGGCTCACCGTCCACGAGGACTTGCAGGCCCAGCTCTTCGCGTCGGAGCCGATGCTCCGGAGCCCGTCCAACATCGACATCGACCATCGCGGCCGGGTGTGGGTGTGCGAGATCGTCAACTACCGCGGCAACGCCCAGCGCGACGCGGGCGACCGCATCCTCGTCCTCGAGGACACGGACGGCGACGGCAGCGCGGACGAGCGGACCGTCTTCTACCAGGGCACGGACATCAACACGCCCCACGGCATCTGCGTGCTGCCGGACCCTGACAGCGAGGCGACACGGGCGATCGTCTCCACCGCCACCGCCAAGCCGAGCCCCCGCGTGCTCGTGCTCACGGACAAGGACGGCGACCTGCGGGCCGACGAGACGAAGGTGCTGTTCAAGGGCATCGGCGGCAGCCAGCACGACCACAGCATCCACGCGCTGACCTTCGGCCCGGACGGCCGCTTCTACTTCAACATGGGCAACGCGGGCCACCGCCTCAAGAACGCGGCCGGCGACCTCGTCGTGGACATGGCGGGCCACAAGGTGCGGGAGAAGGGCACGCCCTACCGCGAGGGCATGGTCTTCCGCGCACGCATCGACCCGGCGAAGCCCTCCTACTCCCGCTTCCAGACGCTCGCGTGGAACTTCCGCAACAACTGGATGGTGACACCCGACTCCTTCGGGACGATGTGGCAGTCGGACAACGACGACGACGGGAACCGCGGCGTGCGGATCAACTACGTCATGCCCTACGGCAACTACGGCTACCGCGACGAGATCACGGGCGCCGGCTGGCAAAAGCCGCGGACGGGCATGGCGGAGGACATCCCCACCCGCCACTGGCACCAGAACGACCCGGGCGTGGTCCCGAACCTCCTCCAGACGGGCGCCGGCTCGCCGACGGGCATCACCGTCTACGAGGGGGATCTCCTCCCGAAGGTCTTCCAGGGCGAGATGATCCACTGCGACGCGGGCCCCCGCGTGGTCCGGGCCTACCCCGTGGAGAAGGACGGCGCCGGCTACACCGCGAAGAAGGTGGACATCCTCCGCGGCGCCCGCGACAAGTGGTTCCGCCCCGCGGACGTGAAGGTGGCGCCCGACGGCTCCCTCCTCATCGCGGATTGGTACGACCCCGGTGTGGGCGGCCATAACGCGGGGAGCCTGAAGACGGGCCGCATCTACCGCGTGGCGCCGAAGGGCCACGACCGATACACCACGCCCTCCTTCGACTTCTCCTCGGCCAAGGGCGCCGTAGAGGCGCTGAAGAGCCCCACCTACGCGGTCCGCTACATGGCGTGGACCACGCTCCACGCCATGGGGGAGGACGCGGAGCCGGCGCTGACGCGGCTGTGGCGGTCGGACAACCCCCGCTACCGGGCGCGGGCGCTGTGGCTCCTCGGCAAGATCCCCGGCCGCGGCAAGCACTGGGTGCGAGAGGCGATCGCGGCGAGCAACCCGGACCTCCGCGTGACGGGCATTCGCCTCGCCCGCCAGATCGGCATGGACGTACTTCCGGTGGTCCGGAAGCTGACCGACGACCCCTCGCCCCAGGTCCGCCGCTCCTGCGCCATCTCGCTCCGGCACAACGAGGCGTCGGAAGCGGCGGACCTCTGGGCGGCCCTCGCCACCCGTCACGACGGCGAGGACCGTTGGTACCTCGAGGCGCTGGGCATCGGCGCGGACAACCAGTGGGACCGCTTCTTCGCCGCCTGGCTCGGCCGCGTGGGCGAGGACTGGAACACGGCGGCGGGCCGCGACATCGTCTGGCGCTCGCGGGCGGATCGCACGCCCGAGTACCTCGCGAAGATCCTCCGCGATCCCAGCGTGCCCTACGAGGAGCTTCCCCGCTACTTCCGCGCCTTTCACTTCCAGCAGGGAAGCCACCAGAAGATCTTCGAGAAGCTCGCCTTCGAGACGGACTTCGACAGCAAGAAGCGGGCCACTTTCGTCCGTGCGGAGGCGATGAAGCGTCTCGAGAGCCTCGACGTCGAGAAGGGCACGGCGCCCGAGAAGGTGGTGGAGAAGGTTCTCGACGCGAAGAAGGGCACGCCGGCCTACCTCCGCATCGTCCGGACCATGGGCGTGGCCGACCGAACCGGCGAGATCCTCGACACGGCGCTGTCGCGCCCGGACACGAAGTTCGCCAGGGACGCGGTCCGCCTCCTCCTGAGCAAGGGGCAGACGAAGGCGATCGAGAAGACGCTCCGCGGCGACGACGCGGACCGGTCGCTGACCCTGATCGCGCTGCTCGGCGCCACCCGCCATGAAAAGGCGGTCACCCTCCTCACCACGGTCGCGACGGGCGGCAAGGACGTGAAGCGCCGGCGTGCCGCGGTGGAGGCGCTCGCGAAGAGCAAGGCGGGCGCCCGCCGTTTGGTCGACGCGGCGAAGGACGACGCCCTCGGCGAGGACGTCCGCTTCGTCGCGGCGAGCGCGTTGGCCCAGGCCCCGTGGGAGTCCGTCCGGAAGGCGGCGGGGGACCACCTGCCCATGCCCAAGGTCCAAGGCGGGCGGAAGCTCCCGCCCGTCCGCAAGCTCGTCCGCCGCTCCGGCGACCCCACCGAGGGCAAGAAGGTCCTCAAGAAGGCGACCTGTCTCACCTGCCACAAGGTCCGCGGCCGCGGCGCCGAGTTCGGCCCGGCTCTCTCGGAGATCGGCACGAAGCTCAGCAAGAAGGCGCTGTACAACGCGATCCTCCGCCCCGACGACGGCATCTCTCAGGGCTACGAGACCTGGCGCGTGACGCTGGAGGACGGGACGGAGCGTCTCGGCCTGATCATCAGCGAGACGGACGAGCGCGTGACCCTGAAGCTCCCCGGCGGCGTCACCGTGGAGCACGACAAGGATAACATCGCGAACAAGACCCAGCAGGCCGTCTCCATGATGCCCAAGGGGCTGCAGCGGCTGATGACCACAGAGGAGCTCGTCGATCTCGTGGCGTACCTCGCCTCGCTGAGGAAGTCGTGACCGCGGCGGAGCCGGAAACAGACGCGGGACGCGCCGCGTAGACTGGGAGGGAACGTCGCCTCGCCGAATCCGCGGAGAGAAGAGCTTCTCAGGCTCGCGGGGGACCGAAGCAGTCCGCGAGGCGGAGCGGCAGTACAGTAACGCGCACAGGTTCGCACACGACAGATGGTCGGTCGGCGAAAGGACTCGCGGTGCAGCCATGCAGACCCGACCCGTCCAACCCGAGGAGATCGGCGGTGCGGTGGACCTGCCGTCGCCCCCGCTCGCGGTCCTCGACGTCCGCGACGACGCGGAGGGCCACTGGCGCTTCCCCATCGAGGACGAACAGGTCGTGGTCGGGCGGTCGGCCCAGGTGCCGATCCGGCTGAACTGCGCCACCGTCTCCCGTCGCCACGCGGAGCTCTACCGCGACCCCTTCGGCCGCTGGTGGGTGAGGGACCTCGGCAGCCGCAACGGCACGCTGTTCGGCGGCCGTGCCGTCCGCGAGGCGCTGCTCTCCCCGGGCGAGCCGTTCACGGTGGGACGGTTCACCCTGGCGTTGCAGTGGGTGCCGCCCACGGCTTGGTCCAGCGCCGACCACGACGGGGCGGCCAAGCCTCAAATGGACCAGAGCACGCAGCAGGACATCAGCATCCTCGGGGACTTCGTCTCCCCGAAGATCGACACGTCCCACCTGTCCACCCTCAGCGAGTTCACGCACCGTCTGCTCGACGTGGACGACAGCCAGGAGCGGCTTCGGCTCATCTCCCGCCTCATGGTCCGCCACGACTTTCGCGGCCGCCGCGCCGTGGCGCTGCGGATCGACCGCTCCATGCCCGGCGAAGCGCCGGAGGTGCTCTGTCCGCCCCAGGCGGCCACGGGCCTGAGCGAGGAGATCCCCGCGGTCTCCTCCGCCCTGCTCAAGCGGCTGTCGCAGACGGGCCAGCCCGTCCTCGCCCGCCAACTGGACGGGACGAGCCGGCGGGAGATGCAGAACCGGCCGCCCGCGGCGGTCGCATGTCCGCTGAGGACGGACCGTCAGTCCATCGACGTGCTCTACGTCACCTTCCCCGCGGAGTACGGCACGGACGAGTGGCTGGCGCTCGTCTCGCTGGTTGTGGAGCACTTCCGGCAGACGGAGCGGGCGATCACCGCGAGACAGCAGGCCCAGGCCAGCGCCGCCATCGAGCAGGAGCTCGCCCGCGCCAGCGAGATCCAGCGGCGGCTGGTCCCCGAGAACGCACGGGTGAAGGGGCTGGAGCTGACCATCGCGTTCGAGCCGTGCCGGTGGGTCGGCGGCGACTACGCGGACGTGGTCCCCATGGCCGACGGGCGGATGCTCCTGACCGTGGCGGACGTCTGCGGGAAGGGCCTCCCCGCGGCGCTGGTCACGTCCAGCCTCCACTCGCTGGTCCACGCGAGCCTGCGGGCCGGCGCCCAGCTCCGCCAGATGGTGGACAACATCAACGAGCACATGTGCCACTACCTCGACGACCGGTCCTTTGTGACCATGGTGTGCGTCGCGATCGACCCGTCGTCGGGAGCGCTGGAGTGTCTGAACGCGGGCCACCCCGCGAGCGTGATCGTGGGGGCGGACGGGAGCTGCTTCGAGCTGCAGCACGCGATCAACCTGCCCCTCGGCGTGGACATCGTCCCCTTTCAGACGGAAACCGCGGAGCTGACGTCGGGTCAGCTCCTCGCGATGTTCACGGACGGCCTGACCGAGCTGCCCGACGCCCACGGAAACATCCTCGGCCCCGAGCAGTTCGGCCAGTCGCTGTGCAACGTCTACACGAGGACGCAGACGCGGCCGATCGAGCAGATCGCCAACCGCCTCGAGGAGGTCATCAGCGAGCGGCAGGGCGAGGCGCTGCCGTCGGACGATCAGACCTTCCTCCTTGCGAGGCGGGCGTCGAAGAAGCGATAATCGTCATGACGGTGGAACGGGAGTCACGCCATGACCGAAACCGCTAGCGGCCCCTTTAGAGGTGTGCGCCCGGACGGGCTCGCGGAAGCCATCGGCGTCGCGATGAAGCGTCCCGTGCTCTACCCATGGCTCTCGCTGGCGTTCGTCTTCGTCTCCGCGCTCGACCTCCTCCTGACGTGGGTGATCCTCCACAACGGCGGGGTCGAGGTGAACTGGGTGGCGAACGCGGTCATTCAGCAGGCCGGCCGCTGGGGGCTGGCCGTGTTCAAGTTCCTGCTCGTCGCGTTCATCGTGGTGATGTGCGACTTCGTGGGGCGACGCCGTTGGGAGACGGGCCGGCGGCTGACCCAGGCGGGCATCGTGGTGACGGCCATCCCCGTGATCTTCGCGACGCTCCAGATCTCGGTGGTCTCTACCCCACTTCCATAGTGCCGGTCCACCGGACGAAGGCCTCGATCGCCTCGTACTCCGCGAGGCCGAGCTTGTCGTAGGTTCTCGCGGTCGCCCGGTTGCGGTCCTCCGCCCG
>CAZQQP010000150.1:9584-10895 GCA_964595475.1 uncultured Planctomycetaceae bacterium | reverse complement strand
GGCCGGTCATGAGGGTGGTGCGGGCGGGGCTGCACACCGGCGTGGTGACGAAGGTGTTGGGCAGGTGAGCCCCATCCTCCGCGAGGCTGTCCATGTTGGGCGTGTGGATCTGGCGGTTTCCGGCGGCGCCTGTCGTGAAGGCCGCCTGGTCGTCGCTCCATACGTAGATGATGTTGGGCCGGTCCGCGGCCGTGGCGGGCGTGGCCATCGCGGTGGCGAGCAGCGCCGCGGCGAGGACATGGAAACGGGTCCACATGGTCGGGCTCCTTGGGCTGGATTCCCGGCAAAGGGGGTCGATGGCGAAAGCTCCAGTGCGCGCGAAGCGGGCGGTCTCGTCAATGGCGGCAGTCCGCCGGCGCCGGGATGGATGAGACAGTCGCCCAAGCGCTTCGGCTCGGCAACACCGCAGCCGGCGTGGCCCCGCGTGTCGGGAGTCCGGATGAGCCGCGTACGGCTCGGCCGTCGGCCTCCCCCCACCCGACCAAGAGGGTCGGGCTATATGCCGAGACCTGTCATTGTTTTTCGGGAAGAGGCACCTGCTTGGGGCTTTGGAGGTAAGCGAAGAGGTCGCGCACCTCCTCCTGGCTCATGTTCTGGAGGAGCCCCTCGGGCATCAGCGACTGCTCGAGCCGCTGCTTTTTCTTGATCTTCTCCTTGGCGAGCACCACGCGGTCGTTGGTGGTTCGGACCGTCACCGCGTCCTCCGTCTCCGAGACCACGGTGCCCGAGACGACCCGACCGTCCTTGGTTTGGAAGATGGACAGCTGGTAGTCGCGGCCGACTACGGCGCTCGGATCGACGATGTTGCGAAGCAGATAATCCACGCTTCCGCGATTGGCACCGGTCAGCGTGGGGCCGATGTTTCCACCCTTCCCGAAGAGCGTGTGGCAGCCGCCGCAGGTCTTCTCGAAGAGGACCCGTCCCTTCGAGGGGTCGGCCTTCTTAAGGGCCTCCTCCGTGAGCAACTTCTTGTATTTCTTGATCCGGGCCTGCTTCGCCTCGGAGGGCGTGCGAACCTTCCCCCACACCGCTTCGAGGCGGCTGCGAACCTTCTCGCTGTCGAGGTTGGCCATCCGCCGGACGACGACCGCCGAGAGGTGGTCGCGGGGAACCTCGCCCGCCTCGATCGCGCCGAGAAGCGCCATGGCGTAGGAGGGCCGCGAGGTGAGCGTCTTCAGCGCGTCCCGCTTCACGCTCTCGGGAAAGCTGTCGTACGCCTCGAGCACCGCCTTCGGTGTCTTCGGATGGTCGTAGGAGGCGAGCGCCCGGACCGCGGGGCCCCGCATCTTGGGGTCGTCCAGAAGGTCGTGG
>CAZQQP010000150.1:277-9505 GCA_964595475.1 uncultured Planctomycetaceae bacterium | reverse complement strand
CAGGGCGTGCTCTCGCCGCGCGACCTTCTTGGAGGGATCGGCGAGGATCTTCCGCATCCGGGGAAACGCCCGCTTGTCGCCGAAGCGGACCGCGAGGTAGCGGGCTCGATCCCGGATCGTCTGGTTCGAGCTGTTCAGGAGCTCCTTGGATACCTCTCGCCAGCCGTCCGGCATGGGGACCTTCACCCGGTCCTTGAATGCCTGGGCCATCTGCTTGAGAACCATCCGACGCGTCGACGTCTCGGCGCCCTGGAGCAGCTCGACCACGGGCCCGAGACGGCCCACGTTCGACGCCGCCCGTCGCACGATGAAGCGGCGAACCTGAGGGAGCTTCGCCTGCGTGACGAGGCCCATCGCCCTTCCCGGCGAGCTCGCCACGAGAGGCTCGACACCGTACCAGACCATCAGCGGGATGTTGGGATCGTCTCGGTCCTTTTTGTGCCCGAGGAGCCCCTTCGCGACGGCCCATCGCTTCTCGTGGGGCAAGCGTTGCAGCCCCGAGGCGAGGTAGAGGCGGACCACCGGCGAGGGGTCCTCCCGGGCCATCGTGACGAGGCGCTGGTAGACCCCGGAAGAGGCCTGCCGGTCCTCCAGGCGGAGCTGGATGGTCCAGGCGCGGACGTAGGGATGGGGGCTGCCCAGGAGCTGCAGCGCGAGGGACTCGCTGATTCCGCCCGTCACGTGGAGCGCCCAGAGCGCCCGGAGCTTCCGCGGAACCTTGGGATTGGACTTCAAGATCTTTCGGAGCATCGTCCGCGTTCCGTCGTCGAGGCTCCCCTTCGCCGCGCGGTGCTGGAGGATGCGGCGGGCGGTCCGTACGTACCAGTCGTTTTTCCGAAGCTGGAGCTTCACGAGCGCTTTGTCGGACCGCTCGCTGAGGTCCACATCCGCCGGCTCGTGGTCCTTGTAGATCACCTTGTAGATGCGGCCGTTGGAGCGGTCGGCCGGCCTCTGCTGGTGACACGCCTCCTGGTCGTACCAGTCGATGAGGTAGGCCTCGCCGTCCGGCCCATACCGGAGGTTGATCGGCCGAAACCACTTGTCCTCGGAGAGGAGGAAGTCCGGGTTGTGCTTGCCCACGTAGCTGGAGCCCTTCCGGACGAAGCGATCGTTGTTGATGCGGTTGCCGCGGATGTTCCCCATGAAGAGGGTGTTGCGATACTTCTTCGGCCAGTCCCCGCCGAGGTAGACCATCGCGCCGCAGTGGGCGTGGCCGCCGCCCGCGTCCTTGGTCTTCATGCTCACCTCGCGCATGCCCCCCGCGAAGTGGCGATGGTCGGTCACGGACGCGATGCTCTGATACACATGGGGATTGAAGTGCTCGCCCGACTGGCGGCGGAGGCGGGCGCCCTGAACCACGTGGAAGAGGTGGGGGATCACACAGACCGGACTCACCGCCTGGCCGTAGTCGTTGAAGTCGATGCCCCAGGGGTTGGACGTCCCCCACGCGAAGACCTCGAAGGTGTCCTTCACCGGGTGGTAGCGCCAGTAGCCCGCGTTGATTGGCGTCCGCTCCTCCTTGGGCGTGCCCGGCTTCCCGACGCGGGAGTGGGTGAACACGCCCTGGCAGCCGTAGAGCCATCCGTCGGGTCCCCAGATGAACCCGTTGAGGGTCTCGTGGGTGTCCTGATGGCCCCAGCCCGTGAGGACGGTGCGGGGCTCGCCGTCGGGCTTGTCGTCGCCGTTCTTGTCCGGGATGAACAGAAGGTCCGGCGGCGAGCCCACCCAAACCCCGCCGAAGCCCACCTCCAGACCGCTGACGAAGTTGAGGCCGTCGCAGAAGACCTTTCGCTTGTCGAGCTTCCCGTCGCCCGTGGTGTCCTCGAAGATGAGGATGCGGTCGTCGCCCTTGGGGGCCCAGTCGGGATACTCGAGGTGCTCGGCCACCCAGAGCCGCCCGTCGTCGTCGTAGGCCATCGCGATGGGCTGGCGTACCCGCGGCTCGGCGGCGGCCACCTTCACCCGGAAGCCCTCCGGCAGGTCCATGGCCTCCGCCGTCTGCTCCGCGGGCCGCCCCACCGTGAACATGCCCGGCTGGTGGGCCCAGAACCACTCGTGGCGGGAGACCTTCTTCCGCTTGTTCACGTGGACGAAGGTGCCCTTCTTGTTCCCGACCACGATGTCCGGTCGGCCGTCGCCCGTGACGTCGCCCGCGACCACCTGGGTTCCCACGCCCGAGTCGTTGTCCACCGGCCGCGGGACGAACTTCACGCCCTCGTCCGTGCGCTCGAGGCGGAACCAGTAGAGCACCGCGGGCTGGTCGCTGCCCGGGTCGTGGCCGTTGTGGGCCCACCACCGCTTGCCCGTGACGATGTCCTTGAGGCCGTCGCCGTTGATGTCGGCCACGTCCACCGCGTGGGGCTGGCTGAACGCCACGCCGTAGCGATTCTGGTCGGGGTCCTTCCCGACGATCTTGTGGCGGCGGAACGTGATCTCGCCTTTCTTCCGGACGTGCTCGAACCACGCGAGGCCGTATCCGTGGGCGTCCAGGGCGGTGACGACGTCGTTGTCGCCGTCGCCGTCGACGTCGTAGGCGTACATCTGGGCGCCCCCCGGCTTGGAGAAGCGGTAGGCGTGGTGGTCCCAAACGGGGTCCCCCTCGAGCGACGCGGGCTGCTCCCACCACCCCTTCTTCTCGAGAAGGTCGGCCCGGCCGTCGCCGTCCACGTCGCCCACGCCGAGGCCGTGGGTGAACTTCCCGCCAGCGACGTCCTTCGAGATCGGGTGGAAGGTCCACGGCTTCCTCGGCTGGTCCGCGTCCACCGTGGCGTAGCCGAAGCGGTTGTCGTTCTGGCAGACGAGATCGGGCTCGCCGTCGCCGGTGATGTCCGTGAAGGTGGGCGACTCGTTGTCCACGCGGCCGAGGGCGACGTGCTCGTCCCAGTGGCCCGCGTCCGCCTTGCCCGGGTTCTCGTACCAGCGAGCCGCCTTCCCGGGAAACCCGACCACGAGGACGTCCGGCCAGCCGTCCCCGTCGATGTCGTGGGTGAACGTGAGAAAGTTGTTGGAGTAGCCCTTCACCTCGAAGGGCTTCGGCGGGTAGTAGGCGTGTCTCTTCTCGAACGAGGGCCCCTCGTACCAGTAGGGACCCGAGACGAGGTCCGTGTGGCCGTCCTGGTTGAAGTCCGCGAAGTTGGCGCCCTCGCTGTAGAACTTCTCCGTGAGCTGACGGGTCTTGAAGGAGTGGAGGGCGCGCTCCTTCGGCTTGGCCGCCGTCGCGACCGCGGCAATGGCAGCGAGGGCCACGGAACAGGAAAGCGCGGGGAAGCGGGAAAACCTCATGGGTGGATCCTCGAACAACACTCGGTCGGCCCGCACGGGCCAATGGCCTGACGGTACGACAAGCGTCCGGCTCTTCCAACTCGGCCACGAGCGGTATCGCCAGCCGGCACGACTGGCGATACCGGTGGGCGGAGAAGCAAGGATCCGGGTCCTACGAGCCGGAGAGCCGGGAAGGCTCGTCCTCCCACTGCGGACCCGATATGTCCTCCTCCGGAGGCGGCAAGCGTTTCCTCCGGCGCCGCGGCTGTACGACCAGGGCCGCGACAAGGGAAACGAAGAGCAAAAGGTCCAGGACAGACGGGGCCGAAACCGGAACCGGGTATGCACCTCTCACGACGGAAGCGTGGGCGGTCAGCGGCATGGCACAATGCTGACACGCCCGCGTCGTCGGGGGGTTCTCGAGCAAGCAGCGCGGACAAAGCACGGGAGTCGTCGCGTCGTCCAGCCATCCCGGACGCTCCGCGCTTCGCAATCGCTCGGCGAACACGATCGCCCTGCCGCTGGCGAGGAGCGCAACCGATAAGCAAAGGCCGACAAATACCGAGAAGAAGAGACCGACAAGCTCTTCCGGATGCACCAGACCGAGGGTCTCGCCCCTTCCACTGACAAGAAACCGGACGAACACGTAGATGAACCAGGACACCCATCCCGCGATGACACCACTCACGATCACACGCGCCGTGGAAGCGCCCGCGACCTGTGGCGGCGGCGTGTCGGGCGCTTCGCGGTCGTCCGCGGGAAAGTCGGGATCGGGTTCCCCCGTCCGCGAGGTCCCACAGCGCCAGCAGGCGTCGAGCGGATCGTCGACCGACTCCTCACACCCCGAGCATTGCCAGGCCATCGACCATCTCCCAAAACTTGACGGCGGTGGCTGATGGAAGCGACCATCCAATAGGCCCCGTCGGGTCAGCCACGGCCTTCGCGGCCAGTGCGGCCCGGCGAAATCCACGTTGCACCCTCGATCACGGAGATCCGAGATGACACGCACCGCCATGCTTTTGTCCGTCGCACTCCTGCTCTCGCTCGCCGCCCCGTCCGCGTGGGCCACCGACGACGGGCCGCCGAACATCCTCATCATCATGGCGGACGACCTCGGGTACGGCGATCTCAGCAGCTACGGCGCCGACGACATGGAGACGCCGCACATCGACCGCTTGGTGGAGCAGGGCATGCGGTTCGACCGCTTCTACGCCAACTGTCCGGTGTGCGCGCCGACCCGCGCCGCGCTGCTGACGGGCCGCTACCCCGACACGGTGGGGGTTCCGGGCGTCATCCGAACCCATCCCCGGAACAATTGGGGCTACCTCTCCCAGCAAGCGGTCCTCCTTCCCGAGCCGCTGAACGAGGCGGGCTACCACACGGGGATCGTCGGAAAGTGGCACCTCGGCCTGCGAAAGGAGAACAACCCGGTCAACCGCGGCTTCGACGTCTTCCACGGCTTCCTCGGGGACATGATGGACGACTACTACACGCACCGCCGCCACGGCAACAACTACATGCGGCGGAACACGAAGAAGATCGACCCCGACGGCCACGCGACCACACTCTTCACGGACTGGGCCACGGACTACATCCGGAAGTGGGCGAAGGACGACCGTCCATTCTTTCTCTACCTCGCGTACAACGCGCCGCACACCCCGATCCAGCCGCCGAAGGAGGTGCTCAAGAAGGTGAAGGCGAGAGAGGAGGGCATCTCCGACAAGCGCGCCAAGCTGGTGGCGCTGATCGAGGACATGGACGACGGCGTCGGGAAGGTGATCGAGGCGCTAAAGGCGACGGGCGCCTACGAGAACACGCTCACCATCTTCACGTCCGACAACGGCGGCAACGTGGGGACGGGCGCGGACAACGGCCCGCTCCGCGGCGGCAAGCAGGACATGTACGAGGGCGGCATCCGCGTGCCCACCTGCGCGGTGTGGCCCGGCCACATCGAGCCGGGTAGCCGTACGGACCGCCTCGCGATGACGATGGACCTCTACCCGACGGTTCTGGACGCGGTGGGCACCTCGGTGGACCATCCGCTCAACGGGAAGAGCCTCCTGCCGACCCTCCTCGGCAAGGAGCCGCCGGCCGAGCCCCGCACGCTCTACTGGGTTCGCCGCGAGGGGGGCACCCGATACATGGGCCAGCCCGTCTACGCGATCCGACGGGGCAAGTGGAAGCTGCTTCAGAACAGCGTGCGCGGTGGGTTCGAGCTCTACAACCTCAAAAAGGATCCGAAGGAGCAGAACGACCTCTCGAAGAAGAAGCGCGGCAAGTACAACGAGCTCGCCCGTCGGCTCCGGTCGCGGATCCAGGAGGCGGGTGAGGTTCCCTGGCAGAAACCCGATTGAGCCGCGGCCGAACGAGCCGCGACGCACAGCCCGGGAACGCCCGCCCGGAGACGGGCGGAGTTCCTCGGGGCGCTTCCTCACTCCACTGGGATCGGCCATCGCTCCGCGCTGACGAGGTGGGTCAGGCCAGCTTCTCCTTGTCGGTGGTGGACCCCGGCCGCTCCTCCTCGAGGTGCTTCAGCCTCCGCCGGCGGTCGCGGAGACGCCGGGCCTTGCCGACCCGCTCGCGGAGGTAGAAGAGCTTCGACCGCCGCGCGTCGCCGTGGCGGACCGTCTCGATCTTCGCGATGCTCGGGCTGTGGACGGGGATCACCCGCTCCACCCCCTCGTTCGCGACGATGCGGCGGACCGTGATCCGCTCGTCGGTTCCGCTCCCCCGCCGCGCGATGACGGTCCCGGTGAACTGCTGCAGCCGCTTCTTGTTGCCCTCCACGATGCGCGTGTAGACGCGGATCGTGTCCCCCACCTCGACGCGGGGGAGGTTCTCCTTCTGATACTTCGCCTCGACCTGCTTCAGCAACGCTTGCTTATTCATATCGCACCTCTGCTCGTCGCTGTCGTCACGGATCCGGTCCTTCCGTCCGCGTGCTCTCCCCCGTGGAAGCTCCGCCCCTTTCGGACTCGTCCTCCTCCTCGGCCCCGAGGAGGTCGGGCCGTTGTCTTCGCGTTTGCTCCCTCGCCTCCGCCCGCCGCCACGCCTCCACCGCACCGTGGTCCCCGCTGAGGAGGACGTCCGGAACCTTCATGCCCTCCCACACCGCGGGACGCGTGTAGTGCGGGTGGTCGAGCAGACGGTCGGCTCCCGGCGAGAAGGAGTCGTGGTCCGCCGACTGCTCGTCGCCGAGGACACCCGGCAGAAGCCGGACCACGGCGTCGATCAGGACCATCGCGGGCAGCTCGCCGCCGCTGAGGACGTAGTCGCCGATGCTGACGATCCGCGGGGCCAGCCGGTCGACGACCCGCTGGTCGATGCCCTCATAGTGGCCCGCGACGATCAGCAGCCGCTCCCGCCGGGCGAGCTCCTCCGCGGTCCGCTGCGTCAGAACCTCGCCCTGCGGCGACATCAGAATCAGCGTCGCGGTCCGCGGGTCCTGCTCTTCCACGGCCTGCACCGCGTCCCACAGCGGCTGCGGCGCCATGACCATGCCCGGTCCCCCGCCGTAGGGGCGGGCGTCCACCTTCCCGTGTCGGTCCCGGGTGTAGTCCCGGATGTTCGTCAGGCAGTACTCGACCCGCTCCGCTTCCGCCGCCCGCTTGAGGATGCTTGAGCCGAGGACCGGCTCAAGCATCTCGGGAAACAGGGTCAGGACGTCGATCCGCATCGGCACCTCCCTGCCTCCCGTCGCCACGCTCCGGCTACCGGCGGCGTCGCGGTCGGCCTATTGCCCTTTCGCCGACGCCGTGGGCTGCTTCTCCACGGGTGTGCCGGGGACGGGCGTCAGGTCGTGGTGCTTGAGGATGTCGGCCACGGTCCGCGTCGGCTGGGCGCCGACGCTGATCCAGTACGCCGCCCGCTCCACGTAGAGCTGCTCCTGCTGCTCCTCGTGCTTATGGGTCGGGTGATACGCCCCGAGAATCTCCAGCACGTCCCCGTCGCGGTGCTTGGTGCCCTCCACCGCGGTGATGCGGTAGTGGGGGCGGTTCCGGTTGCCCATTCGCTTCAGTCGAAGCCTTACTGCCATGGCTGCTCTCCACGCATTGGCTGAGAAGCGGACGGCGAGCCCGTCCGCGATACACTCCCCCTAGGCGAGGCCCTGCTCGCCGAGCCACCGCTCCGCGTCCATGGCGGCGCGACAGCCCATGCCCGCCGCCGTCACGGCCTGGCGGTAGATCTGATCCACCACGTCGCCCGCGGCGAACACGCCCTCGATGTTGGTCGTGGACCGACCCGGGTCGGGCGGGTCGATGTAGCCCTTCTCGTCGAGATCGATGCCCGCCCCCTCCAGAAACTTCGTCGCGGGCGTGTGGCCGATCGCCACGAAGAGGCCGCGGACCGGCAAGGTGGACCGCTCCTCCGTCTGGTTGTTCTTCAGCTGCAGCCCTTCCACGTGGTCCTGGCCGAGGACTTCCTCCACGACGTGGTTCCAGATGACCTCGATCTTCTCGTTGGCGAGGACGCGGTCCTGCATCGTCTTGCTGGCGCGGAAGCGATCGCGGCGGTGGACGATGTAGACCTTGTTGGCGTACTTCGTCAGGTACAGCGACTCCTCCATGGCGCTGTCGCCGCCGCCGACCACCGCCAGATCCTGCTCGCGGAAGATGGGCAGCGCCCCGTCGCAGACGGCGCAGGCGCTGACCCCGCCGCCGCTGAGGGCGAGCCGCTTCTCGTTTTCCAGCCCCATCCAGTTCGCGGTGGCGCCGGTGGAGATGATCACCGCCTGGGCCTGGACCGTCTCCCCGCCCGAGGTCCGGAGCGTGAACGGCCGCTCGGAGAAGTCGCAGGAGACGATGTCCTCGGTCTTCACCCGCGTGCCGAACCGCTGGGCCTGCTCCTTGAACTCCTGCATCATCTGCGGACCCGTCACCCCGTCGCGGTAGCCGGGGTAGTTCTCCACCTCGGTCGTGAGCATGAGCTGGCCACCGGGAAGGACCAGCGAGGGGTCCTGCTTGGGCTTGCCCTCGTAGACGACCGGCTCCAAATCGGCTCGCGACGTGTACAGCGCGGCCGTCCAGCCCGCCGGGCCCGAGCCGATGATCACCACATTCTCCACCTGTCCGTTGGATCCGCCCTGACTCATGGGATCTTCCACTCGTTCGCGGGTGGCGCGTAAGCCGAAGATGATAGAGAGGGGGTGCGCCGATGTCTTCCGAGGGGCCCGCCAATACAATCCGCCGCCTCGGCCACGGCCCGCTTACGAGATGGAGATCAGCGACGGCCCATGAGCCAGTTCAACGCGCCACCGTACAAGATCGACCGCCCGACCGGCGTGTGCGGCATGACCGGCCGGACGTTCCAGCCGGAGGAGCCCTACGTCGCGACCCTCGTGGAGGACGGCGACAGCCTGAAGCGGGTGGACGTCGCCATGGAGGCGTGGGAGGCGGGGAACCAGCCCGACCCGCTGTTCAGCTACTGGAAGACGCGGGTGCCCGCCCCCAACGAGAAGCAAAAGCTCTTCGTCGACGACGAGGTGCTGATGAACCTCTTTCGCCGGCTCGAGGGGGAGGAGCAGCCCCAGCGCATCGCGTTCCGCTTCGTGCTCGCGTTGATCCTCCTGAGGAAGCGGCTGCTCCGCTACGACGGCGTGGAGCGGGAGGACGCGGGGGAGCGGACCTGGTGGGTGCTCACGCCCAAGGCGGACGTCAACAAGGGGCCGCTCAGCAAGTGGGACGAGAGCGAGCGGCTGAAGGTGCTCGACCCCCAGATGGACGAGGGCCAGATCCGCGACGTGACGGAACAGCTCAGCGAGATTCTCCAGGCGGAGCTATGAGGACGACGCGTGGCCGTGTCGCACTCGGACGACGCCGCGCCGCCATGGCCGCGGGGCTCCTCCTGTGGGCGACGGCGGGCGGGTGTGACGGCCTCATCTCCGACGACGATCGACGTCCCGCTTCCATCGGCTGCGAGACGCTGCGGAAGCGGTTCAACCAGCGGACCGACCGGATCGAGCAGATG
>CAZQQP010000150.1:0-267 GCA_964595475.1 uncultured Planctomycetaceae bacterium | reverse complement strand
CGCGGGCCGTGGTGGAGCTCGACTGGACGGACGAGAGCGGTGACCACTTCGAGCAGGGGAGCGGCCACCTCATCGTCCGGAAGCCCCACGACCTGGCGCTGGAGATCGGAAAGCTCGGGGAGACCCTCTTCTGGGTGGGCACGGACGGCGAGCGCTTCTGGCTGTTCGACCTCCAAGCCAAGGGCGACCAGCCGACCACCGCCCTCGTCGGGCGCCACGATCAGCTCGGCCGCGGCAACCTCGACCGTCTGCCGGTGCCCGTGCCCC
>CAZQQP010000149.1:0-10899 GCA_964595475.1 uncultured Planctomycetaceae bacterium | reverse complement strand
CGGAAGTCGGCTTCCGCCTTGGCACCGATGAGACGGCAAAGCCGATGATCGAGCACGCGCAACGTCCGCAAATGCCGGGATCTGCGGCCGGCGGGGCATCGCAATGGTTCGAGGCCCACGCCCAAGCAAGGAGGCTTCCCGCTCCTCGCTTTGGCGTATAGGCTCAACTTATTCTTTCCCGCCTCCTTATTACAGAACAGCGTCGGGAGGGAACGCACGGGCAAGGCCGCGGACGGCCTTGTCCGTGCCACCCAAGCTGGTCTCTTGCTTTACGTCGTGCGGGGAAGCTCGGTGCCCCGACGGGCGCACACGTGCGCAACCGGAAGGACCACTTACTTAATCGGACCGGACGAGCCCCTCGCCGCCGTGCATGGCGTGCCACGCGAACCAGCACGCCTCGACCACCGGCGCGTCCGTCGGCAGCGACGACGCCTCGTGGAGCCGGACGGGCCGCACCCGCCAGCCGTCCGACCCTCTATACGCCGTCACCCGCTCCATCCAGCCCGGCCCCTTCTCGCGGTCCGGAAGCGGCTCGACGGGATACTGGGGCCGTCCTCGCTCGTAGTACGCCTCGTAGGCCTTCTCTCGATAGCGATCGTCGTGCTCCGGCTCGCCGCGGATGACGGTCGTCTCGGGGTGGCGCCGTCGCCACTTGTCCCAAGTCGTCACCGTCACCGGGAGCACGTCGAGGGTTCGCTCCTTTGCGGCAGCGGGTCCCGCGACGGCGCGGAACTGGAGCTGGGCCCACAGGCTCTCCTTCGCCCGCTCCTCCCGCCGGTCGTACAGGAGGAGGTTCGCGTTGTAGACGAGGCCGCTGTGGCCGAAGGTGAGGGTCTCCCCCGCGCAGCGACGGCCGAGGACCACCAGGCTTCCGCTCGGGGCGCTGTAGGTCACGGCGATGGGCCGTCCGCCCACCCGGTCGTTGACGATGGCGTGGCCCTTCACCATCCGAAGCGGGTAGGCCCTCGCCTCCCCGCTCACAACCACGCCCGCGACGCGCTCGCCGCCGACGACCACCTTGTCGAAGCGTCCGACCCAGCTCTCCCGCCGCTCGGCCACCTTCTTCGCGGTGAGCGTGTCGGGGCTGTCGAGGGTGGGCACCGCGTTCTTGGGCACGCCCGCCGCGGCGAGCAGCTCGCGGTCCACGAGGAGGGGCTCGAGCGTGAACCGATACGTCTCGACGTGCTCGCCGTCGCCGACCTGCTTCTTCTTCTGCTCCGCCGTCCGGTCGAGCTGGTACACCGTGGCGGCGACGAAGACCGCCGCGAGCAGGCCCATCAGCCAGACGAAGCCCCGTCGCCCCGTCACGTGCGGGCTACGCAGCGGATAGCGCTTGGTGTCCGGGGAGTCCGTCACGGCGACAGCTCGCTGGCACTGCGGGCGACCGTCTCGCCGCTCGCCGGCTCGACCACGGACGGCTCGCGGTCCGCAGGCGGGACGCCCCGGGCCACGGCCCGGTCGACCACCATGAGGCCGCAGAGGGCGGGGAGGTAGATCACGCTCGCGAGAAACAGCCGCCGGGCGTTGGCGTCCGTGCACCGCCGCCGCATCCGGACGCTCACGAGGAGGAAGCCGGCGGACAGCGCCACGGCGCCGACCGCGTAGAGCGGCCCGCACGGGCCGACCACCGCGACCGCCGCCGTCACGGGGATGAGCGTGAGGCAGTAGGCGACCGACACGCCGGCCGTCAGCCGCCCCGTCGGATCGACCGCAGGCAGCATGCGGTGGCCGCCCGCCGCGTAGTCCCGCCGGTACAGCCACGCCAACGCGAGGAAGTGGGGCACCTGCCAGACGAACAGCACCGCGCCGAGAATCCACCCGCCCGGCGCCATCCCGCCGGTCGCCGCGGCCCACCCCATCATCGGAGGGAGGCCGCCGACCACGGCCCCGATCAGCGTGTTCATGGGGCTGACGGGCTTCATCGGCGTGTAGATGAGGAGGTAGACGAGCATGGTGAACACCGCGAGCGCCGCGGTGAGCACGTTCACCGCGACGGCGAGCACGGTGATGCCCGCGGCCCCGCCGGCGGCCCCCATCGCCCACGCCGTGGAGGGGCGGATCGCGGCGGAAGGAATGGGACGGCGACGCGTCCGGGCCATCCGCCCGTCGCGGTCCGCCTCCATGACCTCGTTGAGGGCATTGGCCGCTCCCGCCGCCAGCGCCGTCCCCACGACGGTCCACAGCAGCCGCCACCACCCGACGTCGCCGTTCACCGCCACGAGATAACCCACCAGAGTGGTGGCGACCACCAGGGCGCTGAGCCGCGCCTTCGTGAGCTCCCGGAGAACGACCCACGCGTGACGCGCCAACGCCGCCGGAGACACCGGAGGCGCGGCCGACGTGACAAGTGATCCGCTCATGATTCGAGCGCCCGCCGCTGTGCCGACTGGGGAACGGCTATGCTAGGGTCTCTGCGGCGCACCCGACAAGGTTCCGGGGGCCTCCGCTGGTCCCCGCCCCTCATCCTTCGTCAAGCGCCCCGGCTTGCGGAGCGACCCATGGTTCAGACGTCCGCCCATCGCGGTCCCGTGGATCTCCTCGCGATCGCCTTCGCCACGGTCGTGGCGATGTGGTCCATCGGGTACGTCACCCACATGCCCTTTCTCCGCGTCCCCGGGTGGGTGACGGCCGCGGCGCTGCTGTGCTGTCTGCTCGCCGGCGGGTGGGCCACGGGCCGGCTGACGCCCCGCGGTGGCCGCGGCGGCGCCGGAGTGGGCCTCCTCACCGCCGCCGTCAACATGCTCGTCCTCGGGAGCAAGCTCGGCGGCGATCGCCCCGGCGAGATCGCCGAGTCCGCCGTCCTCTGGGTGCCGGCCAGCTTCCTCAGCTCCGTGCTCCTCGCGGCCGGGGGCGGATCCCTCGGCGCCCTCCGTCGGCGGAAGCGGCCGCCGGCCCCGTCGGCGAACTGGACCCACCGCTTCGCCGTGGTCGCCGTCGTCGCGACGGGGCTCCTCCTCATCGCCGGTGGGCTGGTCACGGCACGGGAAGCGGGCCTCGCGGTGGAAGGGTGGCCCGCGTCCTTCGGCTACAGCATGTTCCTCTACCCGCTAAAGCGGATGACCGGCAATATTTACTTCGAGCACGCCCATCGCCTCTACGGCGCGCTGGTCGGGCTGACCACGATCGTCCTCGCCGCCCACCTCGTCTGGGCGGACGAGCGACGGTGGATGAAGGGGCTGGCGTTGGTCGCGGTGGTCGCCGTCGTCGGGCAGGGCGTCATGGGCGGTCTCCGCGTCACGGGCGCGGAGGGCGGCACGCCCGTGGCCCGCCCCGAGGACGAGACCGCGGCGACGGTGGTCCTCCGGGTCGCCCACGGCGTGTTCGCCCAGGTCTTCCTCGGTCTGCTCGCGGCGATCGCCGCGTTCACGTCCGCCGCGTGGCGGCGAGCACGGCCCGAGCCGCATCCCGCAGGTGCGACGGACCGAAACCTCACCACGGCGCTGCTCGGCGTCCTCCTCGCCCAGCTCGCCGCGGGCGCCGTCCTCCGCCACACGGGCGGCGCTCTCCGCCTCCACGTCACGCTCGCGGCGGCCGTGGTGGCGGTGGGCGGCCTCGCCTGCGCTCGCGCCTGGGTGGTGCACCGCGGGCGTCCCCCTCTCCCGCGGCTCGGGAGCGCCGTGGTCGTCCTGACCCTCCTTCAGCTCGCGCTCGGCATCGCGGCCCTCGTCGCGCGGCACGGCCCGTCGGACGCCCCGCCGTCGCCCGCGGAAACGTGGGTGACCACGGCCCACCAGGCCAACGGCGCCGCGCTGCTCGCGAGCGCCGTCGCCCTCATGGCCCTCACCCACCGCCAGCTCCGGTCGGGGCCTGCCGTGGTCGTGAATTCCGACGCGGGAAGGGAATCGCCTCGGGGCGTGTGACCGCGTGGCGACCTGTGGGTATATTGCGGCTTAATCGGCGGGCGGGGGCCAACGAGGGCTCGCGAAGAACCACGATGCGCCGGCGCTTCGGCCGGCGGGAGTAGAGCCATGCGATATCGCACGTATCCCGGGACGGATCTGACGGTCTCCGAGGTCGGCTTCGGTGTCTGGACCGTCGCGACCAAGTGGTGGGGTGTGACGGACGAGAACGTCCGTCGCCGCCTCCTCCGCAAGGCCTTCGACGAGCACGGCATCAACTTCTTCAACACGGGGAACACCTACGCCGACGGCTACGGGGAGACCATCCTGAAGGACACCCTCAGCGACGTCCGGGATCGCATCGTGATCGCCACGAAGTTCGGCTACGACATCTCCGACCAGCGGGGCCGCCCCGGCCACCGCGAACGGCGACAGGAGTGGTCCCCCGACTTCGTCCGCCGCTCCTGCGAGGCCAGCTTGCAGCGGCTGGGGACGGACCGCATCGACCTCTACGAGGGCCACAACCCCCGCCTCGACGCGATCGAGGCGGAGGACCTCATCGCCACGCTCGAGGATCTCCGGGCGGAGGGGAAGATCCGCGCCTACGGCACGGCGCTCGGCCCCCGGATCGAGCCGGACCGACAGAAGGACGAGGCGGTCGCCTCGTTCCGCCGCGGCTACCACAGCGTCCAGATCATCTACAACCTCCTCGAGCAGCAGCTCGGGCCGACCACCTTCGACGCGGCGCGGTCCCACGGCGGCGGCATCCTCGCCCGCGTGCCCCACTCCTCCGGTCTTCTCGAGGGCAACCTCACGCCCGAGACCACCTTTCCGAGCTGGGACCATCGCTCCCACCGCCCGCGCGAGTGGCTGACGGAGGGGCTGAAGAAAGTGGACCAGCTCGGCGTCCTCACCGAGGACGGCCGGCGGACCATCGGACAGGCGGCGCTCAAGTTCATCCTCCGCGAGCCGACCATGATGTCCACGCTGCCGAACATCTACAACGAGGAGCAGCTCGCGGAGTTCGCGGCGGCGCCGGAGACGCCCGAGATCAGTGAGGAGGAGTTCGGACGGGTCCAGGAGCTCTACGGCCGCAACTTCGGCCTCGAGCCGCAGGCGGCCCAGCCGTAGGACACGCGTCCCCGGTCGTCCCGCTGGAAGGAAACACGGTCGAGGAGAAACCGAGAGGTTCGACCGCCTCCACAGGCACACTCCCACCAGCGAAGTGTCTTATGCGAGATTTCTCTGGCGGGGTCCGACTCGGCGTAAACGAGGAGGCCTATCGGTCTGCGCTCAGAGAGTTTCGCGAAGGCCTCGTTGTCAGCTTCAGTCGGAGTTGGAAGGAACAGGTGACGTTGCACAACGCGAGCTTCAACACACTTTCCTACGACCTGGCACAGAAGGGTCAGTCTCATCGGACAGGAAAGGTCCTGTTCCGCGATCGGGCCGAACTCGAAGCATGGCGTCGGAATCGACCCGACCTCGGCGAGCTCAACCGTTGCTCACGCTGCATGACCTGACCAACCCAGCGGATCCCCGCGTCCCTGACCGAGGCCTTCGGACCGCCGGCCCTAGATCTCTCCCCAGCAGCGCCTCGATGGCTGATGGCGGCTTGAACCTCCGGCGCCCGACCAGTTGAACGAGGAACACGCCATGACCGCGCCGACCATCCCCATCTCGGTCCACGATCCCACCAACGCCGCCATCCTGTCGGTCTCCGAGGACAAGATCCCGGGCTTCCAACGCGACCCCATCGGCCGGATCGCCAGCGAGTCCGGTGTCGCCCCGGAGACCGTGGTGGAGCGCATCCGCGCCATGCTCCAGTCCGGGACCGTCCGGCGGGTCCGGCAGACCATGATCTCCACCAACCTCGCGCCGGGGGCCCTCGTCGCCTGGCGGATCTCCCCGGACCACCTCCACACCGCCTTCGACTACATGTTCCAGGAGGACCCCTTCTCGGGTCACGTGGTCATCCGCTCCACGGACAAGGAGACGGCGGGCTCGCAGTATCGCCTCTGGACCACGCTCAAGGTGCCCGTCGGCTTCTCCATGGACAAGCACTGCCGCTACCTCTGTCGGCAGACCGGCGCGGAGGGGTTCAAGCTCCTCCCCGCCAAGAAGCTGTTCGCGCTGGGCGTCGGCCACGTCCGCCGGCAAGGCACGGAGCCGGGGAGCCGGACCGACGAGCCCGCCCGCGTCCTCGATACGGAGGTGGTCTCCCTCACCGACCACGAGTGGCGGGTGCTCACGGCGCTCAAGCGCGAGTTCACGCCGGAAGAGATCACCACGGACCTCTGGGCGGGGCGGGCGGCCGAGGCGGGCGTCCCCCTCGAGGAGTTCTATCAAGTGGCGGAGGACCTCGACCGGCGCAAGCTCGTCGGCCGCTTCTCCACCTTCCTCGAGCACGTCAAGAAGCTGAAGGACGGCTCCACCGTCACCAAGTACAACGCGTTGTTCCACTGGGCGGTTCCCCCCGGTCGCGAGCTCGACGCGGGCAAGGAGGTCGGCCGCCACCACGTGATGACCCACGCCTACTGGCGGGAGGCCGGCCCCGAGTTCAACCACGTCAACGTCATGGGCGTCGCCCACGGGACGGACAAGCAGTGGCTGCTCGACCACAAGGCCGCGATCGACGCCCATCTCCAGGAGGCGGGCGTGCCCATCCACTACACCAACGTCTTCTGGGGCGGCCGCAGCGAGATCAAGCCGTCCGAGATCTCCCCCATCGCCTACCGCCAGTGGTGCGAGCGAATGGGCGTCGACCCCGAGACGATGCGGGAGTGATCGCGGCGTACTCGTCCAGCGGGGAATGCCCTGGTCGACGGCGTGCGTCTACAGCTCTGTCCATATCCTTTGCAAAACGGGCGTAACTCGCCTTCCGCGGCCATCTGCTCGGGCGACGTCGGCTGTTTAGAAGCGCGGATGGAAGGGCGAGGCTCCGGCCGAGCCCACGCGCGCTTGGGCCTGTGTCCATCGCAAAAGAGGCTCAGCCGGAGCTTCGCCCTCCCGGACTCGCGCGTCTGCCGACGGATGTCCGACCGAGGAAGCCCGCGGGAGGCGAGTTACGCCCTTTCAAAACAACCCGCGGCCGTTGCCGTAGGAGGCGTTGGTGCGAGCCCATGGCGGCGTCGGGCGAGGTCGATCGCCCTTTTCGAGCGGGCCCATCCGGGGGTCGGGCTCCGAGCCAGCCAGACCGCGACCCCTGTCCAGAGGAGTCAGCCGTTGACGGGGCGGAAGAGAGCGTCCCCGTCGACGCGGGGGGACGGACAGCGTCTAGCCCCTCGTCGCCGACTCCTCCGGCGGCGACCTTATGGTCAACGCGAACACCCGACGCGGCGAGCTGACCGTCCGCGTGAGCGCCCCCACCCGTCGGCCGATCGACGGCTTCGACCACGGCGATCGCGTCCCGTTCCGCGGCGACGCCGCGGACCTCTACACCTTCCGCGCTTCACGCGAGGTGGCGGGGGACCTGCCGCCCACTGAGACCGGCGCGAGCGTGGAACCGGACCGCTATCGCGAGACGCCGCCGGCCGACGGCGAGACGGTCTTCCACACCGCCTTCGACGAGGAGCCGGCGACCGAGCTCGCCGCCGGAGCGCGACCGACGCGCGGATGCTCCTCGACGACGGGGAGGACTCCGACGCCTTTCCCACTTGGATCGAGGTGATCGGCCTCGCACCCGGTCTCTCGCCACGGTTTCAGTTCTCCTCGGGTGGGGCGAGGACCGACTTCGCGAACTCCAGCCGCCCCGTCCGCCCGTCGTAGTAGCGGAAGATCACCTGGGGCCGCGGGTAGGCGACCCACCGCTGCCCGCCGATCTCCTTGGGGTTGTTGAAGACGTTGTTCACCTGCACCACGCAGTAGGTCGGGTGGAGCAGCGCTTCCCTCGGGATGTCGTTGCCGTAGTAGGTGGACCAGAGGATCTCGCACGACCGCGGGCCGTACTTGAAGCGCCCGTTCGGCGGGCGGTTCCCCTCGTCCTCCGCCCGATGGTTGTTGGAGTTGTGCGGCCCCGACGCGAACTCGTAGACGTTGTCCGTGATCCGAATGGCGAAGCTGTTGTGGAGGTCGCCGCTGAGGACGAAGACCGGCTTCTCCAGCCCGTCCCAGAAGTCGATCAGCTTCTCCCGCTCGTCGAGGAAGACGGTCCACGCGTCGTCCTTGTTCGACGCCCGCACCTTCCCCCCGCCGACGTGCGGGATCATGAAGTTGACGGAGGAGACCACGAAGACGAACTCCGCGTCGCTGTTCTTCACTCCGTCCATGAGCCACTTCCGTTGGGCGTCGCCGAGCATGGACAGCCCCTCCTGCGCGGGCCGGTCCGTATCGTGCATCTCCCGCTGACCTCGCGTGTCCAGGAAGAAGAACTCGCAATTGGCGATGCGCCGGCGGTAGTAGGCCCGCCGCCCGATCGAGTAGGAAGCCTTCCCGTCCGCGTCGGCGGCGGGCGCGATCTTCATCCGGTGGGGGCCGAGCACCTCGACGATCTCGTAGACACCCGCGTTCGGGTCGCCCCCGACGCCATCGAGGGCGTTGTCGTTGACGCCCGCCGTCTTCGTTCCCCAGTGGACGTGGAGGTTGTTGTGCTGGCTCAGGTCCATCTTCGTGAAGTCGGCGTTCGGGTCGACGAGGACGTCGTTGCCCTTCTTCAGCCGGGCCTTGCCGAAGTGCACCGGCTCCGTGAACTCCGTCGGGTTGCTCCACGCGAGGTAGTCGTACCACGCCCGCACGCCGATGTCCCTGAAGACCGCCCGTCGGTCGCGGAGGCCCGGTGTCCCGGCGCCCCAGACGTCGTTGAGGATCTCGTGGTCGTCGTAGGTGAAGAACGTGGGCACGTGGCGGTGCCACCGCGCCAGCGGCTCCCCCTCTTCGAGGAAGTGCTTGTAGTTCTCCCACACCCCCGCGAGCGTGGGGGCGATCTCGAGCGCCCGCGGAAGCTCGCCGCCGGGCCGGCCGACCTGGGCCAGCCACTGCTCCGGCGTGTAGCGACGCCTCGCCTCGTACAGCCAGTCGCCGTTGAGGATGGCGAAGTGGATCTCGTCGCGGATCTCCTCGAGCATCGTCCGGAACGTGGGGAGCGCGGGGCCGACGCTGTGGGCGGGATTCTGGTTGTTCCCGCAGGCGAACTCGAAGCTGAAGTTGAACAGCCCCTTGGGATTTCGCTTCGGATGCTTGTACGCCTTCCGGTCCGGCAGCGTGGTGAACGTCCCGCTCCGCCCCGTCCGCTCCGTGTAGCCGGGGAGGACCACCTTGTAGTGATAGGTCATATTCGCGTGGAGGCCGGTGAGGTGGACCCACCCCGTGTTGTCGTCGGCGAGCCGCGTCCGGACCGCCTCGCTTCGCCGGTCGAGGTTCCCGGCGTCCACCCCATATTGCACGGCGAGCTTCCCGGGCCGTCGCGTCCGCGCCCACACGCCGACCCCGTGGGCGCTGAGCCGGCCGAGGATCGGCCCGTGGGTAATGGTGTTCTTCTCCGGTTCCTCACCGGTGGCGGGAGCCGCGAGGAGCAGGCCGCCGCAGAAGCAAGCGAGGCCGAATCGTCGGATCATGGTCGTGCCCTTCGGAAGTGCGACCCGCAACATACTTTCCCGTCCGGAAAGGAGCAAGGCGCCGGGCGCTCCGTGCTCGGCGGACGCCTCGACCATGGGATCCCGCTCTGCTACATTCGTCTCGCTCCCGCCGGGCGTCCCCTCGGGGGAAGCCGAACACCGCGGATCGGCGGTGCCTCAGGAGAATGCCATGCAAAGAGCGCTCGCCATTTTCGTCCTGATCGCGTCTGTCGGAGCTTGCGGCCGGGACACGCCACCGTCGGTGAGCCGGAAGGCGGTCGACGAGGCGTCGGCCCGCCCGATCGAGCCGTCCACGGGCGACTGGCCCTGGTGGCGCGGTCCCGACCGCAACGCGGTGGCGCCTTCCGCGACGCCGCCGCGGCAGTGGGGGAAGAGCCGCAACGTCGTCTGGAAGAAGACGCTCTCGGGTGAGGGCCACGCCTCACCCATCGTCTGGGGCGACCGCGTGTTCCTCGTCGCGGCGAACCGCGAGAAGCAGAAGCAGTATCTCCTCTGCTTCGACCGCGGCGACGGGGAGCGTCTGTGGAAGCGGACGATCCACGAGGGCACCTTCGTCGACGTCCACTCCAGAAACTCCCAGGCCTCGCCGACGCCCGCCGCCGACGGCCGCCGCGTCTATACGCTCTTCGCCATCGACGAGGCGCTCTACGCGACCGCCGTCGACATGCAAGGGGAGATCGTCTGGCAGACGAAGGTCGGGCCGTACGTCTCCCAGCACGGCTACGGCTCCTCTCCCGTTCTCTACAAGTCGGCCATCCTCATCAACGGCGACCACCACGACGGCGGCTACGTCGCCGCGGTGTCGCGGAAGACCGGAGAGCTCCTCTGGCGCACGCCGCGGGAGAAGAGCAGCAGCGACGCCAACTACTGCACGCCGAACGTCGCCCGCGTCGCGGGGCGGCCGCAGCTCGTCCTCCACGGCTACGACCAGGTGGTCAGCTACGACCCGAACAACGGCGGCGTGCTCTGGCGGGTGGACGGCCCCGCCCACGTTTGCGCGAACACACCCGTCATGGGGAAGAAGCACGTCTACGCCGCCGGCGGCTATCCGCGGAAGCGGACCCTCTGCACCGCCGCGGACCCTGAGAAGGACGTCGAGAAGCGCGTGCGGTGGAAGGACCAGAAGGGCGTGCCGTACGTCCCCACGCCGGTCCTCTACGAGGGGCGTCTCTACGTGGTGAGCGGGTCGGGCATCTTTACGGCCTACGAGGCGACGACGGGCGAGGTCCTCTATCGCGGGGAACCACCCACGTCCTCGAGGCGGGCAAGACGTTCCAGCCCCTCGCGAAGAACACGCTCCCCGGCCGTCAGATGGCGATGCCCGCGTACTCCGGCGACCGCGTCTACCTCCGGACCACGGAGGCGCTCTATTGCTTCGCGGCGAAGGGACCCCCCGCGGGCGGTGCCTCAGAGGATGGTGCCCCCACCGGGGAGAGTGATGGCACCGGCGCGAGCGATCGCGCCGGTCAGAATCGGACACGTCCCCAAGA
>CAZQQP010000148.1:0-10958 GCA_964595475.1 uncultured Planctomycetaceae bacterium | reverse complement strand
ATCATCGGCTTCGCCGTCTCATCGGTGCCAAGGCGGAAGCCGACTTCCGCCTTGCCACCGATGAATAGGCTCAACTTATTCTTTTCCGCCTCCTTAACACGCCGGTGCGGTGTCTGCCGCCCAATGCCGTGAACCAAGTGAACGTCTTCACCCAGCGTCGTCCTTGCTCGGGCGACGGGTGCCACTGGCAACTTGGCCGGCGGGGCTCGTTGGCGGCGAGTCGCCGCACATGCGACGGACCGGCTGGAATCCTGCTTCGCCGTCGCGACCGTGCGTATGGACTCGCGGGAGCTGTGCACGCGAAGGGGTCCGAGCCTGCACCCGTCGCGGGAGAGCCTTCCCGCAGCGACCACTGGACGGCGAGCTGCCAGCGGCACCCACGAGCCGAGACACGCGACCGCCTGTCGATGGGTTGACAAGGGGCTGGGAGAAAACGTCCGAAGCGGCTCCGCTCGTCCCTGAGCACAGTGGACATGGTTGCAACCTCCTTGTGCTTTTCGCATTATGCAACAGGTGGCCACCCCGTCAACCGTGGCGAGGGCGACCGTGTCGACTCCCGTCCGACGAGGCACGGCGGCGATATCGTGAGCCGCGACACGTGGGAGGAGCACGAGCGTGGCGAGACCCGGCAACGAGGACGGCTTGCCGTTCGACCTCCAGGTCAACGGCTACGCGGGCACGGACTTCAACCAGGACACGCTGTCCCCGGAGGCGGTGGAGACGGCGTGCCGTGCCCTCGCCGACGCGGGCGTCGGCGGCATCCTCGCCACCGTCATCACCGAGCACCCGGACCGGATGGCCCGCCGTCTCGCCAACCTCGCCGCGGCGCGGGACCAAAGCCCGCTCGCCCAACGGATCATCGCGGGCGTCCACGTGGAGGGGCCGTTCCTCAACGAGACGCCGGGCTACGTGGGCGCCCACCCCTCGGACGCGGTCCGCCCCACGGACCCCACGCTGATGGACCGCCTCCTCGACGCGGCGGACGGGCTGGTGAAGATGGTCACCCTCGCGCCGGAGCGGGACCCGGGGCTCCGCCTCACCCGCTCGCTCGCGGACCGCGGCGTCGCGGTCTCCGCGGGCCACTGCAACCCCTCCCTCGACGACCTCCGCGCCGCGGTCGACGCGGGCCTGTCGATGTTCACCCACCTCGGCAACGGCTGTCCGCCGCAGCTCCCCCGCCACGACAACGTGATCCAGCGGGCCCTCAGCTTCGCCGACCACCTCTGGCTCACCTTCATCGCGGACGGCGTCCATGTCCCCCTCCACGCGCTGCGGAACTACATCCGCGCCGCCGGGCCGGAGCGGTGCGTGGTGGTCACGGACGCGATCGCGCCCGCCGGCCTCGGCCCCGGCCGATACACCCTCGGCCGATGGGAGCTGGACATCGGCGAGGATCTGGTGGGAAGAGCGCCCGACGGGTCCCACCTCGTGGGGTCCGCAACCCGCGGGAGGGCGTCGGCCTCGACGAGGCGACGGTCCGCGCGATGACGGTGGAGAACCCGCGACGGGCGGTCTCCGCCGGGGGATGAGCCGGGCCGCGCGTGACTCGGACCGGGCCCGTGACGGCGGAGACGCGACGGACCCCCGCTTCATGTGGACCCTCCGAGCCGCGGGCCGTTATACTGGCCGCTCCGTTTGGCTCCTAAGGAGATGCGCGATGCGAACCCTCCCGTTCCTTTCCTCTCTCGTCCTCATCACGTCGTCGGCGTCGCTGCTCGCTTCGGACTGGCCGCAGTACCTCGGGCCGAACCGCGACGCGAAGTCGCCGGAAACGTCGCTGCTCCAGAAGTGGCCCGAGGGCGGGCCCAAGCAGATGTGGCAGACGGACATCGGCATCGGCTTCGGCGGACCGGCCATCCGCGACGGCAAGGTCTTCCTCTACGACCGCGAGGATCAGGAGGCGGATATCCTCCGGGCCTTCGACCTCAAGAGCGGTAAGGAGCTGTGGCGGTATCGCTACGAGGCGCCCGGGAAGCCGCCCGGCGGGCGGCGGGGCTCGCGGTCGACGCCGACCGTCACCGAGAACTACGTCTACAGCGTCGGGTGGCGGGGCGACGTCGTCTGCCTGAGCCGGTCCACCCACGAGCCCGTCTGGCGGGTGAACCTCGAGAAGAAGTACGGGCGGGTGCTTCCCACGGGGGACCTGAAGTGGGGCTACGCCTACTCGCCGCTGGTTCACGAGAACAAGGTCATCGTGCCGGTGCCGGCGAAGGACGCACCCGGCCTGGTGGCGTTCCACCGGAAGACGGGCGACGTGGTCTGGGAGTCGGAGGCGTTCGGCGGGGACCATTACGTCTCGCCCATCCTCCGGACTGTCGCCGGGAAGCGGGGCATTGTCCAGATGGAGCGACATCAGTCGGATGACACCTACGTCAACAGCGTGCTCTTCATCGATCCGGCGAGCGGCGAGACCATCTGGCGGTACGACGGATTTACGAAGTGCAACTGGCCCATCCCGGCGCCGACGGTGCTTCCGGACCGCCAGCGCATCTTCGTGACGGGTGGCTACGGCGCCGGCTCCGACATGTTCCGCGTGGAGAAGACGGACGGCGGCTATCGGACGAAGGAGCTGTTCGAGCTGGAGCGCGGCGCCCAGATCCACCCCGCCATCTGGCACGAGGGCTACCTCTACGCGAACATCAACGAGAACAGCACGCTCGGCAGCGAAAAGAACATGGCGAAGGCCGGCCTCGCGTGCATCGACCCGGAGAAGGGCAAGATCCTTTGGCGCACCGGCGTCTCGCCGAACTTCAACCGCGGCGCCGTCATCTTCGCGGACGGCCGGCTGATCGTGCTCCACGGGAGCACGGGCGAGCTCTACCTGGTGGAGCCGAGCCCCAAGAAGTTCAAGCCCATCTCTCGCTTCACCGCCCTGGACCAGAAAGGCAAGCAGAACAACCGGGTGTGGGCACCCATGGCGCTGTCCAACGGCCGCCTCGTCGTCCGCGACCAGTACGAGATGAAGGCCTTCGACCTCCGCGCCGGTCAGTACGCGAGAGCCGGAGCCGACGAATAAGCGGTCGGAGACGGGCGATGAAGTTCGCGATCTGCAATGAGACGTACCAGGGCTGGTCGCTCGAGGACCTCTGCAAGCACGCGGCGTCCTGCGGCTACGACGGACTGGAGGTTGCGCCGTTCACGCTGGCCGACGACCCCACGGAGCTGTCGGTGGACGCGGCCGAGGCGATGGGGCGGACCGTCCGGGACGCCGGGCTGGAGGTGGTCGGCTTCCACTGGCTCCTCGCGAGCCCGCCGGGGCTCCACCTGACCTCGCCCGATCAGGCGACGCGGGAGCGGACCGTGGAGGCCGTGAAGCACTTCGTCCGGCTCTGCGCCGCGATGGGCGGAACCGTCCTCGTATGGGGAAGCCCCAAGCAACGCAACGTCGAGGCGAACGACGATCCCGACGCGGCCTTCGACCGGGCGCGGGACGTGCTCCAGCGGATCTGCGAGGTGGCGGGGCCGGCGGGCGTCACGCTCGCGATGGAGCCGCTGGCGCCGGAGGAGACCAACTTCCTCCGCTCCGCGGACGAGACCGCGAGGCTCCTCGACGCGGTGGACCACCCGGCCTGTCAGCTCCACCTCGACGCCAAGGCGATGACGGCGGAGACGTCGCCCATCCCCCAGATCATCCGCGAGCACCGCGACCGCCTCGTCCATTTCCACGCCAACGACCCCAATCGACAGGGGCCGGGCTTCGGCGACCTCGACTTCGTCCCCATCGCCACTGCGCTGCGGGACGCGGGCTACGCCCGCTACGTGTCGGTGGAGGTCTTCGACTACAGCCCCGGGCCCGAGCGGCTCGCCGAGGAGAGCATCCGGTATCTCAAGGAGACCTTCGGCCGCGTCGGAGCGGGCTGATCCCGCTCACTCCGCGGCCAGACACTTCCGGAGAAAATCCACGGTTCGCGACAGGAGCTTGACCCGGTCGCCGTCGTTGGAGAAGCCGTGGTCCGCGGTGGTGAACTCCGTCAGCGTGCACGGTCGGCCCACCTCCGCGCAGGTCGTCCGGTAGGCCTTGCTCTCCTGGAACGGGACCAGGTCGTCCAAGTGGGAGTGATACAGCCCCACCGGCGCCGAGCTGCGGCCGAGGAGCCGGGTCGGATCGATGGCGCCGAGGGCGTCCACGAAGCCGACGCCGAGGCGAAGGCCCTCGTAGGGGACCCACCCTCGCTCCGAGAGCACGGCACGGAGGCCCGTCCGGGCCGTGCGGGAGAAGATCCGCGGCAGGTCGTAGATCGGCGCCCAGAGGGCCACGCCCGCGGCGGGCCGCTCCGCCTCCGCCGCGACCGCGGCCAGCGCACCGAGGCTCGACCCGACGTAGGCCACCCGTCTCGGGTCCACCCACGGCTGCTGGAGCAGCCAGTCGCGGACGGCCCGCGTGTCGTCCGCCATGGTTTGCACCGTCACGTCCGTCGAGGCGCCCGTGGACTCGCCGCAGCCCGCCTGGTCGAAGCGGACACACGCGACGCCCGCGGCGGAGAGGCGGCGGCCGAGGTGGACGAGCTGGTGGGAGTTGCCGATGCGGTGACCGGCGAGGCCGTGGACCACGATGACCGCCGGGGCGGACCCGTCGACGCCGTCGGGCGCGTCCACGGAGGTCGCGAGCCACTCGTCGCCACGCCGCACCCAGTCGAAGCGGATCATGTCCGATCGTCGCAGGGCCGTCCCGCTTCCGCAAGCGCTCACTTCATGAGGTGGCGGAAGACATCCGTGGAGAGGTATCGCTCCCCCGCGGAGCAGCCGACGGTGACGATGCGCCGGCCGTGGAGGCCGTGCTTCTCGATCGCCTTGGCCGTGCCGCAGAGGTTGGCGCCCGTGCTGATGCCGCCGAGGATGCCCTCCTCCACCGGGAGGCGACGCGTGGAGTCGAACGCCTCCTCGTCCGTCACCGTCACCACGCCGTCGAGGAGGGAGGTGTCGCACGTCTCGGGGACGAAGCCGGCGCCGATGCCCTGGATCTGATGCTCGCCCGGCGAGCCGCCGAGGAGGACCGCGGAGCGGGCGGGCTCGATGGCGATCGCCTTGAAGTCGGGGTTGAACCGACGGATGTAGCGGGTGACGCCCGTGATGGTCCCACCCGTCCCCACGCCGCAGACGACCGCGTCGACGTCACCCGCCGTGTCCGCCCAGATCTCCGGCCCCGTCGTCGCTTCGTGGATGGCGGGGTTGGCGGGGTTGGCGAACTGCTGGGGCATCCACGCGTGGGGCTCGCTGTGGACGATGTCCAGCGCCCGGGCGATCGCCGCGCCCATGCCGTCCCGCTCCGGGGTGAGGACGAGGTCGGCGCCGAGGGCGCGGAGGAGACCGCGACGCTCCGCGCTCATCGTCTCGGGCATGGTGAGGGTCAGGCGGTAGCCCTTGGCCGCGCAGACGAAGGCAAGCGCGATGCCCGTATTCCCGCTCGTCGGCTCCACCACGTGGGTGCCAGGTCCGACGTGGCCCGATTGCTCCCCCGCCTCGATCATGGAGATGCCGATGCGGTCCTTCACGCTGCTGAGTGGGTTGAGGAGCTCCGCCTTGAGGAGGACCTCCGCGAGGTCCGGCGGGACGGTCCGCCGCAAGCGGATCAGCGGCGTGTTGAACGCGGTCGCCGCGATGCCGTCGTAGGTTTGCCGGTGGAGCAGTCTGTGGGCGTCGTCGCTCATGATGGCCTGAGTCTCTGCGTGCCACTCGGCCCACGCAAGCGGACCGACGGCCTTTTTGGTCGGACAGCCGCGGCGTGCAGGGGCTACGATGGGCCTGACAGCAGCGAGCGTCCCATGACCGACGACGACCCCATCATCGACGGAAAGGCGGTCGCGAGCACGCTGGTCGAGCGGGCCGCGACGAAGGTGCGGGCGATCCAGGAGGCCGCGGGAGTGACCCCTTGTCTGGCCACCGTGATCGTGGGGGAGGACCCCGGGTCCGCGACCTACGTCCGGATGAAGCGGAAGCGGTGCGAGGCGGCGGGGATGACCAGCCGGCTGGTTCAGCTCTCCGCCGAGACCAGCACGGAGGAGCTGATCTCCACCATCCGCGATCTCGGGGAGGACGACGGCGTCCACGGCGTCCTGCTGCAACACCCCGTCCCCGAGCACGTGGACGAGCGGGCGGCCTTCGACGCCATCCCGGTCCACAAGGACGTGGACGGCGTCACGTCCACGAGCCTCGGCCACATGATGCTCGGGACGGCGCGGTTCGGCAGCTGCACGCCCGCGGGCATCATGCGTCTCCTCGCCGCCTACGGCGTGGAGATCGCGGGGGCGGAGGCCGTCGTCCTCGGCCGAAGCGCCATCCTCGGACGGCCGATGATGGCCATGCTCCTCAACGCGAACGCCACCGTGACGGTCTGCCACTCGCGGACCCGCGACCTCCCGTCCGTGCTCCGCCGGGCCGACTGTCTGATCGCGGGCGTCGGACGGCCGAAGTTCGTTCAGGGCGACTGGGTGAAGGAGGGTGCCGTCGTGGTCGACGCGGGGTACAACCCCGGCAACGTGGGCGACGTCGACTTCGAGACGGCGGCGCCGCGGGCGCGGCGGATCACGCCCGTCCCCGGCGGGGTGGGACCGATGACCATCGCCACCCTCATCGACCAGACCGCGGACGCCGCGGCGGAGGCGACGGGCGTGGAAGTGCCCTCGTGAGCCCGCTTGCGGCGGACGGCCGTTCCGCGTTGATCGCGGTCCCGATTGCAGCAGATTGCCGACCGTGGCCGGAGGTCGCCAGCCACGCCCTTCGCCCCGAAAGGAGTGTCGCCGATGCATCGCGAGTGCGTTGACCACCCCACCGATGCGACGGCCAGCGAAGTGAGCCGGCGGAGCTTTCTCCGTGCCGCGGGCGTCGGTGTCTCCGGGGCGACAGTGGGGCTCCCCTGGCCGGCGATCGGAGGGAAGGGGCCGAAGCTGCGGCGAGGACACGCCCAGAGCCCGGCAGAGGCGAAAAAAGAGCTCGCCCGCTTCAAGGCGTCCTACGACGGCCTCTCCGGGTGGAAGGAGCGGAGAAAACGCATCCGCCAGGGCATCCTCGCGGGAGCGAAGCTCTCCCCGCTTCCCGAGAGGACGCCGCTCCGCCCGCGCTTCTTCGACAAGCGCACCTATGACGGGTACACCGCCGAGAGCGTGGCGTTCGAGAGCTGGCCCGGCTTCTACGTGACGGGGACGCTCTACCGGCCGTTGGACCTCGACCCACCCTACGCGGGCGTGCTCTCCGCCCACGGCCACGGCGGGCGGTTCAAGGCCGCACGCCAGATCCGCTGCGGCGTCCTCGCCCGGATGGGGGCGGTCGTCTTCCACTACGACATGGTCGGCTACGGCGACTGGAAGGAGGCGGGCTGGTCCCACCGGAACACGCCCGAGGTGCTTCGCCTCCAGACGTGGAACAGCATGCGGGCGATGGACTTTCTCCACTCGCTCGACGGCGTGGACGCGCGCCGCGTCGGCATGACGGGCAACTCGGGCGGCGCCTCACAGACCTTTCTGCTCTCCGCCGTCGACGACCGCGTGAAGGTCTCCGTGCCGAGCTGTCAGATCTCCGCCCATTTCTTCGGCGGGTGTGTCTGCGAGAGCGGCATGCCCATTCACTGGGGGCCGAACCATAAGACAAACAACGCGGAGATCGCGGCGTTGACGGCGCCGCGGCCGCAGCTCGTCCTCTCCAACGGCGACGACTGGACGCGGTTCATGCCGGAGACGGAGTTTCCGTACATCCAGCACGTCTACAGCCTGTACGGCGCCGCGGCGAAGGTGCACAACGCCCACTTTCCGCGGGAGGGCCACGACTACGGGCCGTCCAAGCGGATGGCGGCGTATCCCTTCCTGATCCGCCACCTTCGGCTGCACGGGGAGCGGCCGTGGGGCGACGACGGCGTGGTCGACGAGTCCTTCGTCACCATCGAGGACCGCGAGGACATGCTCGTCTTCGGCGGGAAGCGTCCCTATCCGAAGGACGCCGTGGAGCCGAACACGCCGCTGCCCCACGGGTCCCCCTCCAAGAAAAAGAGCAAGTGAGCACGGCGGCAGCGTAGTTTTCCCCTCCGTGGGAATCGGCAAGGCCCGCGAGGCTTCGCCGATGCGCCGAGGGGTGAGCTGTGACGGGAAGGCAGGCGGGCTTCCGAAAGGACGGCTGACCCCAATCCACGGGACCCCCGCTCAGAGAAGCCGTCGTCCACGGGCTTGCCCGTGCGAAACGGGTCGGCCCGAGCTCTCCATCCCCGCAGACGCTCGGCTCGGCCGAACCACGTTCGGTTTTCCCTCATCGAACATTGCCAGGAACATCTCCCGGACGTCCACACGCGGTGAGCGTCGAACACTCGATGAGAGTGTGCTTCGCAAGGTTGAATCGGAGCCCGTTTCGACTCTCCCAATGACCGGGAGGAAGTTGTTCTGCCATCGTCCATACGTCGGAATGCGGTCACGGCTGCGACGCTGGAAGGTCCGCGCCGTCCGATCTACTCTCGACGCGTGGGCTTGCTCCCGTCCTTTCCGTCTCCCGCATCGTGGCGGCCGCGGCGGTTCGATCCGCGGGCGGCACGGCTGGCGTGGCTTCTCGGGACGGTCTCTTTCGCGGCCGTCCTCTTCATGCTCTGCGTGTTCCGCCTCCTCAGCTTCTTCGTCGTCCCCACGCTCTTTTTCCACCTGCTGTTCATCGGGTTTCCCCTCGGCGGCCTCGTCGCGGCGCGGTGGTTCTCGCCGACGCGGGCGGGCCTCGAACGGGCGCTGTGGGGGCTGGCCTTGCTCATGGTCGCGTCCGGCGGGCTGTGTCTGCTCTCCAAGCGGGCGGACGCCCTCCGGGCCGCGTTCTTCGACCTCCGGCCGTGGGCGCTGCTCGGGCAGGTGGTTCTCTTCTCCGCCCTCTTCCTGCCGTTTTTTGCGGGCTACGGGCTGACCGAGTATGTCGGCTACCAGGTGGGCCGACGCGGCCTCCGCGGACGGACGCGGTGGGTCTACGGCGCCTACCTCTTCGGCGCCGCCGCGGCGTATCTCGCCGTCCACTTCGGCCTTCCCTTCCTCGGCGTCGCACGCCTGCTGGTCGCCGCCGTCGCGTTGGCGACGCTCGCCGCCGCCGTGGTGGGCGGCCGGCGACGCCTGCTCGTCGCAGTGGCGGGGCTCGCGGGCCTGGCGGCGATTCCCGGTCTCGAGGCGGGGTTCCTCCACCTGTACAAGGGTAGCTACGGCGGACACGGCGAGGTCACGTCGACGAAGGGGCTCGCCCAGAGGGGACCGTGGGAGCTCATCCATCAGCGGTGGGGGCGGTACGGCCTCGTCGAGCTCATGGCCCATAAGAACAAGCCGCAGGTCGCGGCGTTCTACAACGACGTGATCCACTGGAACTACACCCGTCCCCACGGCATCCCCGAGCAGACGCTCGACGCCGTCCCCTTCTACGCCGTGCCGGCGGGCGGACGCGTGCTGATCCTCGGCGCCGGCGGCGGGCGACAGGTGCGGTTTGCCGCGGAGCAGTTTTCCTTTCGGGAGATCGTCGCGGTGGAGATCGAGCCGGAGGTCTTCCGCATCACGCGGAAGCGCTTCCCCCGTCGGTTCGACCGCGTCTACGAGGCGGAAGAGGTGACGCCGGTCTGCGCGGAGGGGCGGTCGTATCTCGAGCGGGCGAGCGGGCCGTTCGACCTCATCTTCCTCCCGAGCGTAGGGGGGTATCCGCAGATGATGCTCGAGCCCGGGAGCATGCTCCGGACCGCGGAGGCGTACGGGCGGATGCGGGAGAAGCTCACCGAGGACGGCGTGCTCGCCGTGTGGTATCCGGCCTACCTCGACCCGGACCGCGTGCTGACCCGACAGTACGTGCGGACGTTCAAGCACCTGGGCCTGGCGACGACGTGGCACGAGAACGCGCGGAGCGTCCTGATCCTCGCGTCGGCGAGCGCAGCTCGAGCGGAGCTGCCCGAGCCGGAGACCCGGCGCTTCTTCGCGGGGCGGGTGGGCCCTTTCGACCGTGCGGCGCCGGCGGCCGCGATCCCCCGGCGGCGACGCGTGGAAGCGGGCGAGCACTTCACGCCGATCACGGACGAGCGGCCGTTCCTCGCGGGCAACGTGCGGAACATCCTCTCTCTCGAAGCCGTCAAGAAGGTCTTCGCCGGGCTCGCGTGCGGCGCGGTCCTCCTCGGCGGCGTGATCCTCGCGGTCCTCCGGAAGTCCTCGGGCGACGCGGGGCGTTTCCCGTTCGCCGTGGCGGCGGTCGGTGGCCTCCTCGTCGGCGCCAATTTTCTGGTCATGGAGCACGCGCTGGTCGTCGCGCTGTTCGAGCGGAGCTACATCTACTACGAGGCGCTGGTGCAGGCGGCGGTCCTCTTCCTGGTCGCCACCGGCGCGGGGAGCCTGCTCTTGGGCCGGCGGCGGAGGGTGGCGTGTCTGCTCACCGGCGGCGCGTCCGTCGTCCTCCTCGCGGCGGGCGCGGCCGACGCACCGAAGGCCGCGCTGCTGGCGAGCCTCCCGGCCGCGGTGGGCGTGGGCGCTTTCTTCCCGGCCCTGTTCGAGGCGGCGGAGGGGCGTCGGCTGGTCGTCTTCGCCATGGACGCAATCGGCGCCGCGATGGGCTCCCTCGGCGCCTTCTTCGTCCCCGTCCTCCTCGGCCTCGACCGCCTCTTTCTCCTCGCGGGCCTGCTGGGCCTCGTCACGGCCACCGTGGTCGCGACGCTTTCTCGCGCGCCACTCCGCGCGAGCGCCCGTGGCCGTGACCAGGCGTCCGACAAGCCGACCGGACCTCCGCTGGCTCGTGCTCCGGGGGACTGACCATCCCACACGGACCTCACCGCCGCCGGCCGTCCAAGAACACGCTGGCCCCCCGCCTCTGGCGCAACCAGCTTGTTAAAAATGCGCCAGCGAAGCTCTTCCTGGAGATCATCCTTAAGACACGACGGGATCAAGCCCCAACGTGGCTCAAGTTCCTTCGGGATTGCCTCCACACCGCCACCCCTTTCAAGGTGCCCGCGCAGCGTAGTAAGCTGGAGGAAAGCCGGATGG
>CAZQQP010000147.1:0-11020 GCA_964595475.1 uncultured Planctomycetaceae bacterium | reverse complement strand
GATGGCGGAGGCGATCTGTAATCTCTACCCCACCGCCCGCCTCGCCTACGGCCCGCCGGTGGAGGGCGGCTTCTACTACGACATCGAGCTGGATCAGCCCCTCAGCTCGGCGGACTTCGCCCGCATCGAAGCGGAGATGGCGAAGATCGTGGAGGCGGACCGCCCGTTCACCCGCTACGAGCTGGACCCGGAGGAGGGGCTGGCCAAGCTCCGGGCGGAGGGCAATCCCTACAAGCTCGACAACGCGGAGCGGTCGCTGGAGGCGGAGCCGAGCAGCCCGCTCTCGTGGTACGCAACGGGCGAGCCGGCCCGCGACTGGGAGGACCTCTGCCGCGGTCCCCACGTCCCGTCCACGGGCTATGTCGGCGCGGTCAAGCTCACCTCGGTCGCCGCCTCCCACTGGCGTGGGGACGTCAATGCCCAGCCGCTGCAGCGGGTCTACGGCACCGCCTTTTCCACGCGGGAGGCGCTCGACGAGGATCTCCGCCGTCGCGAGGCGGCTCGCGAGCGGGACCATCGGGTGATCGGCCAACGCCTCGGCCTCTTCACCCTCGACGAGCAGGTCGGCCCGGGTCTGGCCCTCTGGAAGCCCCGCGGAGCACGCGTCCGGTCGATCCTTGAGGACTTCCTCCGCGCCCGCCTCCTGGAGCTCGGCTACGAGATGGTCTACACGCCCCACGTCGGCAAGGTGGGCCTCTACGAGACCAGCGGCCACTACCCGTACTTCGCCCACGGCCAGTTTCCGCCGATCCGCATGCAGGAGGACGACACGGGAGCGCAGGAGCCGTATCTGCTCCGCCCGATGAACTGTCCCCACCACGTGAAGGTCTACGCCTCGGAGCCGCGGAGCTACCGCGACCTCCCGGTCCGCCTCGCGGAGTTCGGCACGGTGTACCGATACGAGCAGTCGGGCGAGCTCTCCGGCCTCACCCGCGTCCGGGGCATGACCCAGGACGACGCCCACATCTTCTGCACGCCGGAGGTGCAGGACGAGGTGCGGGCGACCGTCGAGCTCGTCCAATTCGTCCTCGAGACGTTCGGCTTCGACGACGTGGAGATCGCCCTCTCCCTCCGCGACCCCGACGAGGACCGATACGCGGGCGACCCGGCCACTTGGGAGCGTGCGGAGCGGGAGCTCCGCGAGGTCCTCCAGGACCGCGGTCTCGCCTTCGAGGAGCAGCGGGGCGAGGCCAACTTCTACGGGCCGAAGATCGACTTCCACGTTCGCGACGCGATCGGCCGCTCGTGGCAGCTCGGCACGGTCCAGCTCGACTATAACCTGCCCGAGCGCTTCGCGATCGAGTACACGGGGCCGGACAACCAGCCGCACCGTCCCGTGATGATCCACCGGGCGCCGTTCGGCTCGATGGAGCGCTTCATGGGCATCCTCATCGAGCACTACGCGGGCGCTTTCCCGCTGTGGCTGGCGCCGGAGCAGATCCGCGTCCTCCCCGTCTCCGAGAAGTTCGTCGACTACGGGGAGAAGGTGCTCGCGGCGTTGCGGGCGGCGTCCGGCGGCCCCTTCCGCGTTTCGCTGGACCGCTCCAATCAGCGGGTGAACGCGAAGATCCGCGCCGCTCAGGAGATGAAGATCCCGTACATGCTGGTGGTCGGCGGCCGCGACCAGTCGCAGGGGACGGTCTCGGTCCGCGACCGCGCCCGCGGCGACCTCGGCGCCGTGCCGCTGGAGACCTTCGTCGAGCAGGCGACGCGGGAGGTCCAGACCCGCGGCACGGAGCGGGTGACGGTGGAGTAAGACGGGAGCGTCGCGGTTCGGCGTCACCCGACGGGTGGCGCGGCTCCATCGTGGTTCCGCTTGGATGGCGCCGGCGGTCCGAAAGGCGACGATGGCGGAGAGCACGCCTTACACGAAGTCGATGAACCGGCTGATCGACGCGCTCGGCCGTCTGCCGGGCATCGGCGGGCGGACCGCGGAGCGGCTGGCGTTCCACCTCCTGAAGGCGGAGCGGGAGGAGGCCCTGGAGCTCGCCCGTGCCATCGAGGAGGTGAAGGAGCGGGTCAGCTACTGCTCGCGCTGCTTCAACCTCACCGACGCCGACCCCTGTCCGATCTGCCGCGACGCCGAGCGGGACCGGCGGAAGATCCTGGTGGTCGAGCAGCCGAGGGACGTGGTCAGCCTCGAGCAGGCCCAGTCGTACGACGGCGTCTACCACGTCCTCCTCGGCCGCATCGCGCCGCTGGAGGGCGTGGGCGCCGAGGCGTTGACCATCGACGCCCTGGTCGACCGTATCCGCTCGCTCGCCGACGCAGGCGAGCCCGTCGAGGTGATCCTCGGGATCAACCCGACGATGGAGGGCGAGGGCACGGCCCTGGAGATCGCCCGCCGCCTCCGGGGCATGCCCCAGGTTCAGCTCAACCGCCTCGCCCGCGGCCTCCCGGCCGGGACGGAGCTGCAGTACGCCAACAAGCAAGTCCTCTCCGACGCGATCAGCAGCCGACAGCCCGTCGAATAGGTTGTCTCGTGGGGCGGCTCCGATATGGTTCGCAAGGGCCGTGCCCCATTCGTCGAATCGACCATCCTCCACTGAGAACACGGATCATGCGGATCGAAGCGGGACAACACGCGCGGATGGAGCAGCGAATGAAGCTGTCTCCCCGCATGATCCAGTCCATGGAGATCCTTCAGCTCCCCTCGTTGGCCCTCGACCAGCGGATCAGCCAGGAGCTCGAGACCAACCCCGTCCTGGAGCTGGAGGCGGACACGGAGGAGCAGACCCCCGCCCCGCCGGACGAGGAGCCGTCCCAAGACGCGGACCAGCCGCTCGACCTCGTGGACTCGGAGCGGAACGCGGGGCGGGAGGACTTCGAGCGGCTCGCGAGCTTCTCCAGCCAGCACGGCGAGGAGTGGTCGCAGAACACGGAGAGCTCCGCGGAGTTTCGCCGGCCGTCGCGGGACGACGGCGAGGCCGACGCCAAGATGGACGCGATGGCCAACACGGCGGCACGGTCGGCGAGCCTGACGGAGCAGCTGTGGGACCAGTGGCGCTTCGTCGAGGCCGCGGACCGAGTGCGCCGGGCGGGGGAGCACCTCATCGCCTTCATCGACGACGACGGCTACCTCCGCAGCGACCTGCAGGAGATGCTCGCGTCGGCGCCGGAGGGCGTGGACGCGGAGACCCTCGAGGAGGCGGCTCGCCTGGTCCGCGAGTGGCTCGAGCCCGTCGGAATCGGGGCGCGAAGCCTCTCGGAGTGTCTCCTCCTGCAGATCGACGCCGCGATCGCGGAGGGCGACGACAGCGAGACCCTCCACGTGGCCCGCCGTCTGGTCACGGACCACATCCCGGACATCGAGGCCAACCGCCTGCCGAAGATCGCCCGGCAGACGGGCCTCACCCACGACCAGATCAACGCGGCCCTCGCCCGCATCCGTCGCCTCGATCCCCGTCCCGGCCGCCAGCTCGCGCCGGCCCGTCCCGAGGCGGTCGTCCCCGACGTCATCATCGACTACGACCCGGTGGAGGACCGCTACGTCGCGGCCCTCAACCGCGGCCGACAGACGGGTCTCGCGATCAACCCCGTGTACCGGAAGATGACCGAGGATCCGAACCTCGACAAGGAGACCCGGAAGTATCTCACGGGCAGCATGCAAAGCGCCCGCTGGCTCATCGACTCGCTCAATCAGCGAAACAGCACACTCCTGCGGGTGGTCGAGGTGGTCATCGAGGAGCAGCGGGACTTCCTCGACTACGGGCCCGACCACCTTCGTCCTCTTCCGATGATCTACGTCGCGGACCGCCTCGGCATCCACGTGGGCACGGTGAGCCGGGCCGTTAGCGAGAAGTGGGTGCAGACCCCTCGGGGCATCTTCCCCCTTCGCCGATTCTTCTCGGGCGGAACCGAGGGCGGCGACGGCGACGGGATGAGCTGGGTGGCCATCCAGGCGAAGCTGAAGGAGATCATCGACCAGGAGCCCGATACCGCTCCCTACTCCGACGACCAGCTCGTCGAGGCGCTGAAGCAACAGGGCGTGGAGATCGCGCGCCGCACGGTCGCCAAGTATCGAAAGCAGATGAACATCGCGCCCGCCCGTCGCCGCAAGAAATTCGTCGGAAGCGAGACGTAGCCGTGGCGAGCCGAGGCCCGAGCGGGAGCCTGGCCTTCTCGGGTCGCCCACCGTCGGGCGGTCTGACCGCCCGGCCTACCTAGCTGGCCGGCTCCGCTCCAAAGCGCCCACGGTGAAGATCAGCGGGTAGAGCCGCTCGAAGTACCAGAGCCGGGCGAAGTAGAAGCCGATCGGCGACGGCTCGAACGTCCGTCCCCCGTCCGTTTGGTCCACCAGCCAACGCAGGCCCTTGCCCCACGCCTTCGACAGCTCCGCCGCCTGACCCTCGTGCCGCCTCGCCGACGCGATCGCCTCGACGGCCAGCGCGGTCTCCTCGATCGACGGAGGAAGTCGTCGGTCGCCGCCCCACCCGCCGCTGGCGTGCTGAGCACGCACCAGCCACGCGAGACCGCGGCACCGCATCCGCCGCGCGGCGTCGCTGTCCGAGCCGGCGAGCGCGAGGAGCACTCGGGCCGTTCCATAGCACGGGTTCTCCTCCTCGCCGCCGTGCTGGTTCCCGAACCACAGCGGCACCCAGGAGCCGTCGGGCCGCTGGGCCCGCCGGAGAAACCGCAGCGCCCGCTCCCGCCCGCGGTGGCCGGCCGGCACGCCGTCGGCCACCTCGACGGCCCGGATCGCGTGGCCCGTGATGTCCGCGCTGCTCCGGTCGAACGGGAGCTTCCCCCACCCCCGGCAGAATGTGGGGATGCCGCCGTCGCCGTTCTGGAGGTCGAGCAGCCAGCGGACCGCCTCCCGCGTCGGCTCACCGGCCCCCTCCACGCCGAGGTTGCTCAACGCGACCACCGCCCCCGAGGTGTCGTCGGCGTCGGGGACGCCGCCCGGAAGATGGGTCCACGCCCACCCGCCGGGCGGCGCGTTGGTGTAGGGGTGCACCTGCCGATACTGCTGCCCGACGAGCCACTCCGCGATCGCGCCACGGTCGGCCGATCCGAGGTGGTCGCCGATCCGCCCGCCGGCGGCCAACGCGTTGGTCGACAGCGTGGTGACCCACGTCGCGAGGTTCGTGTCGATCGGCCAGCTCCCGTCGGGACGGACGGAGCGCCGAAGAAAGCCGACGCCCCGTCGAACCACCGCGTGGCCGTGGAGGCCGGCGGCCGTCAGGCTCATCGCGACGAAGCTCGTCAGCGGGGTCGCCTCCAGGAAGCCGCCGTTGGGCGGCTGGATCTGATCAAGCACGTCGAGGGTGCGCGCGTGGGTCGCCGCCCGGACGGCCCGCGCCAACGGGTTTCGCGTCGGCCGCTTCGCGTGGCGGGCGTGGCCGATCGCGATCAACGCCGGCAGCGCGTAGCTCACGACGGGAAGGCGAAGGAAGCGAAACCCGCTCCGGGGAAACGCCGCCAGCTCGAACGGGAGCTGCTTGACCAGCCGCCACGCCTGCGGGTCTTCTCCCAAGCGGCCCGCGATCGCGGCCATCGTGAGGATGGGAACGGAGAAGGTCCGGTCCTTCCCGTAGCGACGGAGGATGGTCTCGGCGAGTGCCTCGGCGTGGAGCGAGCCCGCGTGTCGCTGAAGCCAGTGCTCCGCCCGCTCGACGGCCGACGGCCTCGCTTCCGGCCCGACCCCCGCGGCGAACGCGGCCCATCCGAGCACGGTGGTGGAGATGTTGGAGAGGCTCCGGACCGTATCGCCCCACCCTCCGTCCGGGTTCTGATGGTCCGCGAGCCAGCGGAGGCCGCCGTCGACGAGCGTCTGATGGGTCGTCGCCCCTTCGGCGTGGTCCACGGCCGCGAGCGCCGTCACGGCGGTCGCGGTGGACAGGGCGCTGCTCGAGAGCTCGCCCGCCCAGTGGCCGACCTCGGTCCGCTCGGCAAGGAGGCGGTGGACGGCGTTCCGCCGGGTCCGCTCCAGCGCGTCTTCCGTGGGCCCGTCGCTCGGCATAGGGTCCTCGGGTCAGTCGAGGCTCCATCTTTGCCGAGAGACCCCGCGGTCTCCTGGTCCGGCGCTCCAGAGGCGGGCGGCGGCCTACTCGGCCGGTCCCTCTCGCTCGGCGAGCCGGACCAGCTCCTCGAGCGTGTCGTCGAGGCGATACGACGCGCGAAACCCGATCGCCTCGCGCACGCGGGTGAGGTCCGGCACGCGCCGGGGCATGTCGTCGACGGGAACGCCGTACGCCTCGTCGTGCGAAACGAAGCGCTTGGGGCTGTCGCTTCCGGCGACGGCGCGGACCCGGTCGGCGAGCTGCTCGTCGAGGGCCTTACTCATCGCGTAGGACCAACGGGTGTAGGGGGTCGCCCCGTAGGTCACGTCGTCGTCCTCGCGGAAGGGGATGCGGTCCGAGTTCCCGTAGACCTCGGATGTGGTCGTCAGCAGGAGTGGAAGCTGGTGAGCCGCGGCCTCGAGGACCCGACAGGTCTCGAGCACGTTGTTCTCGATCGTCCGGACGGGCTGGTCGACGGTCCTCTGCACGCCTACGGCCGCCGCGAGGGGGTAGACCGCGTCGAAGCCGGCGAGCCAACCCGTCTCGGCGAGCGTGTTGCGAACCGGTTGGACCTGGAGCGTGCAGCGCCGCCCGAGCACATCCACGACGTTGTCTCGTGACCCCGTCGGGAGGTCGTCCACGATGTGCACCGCGTGGCCGTCCGCGAGGCGGCGTCACGACTGATGCGACCCGATAAACCCGGCGCCACCCGTGACGAGGACGTTCATGAGACGCGGACCCCTCGCCCCTCCCTCGGGGCGAAAAAAGCAGAACCCAGCTCTCGCTGGGTTCTGCCTCACGTCCACGCTCGGTGTCCGACACTTCACGCCGCGAACGACGAGCCGCAGCCGCAGGTCGACGTCGCGTTCGGGTTCTTGAACACGAAGCCGCGACCCATCAGCTCGTCCTTGAAGTCCACGGCCGTGCCCTCGAGATACAGATGGCTCTTCGGGTCGCAGACGATCTTGATGCCGTGCTGCTCGAACTCCTCGTCCCGCTCCGAGACCTGCTCGGTGAGGTCGAGGAGGTAGGAGAAGCCCGAGCAGCCGCCGCCTTTCACGCCCACGCGGAGCCGCATCTTCTGCCCGTCGAGGTTGTGCTCACTCAGGATCCGCTTGATCTCGTTGGCCGCCGTCTCGGTCAGTTCGATCGCCATGGTCGCCTCCTTTGTTGGCTTCTACGCCAATTCGCCGTGGTCGTTCGCGTCGTTTCCGCCTTCCGCTTTCCGCCGGTAATCGCCGATCGCCGCTCGCACCGCCCGTTCCGCGAATATGGGCCCTTGTCGCTCCCACGAGGGCAGCCCGAGAAAACTCACCAGTTGAGTATTCTCCAGATCCTCCGCCTCGTCAACGGCTCGGCCGACGATGCAATCCACCGCCAGGCTCGCCGCCGCGATGGCGGGCCCGCCGCCGAACGCCTTGAAGCGGGCGTCGGCCACGCGGCCCTCGCCGTCCACCTGGATCTGGATGCGGACCACGTCGCCGCACTCGGCGCTGCCGATCGTCGCGGACCCGACGTCCGCACGAGAGCCGTCGAGCGAGCCCGCACGCCTCGGCCGATCGAAATAGTCGAGGAGCACGCCCGAATACGCCATGGCTAGGCCTCCTCGGCCACGACGCCGGCCGCCGATTCGCAGAGCGGGCTGATCCCCCGGAGCCTCCCCACGCTCGCGATCGCCGTCTCCGCCGCGTGGTCGATCTCTTCCTCCGTGTTGCCCCGTCCCAGGCTGAACCGGATGGAGCAGTGCTGCATCGCGTCCGGTACCCTCATCTGGTGCAGCACGTGGCTCGGCTCCAGCGACGCGGTGGTGCACGCCGAGGCGCTGCTCACCGCCACGTTCCGCATCGCGAGCATGACGCCGTCGCTGCTGACCCCCGCGAAGCTCAGGTTGCTCGTCTGCGGGAGGCGGTGGGTCGGGTGGCCGTTCACGCGACAGCCGTCGAGGGAGGCGAGGATGTGTCGCTCCAGTCGGTCGCGGAGGCGGCCGAGCCGCACCCGCTCGTCGGCCATCTCCGCCTCGCACAGCTCGCACGCCTTCCCGAACCCGACGATGCCCGGCACGTTCAGCGTGCCCGACCGCATCCCCCGCTCGTGTCCGCCGCCCTCGAACAGCGGCTCGAGGCGGACCCGCGGCCGTCGCCGACGGACGTACAGCGCCCCCACGCCCTTGGGCCCGTGGATCTTGTGGCCGGAGAAGCTCAGGAGGTCCACGCCGGCGTCGGAGACGTCGATCGGCAGCTTGCCCGCGTACTGCGTCGCGTCGGTGTGGAAGAGCACGCCGTGATCCTTGCAGACCCGACCGATCGCCGGCACGTCGTTGGTCGTCCCCACCTCGTTGTTGGCCCACATGATGCTGACGAGCACGGTGTGCCCCGGCCGGACCGCCTCCGCCACTTGCTCGGCCGCGACCCGGCCGGTCTCGTCCGGCTCGAGGAAAGTGACCTCGAAGCCTTCCCGCTCCAGCCGCCGGCACGGGTCCAGGACCGCCCGGTGCTCCACCGCGCTCGTGATCACGTGCCACGGCCCGCCCGGCTTGCCGCGATACCAGTCGGCCACGCCGCGGATCGCGAGGTTGTCCGCCTCGGTCGCCCCGCTCGTCCACACGATCTCCCGCGGATCGGCGCCGATGAGCCCCGCGGCCCGCTCCCGGGCGCTTTCCACCGCGTCGCGGGCCTCCCACCCGAACCCGTGCTGCCGGCTCGCCGCGTTGCCGAAGTGCTGGGAGAAGTACGGAACCATTGCCTCCACCACCCGGCGGTCCGCGGGTGTGGTCGCGTTGTGATCGAGGTAGATCAACCCGTCCGCTCGCATGGTCCAAGCGGTAGCACGGGCACGCCGCCGGATCAAGCGGACCGCTTCCTGCCCATCCTTCCCGCCCGTACAATGCTCCCCATGCCGCGCCGCCGTCCGTCAAGCAGTCTGGAGCCGCGGTTCGAGCTGACCCCGCTGCTCGACGTGATCTTCCTCCTTCTGACGTTTTTCATTTACAGCCTCGTCCTGATGGTCCGTGCGGAGGTCCTCCCGGTGGAGCTGCCGAAGCTGGAGGCGGGCAAGAGCCCGAAGGCGGGGGCGGTCGCGGGAATCACCGTGGGGCCGAACAATCAACTTTACCTGAACCGACAGCGGGTGACCTTCGACGAGCTGAAACGGCGGCTGAAGGACCGAGTCGGCCAGGCCGAGTCACCACAGGTGTTCGTGGCGTTGTCGAAGGAAACCGCGAAGACGGACCGCGGCCCCACGCTCATCCGGGTCATCGACATGCTCCGACGCATCGGCGTGGAGAACTTCTCCATTGTCGGGCGCTCCGGCTCGTAGCCGGGAAGATCGTGATGCAAGAAGACCACGAGTCCAAGCTGGTCCTCGCCGTGGCCCTCGCCGGCTCCGTGCTGCTGCACGGCCTTGGCACGGTCGCCGCCACGCGTCTCGTCGGCCTCGGCACCGCGGAGAGCCCCGCTCGCCCCGCGGACTCGCCGTCCCAGCCCAAGAACTCCCCCGAGCGACCGAAGCGGGAGCGGAAGGAGCCCGTCTTCGGCGAGCCCACGCCCTCCGCGGTCCGGATGAACTGGATCAGCCACGACGCCTACAAGCGGCTCATCGCTAAGAAGGCGTCCATCGACCAGGCTCCCCAGCAGAGGACCGCCCCGCCCGACCCCACGGCGAAGCGAAGCCCGATCGACCCGACAGCCCCTTCCCCCGCCGCTCCGAAGCGGCGGGCGGCGGCCGCGCCGGCCTCGCAGAAGCGACCCACGGGGAAGGCGGCTCCCACCCGCACCGATCGTCCTGCCGGTCCGCAGAGCGCCGAGAAGCTGCCGGAGCCGCCCATGAAGCTCTCGAAGCGCGTGGGCGAGAAGGCGTCGGCGCCCACGGAGGGACCGCCGAAGGCCGCCAGCGTGATCGAGAAGAAGGGCCGCTCGGAGAAGCCCCGCAAGGTCACGGACACCACTTCCGAGGAGAAGGTGGTGGACAAGACACCGACCGACCTCGCCGAGGCCGACGAGCTGAACGTGAAGAAGCAGGCGCTTCCCGAGGCGACGGCCGAGACACCGGAGCTCGCCAAGCCCGCGGAGAAGCCGCGGGACGAACGGCTGGTCCGCCGCGGCCCGACCGTCGACCCCTCCTCGGACGCGAGCCCCGCCGCCGCGTCCAAAGAGGTCAAAGGCTTCGAGACGGAGACGCCCCGCCTCGCGGCGCTGCCGACCCCCACGCCGACCGACAAGACGGTGGCTCCCGAGGACGCCCGCCGCGAAAAGGCGCGGGGGCGACGGCGGAAGTCAAAGGCGGAGAAGGCGCCGTCGACAGCCGGCGAAAAGCAGGGGAACCCCACCCGCACCGCCCGAAGCTCCGCCGAGCGGGCTACCACCTCCTCCGAGCGATCGGGTGCGAGGCCTACGGCGGCGCCGAAGACGGACCGCGAAGCGGACCCGGTCAGCCGCGTCACGGGGGAGAAGGTCCGCGTCGGGAAGGTCCTCGCGGCGGAGGGCATGCGGATCAAGACGGTCCGCCCCGACTTCAGCGTGCCCGCTCGCTACACCATTCCGAGGAACCCCGTGGTCCAGGTAGTCTTCAACGAGCAGGGCCAGGCGATTCGCGCCGAGATGGTCCGGAGCACGGGCTACGCGAACGTGGACGGGCCGATCCTCAAGAGCCTCTACAAGTGGGAGGCGGTCCCGGACGAGGAGCATCGCATCGACGGTCGCCTCGTCGTCCGCATCCGGATCGTCCTCCGCGGCGAGGGGTAGGCGGCCTCGCGGCCGAGCCGCCCGGCTCCCCCGTGGATGCCGGTGAGCCCGGATTTCTGCCTGGGGGGTTCCCTTGCGCTCTTCCCGGCGGGGACGCGGTACGGTACAATACGTACCTTACTTCGTCCGCGTAGCTCAATTGGACAGAGCGTCGCCCTCCGGAGGCGAAGGTTGGGGGTTCGAGTCCTCCCGCGGACACTTGCGATTGCCGAAGTTACAGGAGCGGGCAGAAGGGGGGGCGGGGTCCGGCGCTACGCCGGCGCTACGGTGCGAGACTGA